>DEQQ01000051.1 GCA_002360455.1 Saprospiraceae bacterium UBA3362
CTAACTCTTTTATCATATGTCCCTTATAGCCAAGACATATTATAAAATCATTAAATCCTTGGGCAGCATAAATCTTCATTATGTGCCATAAAATTGGCTTTCCACCAATCTCAATCATAGGTTTGGGCTTCAAAATAGATTCTTCCGAAATTCTTGAACCTATCCCTCCGGCAAATATGACTACTTTCATAATTGCACAAATATAGATAAAATATTATACAATATAAGTAAATGTATATCATATTGATTAACAATTACTTGAAATTGCCTTTGAATTATTTACAACAAGATACCCTTACATTAACACATGAAGTTGCAGTGCAGCCATTGATTTCATCTGTCACTGTTACACAGTATTTAGTGCTTCGTTTTGGAGTTGCACGAGGATTTGGACAATCCCCACAAGACAAAGAATTTGAAGGAGACCACACAAATTTATATCTCGTTCCGCCAAGAGGGTTCACACTAAGATCTACAAATGAGCCATTTATAATCGATGTATCCTTAGAAATTGAAACAGTTATGCCTGAAATTGTTATTGTTTTACTGGCTTCAAAGTTACCACAAAAATTAGTGTTACTTGAAACACGAATAGTTTTAACTCCCGGACTGCTATAAATAATCTCATAAGGACCAGATCCTGTACCACTAACTACTCTACCACCATCCCACGTCCATTGAAAGTTCCCCAAAGTGTTATTTCCTGTTAAAGAGACCTTTATCTTATCGCCTATGCAGCCAGACATTGCATTAACAGTAAAATCTGGTTTTGAATAAATAATAAATTGGTGAATTGCTGTATCGCTGCAAATTCCGGGGGAGCCATTAAAATACTTCAAATCATAAACAGTATTTAGACTCAAAACAGCAGGATTGAATGAAGTAATTTCTATACCATTCAGATAAAACTTACCACCGGATGGGATTCCTTTCCCTATTAATGAAATAACTGTGTCTTTATTACAATATACAGAATCTAAACCAACGATGCTTAGAATTGTATTATTTGATACCATAATTTCATGTGTAATACTCGATATATTTGAGTTTATACACAATGATTCTTTAATATCAATACAATTCTCTATACTGGCTTGAATAGGATTCATCTCTGTAGAACCTCCTCCGCTGGATGTTAGGTCAAAATCAATACTTACGGGAGTATAATCAAAAGATTGTAAAGTAAGGCTGGCCCAATCACACCAAGGTTGAAGATTTTTATCTGCATTTAAAAACCAATATTGCAAATTACCAAAAAGATTTCTTTTCCCCCCGGAAAAATAAACTCTTGAATTGTTTGATTTAACATCTGTAAAAAAAAAAACCACTCTTGTCTATTGTTCTTGCCTCAACAACATCAAAGTTTTGATCAATTTTTGCAATAAAAGATCCATTCCCAATGGTTCCATTACTACCTGCAAAATAATAATAATTACCATCATACGCACCTCCAAAAGAATAATTAAAACTAGTAGGTAGACTTTTGTATTCTTTAAATTTCAATATGTTTCCATTAATATCCATTTTTACTAAAATTGTATTAATTTCTTTCGTCGATGGGTTCGTTGCATTTTGGTCATCTCCTTTACGGCCAAAAATGACTATTTCAGAATCGTTAATTGTTAATACAGTAGAAGCAAAAATCCCTCTTTTAAAATCTGTTTCACTTTGAACCCAAAACTTATTCCATAATCTATTGCCATTTTCATCTATTCGCATCACCCATAAGGGATATTTCGTACCATCAAAAACCCCTCCTGTTCCAACTAAAATAAACCCTGATTTTCCTATTGGTGTTGACGAGTATAATGCCTCGAATGTGGTTGAAACAACTCCTATTTTTTCGTATTTTATCAATTGACCATCTTTATTAATTAACATTGAAAATGATACTTGACTGTTCTGATCAGGAAACTGATCAATTCCGACAATATTGATGACTTCATTACTATTTACACCCATTCCTCCCATATAATAGAACACCGAATTACCATAAAAATTGGACCAAATAACATTAAGATCTTTATCCAATTTAATTACCCAAATTCTGTATGCACCGGATAAATAACCGGATATATAAATATTATCATTTGCATCAATGTAACAATCTCTTGTCAAAACTGAAGACTGCATTGTAAGTCTTTTTACTCTTGATATTTTGTTGGAGTTATTTGTTTCAAATAACATTATCTGATTTTGTTCAGAGGTAATAGAATAAAAATATCCTTTACTATTAACCGCTGAGCATCTATTAATATAACCAACATTTGAAGATGAAAATAAGCTCTCAATAGTGCTTTGTCCAATTACCTTATTTACGAAAAGGATATTGATACATAGTCCTACATATAAAAATTTATTCATGATATAGCTTTTATTATTTTATGGAAAATCTATTTTGCTCCAACCTTTTATTTACAACATGAAGTCCTAATGTTTACGCAACCCATTGCTGTACAACCCGTCTCATTATCGGTTACAATAACTTTGTATTTAGTCGTACTTTTTGGTGTTGCTCTTGGGTTGGGGCAATTACTGCAAGTCAAATCATTAGTTGGTGTCCATTTGTAAGTATGATTTTGTCCATTAAGGGGAACAACCTTTAAATCAATATAAGATCCCTTGACAAGAGAAGTATCCTGTGTAAGAGATATCTTCAATTCTGAAATTTGTATTTTTAGGTTGTTTTCTATGGTTCCGCACCCTGGTGTAATTCCAGACACTTTTATATTTTTTACTCCAGGCTCATCATAGATTATTTCAAATGGACCATTCCCTGTTCCTGATATAAGTCGACCACCATCCCAATCAAAATTATAATTCACTGCATGTGGATTTCCAGCTAATGTAACTAAAATTTGCTCTCCTACACAGCCATTTTGGGCATTTATTTGAAAACTAGGCTTTGCTAATACAGTAAAATTATGATAAGCTGTTTCATTACACAAATCAGGAGCTCCGTTATAATATTTTAATGTATAAGTAATATTAGGATTTAACAATCCCGGATTAAAAGAGCTTACCTCTACCCCGTTCAAATAAAATTTTCCGCCACTTGGACTCCCCTTCCCAATTAGAGAGATCAATTGATCAGTATTACAATAAACAGTATCCAAACCTAATATAGAGACTTTCATTTTTCCCAATTTAAGATTTAACAGAACACTTGATACCCCTGCATTTGGACAAATAAATTCATCTGCCGTGAAACAAAAGTCTTCAACCAAATTTAAAACTAACGGATCTTGCTGTATAAAACTATTTATTTCTTCATTTGGATAAATCTCTATTGGTGTATAGTTCTTTGCAGTCAGATCAATAGATTCAAAACCACAAAGATTATTTAAACTTGGTTCAGTATTAATAAACCAATAATCATAAATCATCGTGGAATTATGCCTTGCTCCGGAAAACAATAATCTAGATGAACTTGCATCAACATCAGAAAAGAACATACTACCTCCATATCTGGACAATGCATGAATTACCTCAAAGTTCTTATCTAATTTTGCAATAAATGCTCCTTGACCAATCAGTCCATTACTTCCGGCAAAATAAATATTCTTACCATCATAAGTGGTAGCAAAAGCATAATTAAAAATATTTGGGCCACTTAAATATTCTTTAAAATTGAGAATAGTACCATTTTGATTAAAATGAACTAAAATGCTATTGATCTCTTTATAATTTGAAGCGAGCCCATTTCTATCATCCCCTTTCCTGCCGGAAAGAATAAAAGTATTATTTTCAAATGGCACTACAGTAACACCAATTAATCCTCGATCAAAATCTGTCTCAGATTGCTCCCAGTACCTGCTCCATAATTTATTACCATCAGCGTCAATGCTGGCTATCCAAAGAGGATATTTTGTAGAACCGTTGGAGTTACCTGCAGATCCAACTAAAATAAAGCCTGAGTTTCCATTTGGAGTTGTACTATACAAAACTTCATCAACATATCCCCTAACATAAATTTTGCTATAATTAATCAGAGTACCATCTGCGGATATCACTGCGGAAAAAGCTGAGGGATCAATTGATTGATAACTGTCTATTCCTACCAAATTTATTTTACCACTTGAGTTTACGCTCATTCCACCTAGATAATATCTGTCAATAGGCCCATAAAAATTTGACCATACGACATCCAAATTAGGATTAAGTTTGAGCACAAATAGCCTGTTCAATATACTGCTATATCCGGCGATGTATATATTATCATCCACATCCACATATATCTCCCTCACCAAATTCATATTTTTAAAGGCATATTTTTTAATCCTTGAGACCCAATTATTTTGATCCATTTCCATCAGCAAAACCGATTTATCTCTGGTGCAAGCTGTGTAAAATTTTCCGTTGCTATTTACAGCAGAGGTTCTATTCACATAAACAGCATTATCGGATGTAAACAAGTTCTCAACGGTATTTTGGGCTACTAAACTAAAACAAAAAATAATGGTAGCAGTCGCAATGATTATAGCATTTTTCATAGTAAACTAATCTATTTGGTATTTCTTATATTTGGCACAATATAACTGAATTTATACTGCCAAACAAGAAGTTATTTACACAAAATAAATATTTATTACATTTAAAACCATATTTCACAGATTATCAAATAGCTATAGACAAATATTTGGAAGTCATCATCCAAAATTATTTACTAATTACTTTAAATTTTTTTGAACATGACTCGAAGCAGTTGTTTTTGGAGGGATAGAAATAGTCCAAAGTATAATCTTTATTCTCAATTAGCAGACCCGGATTGATAGAGCTTGTCTTCACTCCTTCAAAATAAATCTCTCCTCCTATCGGGCTTGTTTTTCCAACAAGAGATACCAAATTATCTTTGTTTGAGTAGTAATCATTAATGCCTGAAAATTGGACAACTTCCTTTCTAAAAATCAAATGATTGATTAGAGTCAGCTTATCCAAGCTGTTGCAGGAGGATAGGTAAGTAGTATATGTTAAATCTTCAATATTAACTTTCAAATTATGGCATCTTGCTTCTGACGGAGTAAATTTTTCAGTAAAATTCATCTGATTTGGAATGTAAGGTTCAGCTTTTAAATCAATGGTCTTCCATGAACAAAAAGTAGTCAAATTACTGTCTATTCGCCCAAACCAACAACTCCCTTGATTTGCGCCCAATTTTATACCACCTGAACAAAATATTTTGTCATCAACAAATTCAATATCCCTAATAAAGTATCCGCCATTATTAGGCTTATTCGTAATAGCTCTTATGATATCTAAATTTTGATCATATTTACATAGAATGATCCCATCCCCGACCAATCCGGTATACCCTACACCGTAAATTGAATGATTCGATTTTGTGAGTGTATATACATTATTGAAATTGGTTGAAATTGACTTAAATAGCTTAAATTGAATTAGCTCACCACCAGAATTAAATCGACATAAAAAACTATTCATTTCTTTAAAATGACGATTATTCCCAAACTCATCATCACCCTTTCGCCCGCAAAGAAGAAACTCAGAATTTCCCAGATCCAAAATACCGTTTGCATATAAACCTCTATCAAAATCAACCTCATTTTGAATGTAATATTTTGACCAAATGGTCCTTCCAAACAGATCCACTCTCATCAACCATAGCGCATATTTTTGGTCAGAACCAATGCTTGAAACACCTGTAAGAATAAAATCGGAATTTAATGCCATTGATCCATACAGGATCTCTGTATCACTTCCTAAGACATCTATAGATGAGAAATTCAGTATATCACCACACGGATTGATAATGATTGAAATAGGAGCTTGGTATGGTGTTGCATATTTTTCAGCTCCCACCAAATTCAATACTCCATCTTTGTTTACACTCATACTTCCAATGTAATAAACTATACCGATGCCATATTGATTTGCCCATATAAGGTTAAAATCCTTATCCATCTTTAAAATAAAAATTCCTGACTCAATTCCATAACCCGAGATATGGATGCAGCCATCCAGGCTAATGCAAACATCTCTTACAACAACTGATATACCAAGATCAATTTTTTTAATGTTTACTATTTGATCTTGAGTTGTAAGCTCAAGGATTAATATGCCTTGATCATAAGAGGTGGCTGTAATAATGTTGCCTCCTATGCTAACGGCAGAGGTTCTATTATTAACAAAAGAACTTTCAGCAGGAAATTGATATTCAGTCGTCCTTTGTGCGATTCCCAAAGAGTATAAAAGAATTAAAACAAGAATCCATTTAATTTTCACTGTTCACTTCTTTTATAATAATAAGTTTTCTGTTTTTATATCAATATCAGAATAGCATTCAGCTAAAATAGAATAATTGATATCTTCCTCCCTTATTCAGGCTCAAATCCAAGAATGAAGTTGAATTCTCCGTAAGATTTTAAGGAAGCTTTTTGCTCTGTCAGCCATGGTTTGTCTATTCCTATTCCGTAATTGAATCCCAATAACCCAAACATAGGTAAAAATACTCTGGCTCCCACTCCAAATGATCTTTTCAAATCAAATGGATTGTAATCCTTGATGTTGACCCAGGAGTTTCCTCCTTGCGCAAAGATCAATGCGAATATGGACGCACTCGGATTGAGCGACAATGGATATCTCAATTCGACTGTAAATTTATTGAAGACTGTAGCATTCTCTAATATGGAACTTGAGTTATTTCGGTCATTGGTTGTCCTGAATCTTGCATCGGTTTCATTATAACCTCTCAGAGCAATGATATCCAAGCCCACCAAACTGTTGGCCTGATTCTGATTGAGCCCGGCACCTCCTACTTGGTATCTCTCAAATGGCGGTGCGCCCAAGGACTTATTGTAAGATCCTAAAATACCTATCTTAGCATTGCAAGCGAGAACTAATTTATTGACCAAATTGAAATACCACTCGCCATCAATTCTCCATTTATGGTACTCTACCCATCTAAACTTCTGCGAAAGATTGCTGCTGTCGGCAAGCTTATTTCCAAGCAGTGAATAAGGTGGTGTAAATTGAACTGTAAGACTTATCCTCGATCCGGATCTTGGAAACAGCGGATCCGCAATGGTGTTTCTCGCTATGGTCTGTCTCAATGAAATATTATAAAAGTCTCCATCTCTTACATACTGTCCGTTACTCGAAAATCCAATGTAATTGTTGAGCCTGATTCTCTCAAGATTCAATGTTGTCGAACTCACAAAATTGTCATCGGGTCTCTTAAGCTGTGATGCCAATGTCGCAGAGCCTCTTAGAATACCCAATTTTCCACTTCCCGAATTTGAATAATCCAAAGCGGTATAGGCAAGTGCTACTGTCAATGAATTGGGTTTTTTCCCCCCAAGCCAAGGTTCTGTAAATGAACAATTGTAGGTTTGAAAAAATCGACCATTGCTTTGCGCACGCAATGAAAGTTTCTGTCCATCTCCCTGAGGAAGCGGACTCCAGGTTGACTTTTTAAAAATATTGCGGGTAGAAAAATTATTAAACACAACTCCCAGCGTTCCTATCAATCCAAACTGACTCCAACCTGCAGACAATTCCAATTGATCCGATGGTCTCTCCTCCACACTGTATTCTATATCCACGGTTCCTCTTCTAGGATTCACCGGAGTGTTCATTCCTATGGTTTCAGGATTGAAAAATCCCAATGCCATTATAGCTCGTTGAGATCGTATAATATCCGCTCTACTAAACTTCTGTCCCGGCCTTGTCCTGAGCTCCCGTCTCACAACATGTTCATGAGTTCTGTCATTGCCATTGATCACCACTCTGTCTATTGTAGCCTGCGCACCCTCGGTGATTCTTACTTCTATATCCACACTGTCTTTTTCGATTCCAAGCTCCACGGGCTCTGCTCTAAAAAACAAATATCCTTCATCCATATACAATGAAGATACATCACGTCCGTCTTGCGAAAATGAAAGTCTTTTTTGCAATAACTCTTCGTTGTAAATGTCTCCCTTTTGGATGCCCAAAACATTTTTTATATGCTCTGTCTTATAAAGGGTATTGCCCTTGATGCTGATGTCTCTAAAATAATAACGCTTGCCTTCATGAATGTTCATGTGAATGCGCAACCTATTGGCTTTAGTTCTCCACATACTGTCGCTTACAATTTCTGCATCTCTATATCCTGACGATCGATAATAGGCAACCAGTTTATCTTTGTCATTGACATATTCATCTTCGAGCAATCTCGATTTCGAAAAAATCTGTCGCCATGATTTTGTCTTGCTCAATTTCTTTCGCAACCTCCACGAAGAAACTGTCTCATTTCCGTCAAAGCTGATTCGCTCAATTTTTACTCGCTTGCCTTTTTTGATGTCAATGATGAGTTTTACGGCATTATCTTTTTTGGGTTCGGGAGTTTCTGTAATGCTTACATGAGCATCAAGATAACCCTTGTCCTTATAAAACTCAGAAACATTGCGTATGATATTCTCTTTGAGATCTTCTGTGAAGATCGAATTTTTGACAAGTTGTTCGTTTACGATTTCATTCAAATCATCATGAGCCGCTTTTTTTACGCCGGTGAATCGATGAGATGAATATCGAGGTTTCTCCACAACTTTGATTTCCAACGAAACAATGTCTCCTACGATGGAGCTTGCTACAATATCTACAGAGGTAAAAAGTCTTTGCTTGTAGATAGACTTGATAGCACTCGGAACTTCTAATCCCGGCAAGCTAATTTTTTTTCCAACGCGAAGTCCGCTTATGGCAATAATGGCCTTCTCATCAGAATACTGATTGCCTTTTACGGCAATAGACCCAATTTCGTAAGACTTGCTGCGGTCATATTCCATAAATGGAGTTTGTGAGAAAAGGGCTACAAGACCAAAACAGCTAAAAACAAGAGTGAAAAATACTTTCATGGATATAATACTACTTTGAGAATGCTCTCTGCATAAAATCAGGCAAAAATAGCCATTTTTTGTGGTGGTGATCATACAACGCTAAAAAAGCAAATAAATTGTATAAAGATTCATGGCATATTATACATTAAATTATTATAATATATGTATAACAAACATTAATATTTATTTAAATATAATATTAATTTCTAATTTAATTTGGAGGAGCAGCATTCCCTATTTACTTTGTGTTTGGGTCCTGCTATACGCTCGCGGAGCTCACTGCTATCAGGCCTAGGGGAGCAGCTTCCATTTTCATCTTTCGGCTCTTCAAATAAAACAATCCAAGCTCAAATTTAGGCCAAGGATGCAAGCTCAACTGGCTTATCAAACCATCTCAACTTATAGGCTACTCTAGTCAAACTGTTGTCGCCGTTTTTCATTCTAAAATCAGCATATGAAGTATAAAAACCGGAATGAAGCCTATTGATTATTTGTTTGCAAAAGATCAACCAAGCTCAAAATTAAAGCTCAAAAAAAATGCAATATACCTTCTCCTCATTGATTTCATTCTCAGCATGTAAAACAAAACGCTTATCCAATCAAACGGAATTATTCTCCTATTGATCGAAAAAAAACTTCTTTACTGTTTTGAGTACATATATGATTTACATCATCTACGCTCATCTCCAATGCATCTGCAATAAACTGAGCAATCACAGACACCCATGCACTTTCATTTCGCTTCCCACGATAGGGTATCGGACTGAGATAGGGAGCATCTGTCTCCAATACTGCATTATTCAATCCAAGTTCTTTTAGTACTTCTATCAAGTTGGATTTTTTGTAAGTCACCACTCCGCCAATGCCAATATTCATTCCCAGATCTGCTATTTTTTTTCCATGTTCCACCGTAGATCCAAAACAATGAAATACACCCTTCAATCGGCCATCCTGCAAATCAGAAACCATATCTATAGCTTGTTCTGTTGCTTCTCTGGTGTGAATGGAAACCGGCAATCCTAGCTCCTTCGCCCACTGAAGTTGTTGTCTGAAAGCATCCTTCTGCTGTTCAAAAAAACGGGTATCCCAATATAAATCAAGTCCTATCTCTCCTACTCCATAATAGTTCCTCAACGAAAATTGCCTGTACAATTCATTGAGAACCTCTTGATAATTTTCCTTAACACTGCAGGGGTGCAGTCCCATCATCCCATAAGCATAATCAGGGTACTCATCCATCATCCTATTTACTTGAGCAATAGAATCAAGATCAATGTTGGGCAATAAAACTTTTGCAACATTTGCATCCACAGACCTCTTCACCATTGCAGCTCTATCCGCATCAAACTCTTCCAGGTAAGTGTGCGTGTGTGTATCTATAAAAAACCGGGTTTGCATGATTTCATTTTTATTTTGGAATAAGTTTTTTAGGTGTAGATCCGTATTTTCTTTTGAACGCTTCTATAAAATGACTCACATTGGTATATCCAATAGAATCTGCGACCTCATTTACACTGTATTGAGCAGTCTGTAATTTCCTTTTGGCCAATTCCAATTTATACTCCAAAACAAATTGATAAGGTGTAGTTCCATAAACCTGTTTGAATCCTGTCTTCAATTGAAATTCATTGAGTTGGATTTGCTTTGCCAATTCAGTCAACAAAGGCGGATTTGCATATTGATCCATCAAGATTGTTTTAGCCTGTTTTATTTTACGAACCGTTTCTTCATCATTCAAAAAAGGACAGCCTTCTTTTTGGCTCTCGCCCGATGAAAAAAACAAGCTCATCAGCTCCATAGCTTTGGCTTTGAAATACAAACGCTGTGCGTTTTGATTGGACGGAAAATGATGAATAGATTGCAATACCGGATACAGTTCTGCAGAAATTCTTTTTTCTTCATAATACACCCGATTGGTGAATTCCGGATTCATAAGCGGAAACGAATTGGCGTCCGGAACAAATAAAGAATGTAAGGTCTCTATCGACACAGAAAGCCAAACCACTTTTCCACTCCAATCTTTTATTGGCTTATAGCTCAAATCTCGGTCCGGCTGATACACCATGAAGACCATACCCTCACGCAGCGACCTTGAATACATAGGGCTGAACTGAAATTGAATCTCTCCTTCCAAACAAAACAATAAATGAATGTAAGATTGAATAAATCGTTCGGGCAAGCGATTCATCTCACCCTCTGCTGAAAACAGCTGGAGGTGAAAATGCTCTAAGTCACTATTTTCTTGGGTATTAGATTGATAATTCATTAACAAAAAAACAAGCTCAAATTAGTTATGAATCGCCATTTTTTAGGCCTTTTGTAAACCATAACAACAAAAAATGTTTCAAACGGTTCTGGATATTAATAATACGTTTTGGGCTATTTTTAAAAAATGAGATCCTTGACCTTTGCCCTGTGAATTGCGGTAATCTTCTGCCCTTCTTGATTTTGCTTCTGAGTAATTGCTTATGGTCTCAGAACCTATCGGACTCATTGCAACTCAATGAAGTCATTGTCACAGCTACAAGAACCGAGCGATTGTTGAGCTCCTTGCCCATGCAAACCCAGTTTATCAAATCCAAAGAAATACAACAAATAGGATCCAACAGACTTACCGAAGTATTGGCTGAGCAACCGGGTTTGCAACTTGTGCCTCAAATTAATGGCCTGGGAACCGGAATTCAACTTCATGGTTTGAATGCCGACTATACCCTTATCATGATGGATGGTGAGCCTGTTGTAGGAAGAATGACAGGCACTCTCGAATTGGGCCGAATCTCTATGCAAGGTATTAAAAAAATTGAAGTAGTCAAAGGTCCAACTTCAAGTTTGTATGGCTCCGAAGCCTTGGGTGGTGTTATCAATTTGATCAGCTCAAGGCCTGTAGAAAAAGAACTTAAATTTTCTGCAAGAGGATCAAGTTTGTCTCAATATTATGCCTCGGCATTGTGGAATCATGTTGCAAAAAAGTACCAATTTAGTTTGCAGGCTGACGCATTTTCCCATTCCGGATTGGATAATGAACCTGAGCTTTACGGCAAAACCATTTCTCCTTTTCAGAACGCAACCCTGCGCGGAAAATTAATCATTCCGCTGAAACACGAAAGTGAGTTTAGCTTAACGGCACGCGCTTTTATCGAAAAACAAAATAGCCAACATCAAGTCGTTCAATTCACAGATTCTATTCAAGTTTATGGCGCTGCTTATGTAAAAGAATTTGCAGTTTACCCTCAATATATGAAAAAATGGAAATTCGGAACAGATTTATTTATTCGATGTTATGCGACTCAATATCAAACCGAGACCGAACTTTTTCAAAACAAGGATAATCAGATTTACTATCAAGATCAATTTACACAACAATATCTAAAACCTGAATTGCAATCCAGTTGCAGGTATTTCAAACAACAGGTCTGGACAGCAGGAACAGGATCTATTCTGGAAAATGTCAACACCAGCAGATACGGAGATGCAAATATCCGTTCTCAAAATACTTATTATGCATTTATACAACATGATTGGAATTTGTTTTCAAGATTAAATATTGTTTCAGGTCTAAGATATGATCTGAATACGGTGTATGGATCTCAACTCAATCCGAAACTTTCTTCGATTTATAGATTCAATCCCAACTTAAGCCTGAAAGCCTCCTTTGGAAGAGGATTCAAATCGCCGGATTTTAGACAACTGTATCTCAATTTTAGAAATAACGCTGCAGGGTATTCTGTTTTTGGAACAGAGGTAGTCGTAGAACAATTGAACACGCTTGAAAAACAGGGTTTGATCAAAGAAAGATACATGAGTGATCAGTTGATTCAATCTTTAGATCCTGAGTCATCCTATGCATGGCAAGCAGGAATTGATTATAAACATCCTGCTCTTGGATCGTTTGCAATTCATGCATATAGAAATGATCTTAAAGGGCTCATCGAAACCAAAATTGTAGCATTGACTACCGCACAACAATACATTTATTCCTATTCTAACATCAAGCGCGCATTTACTCAAGGTATAGAATTTAATTATAACAAAGATCTCAATCCTCAATTTCATTTGCAGTTGAATTATCACTTCCTATTGGCTAAAGACAAGGATGTTTTGGATAAAATTAAAAATAAACAACTCTATGGTCGAGATCCTGTCAGTAAGGAATCCTATTTAATTCACTCCAATGAATATTTTGGTTTGGCAGAAAGATCAAGACATTCCGGCTCAATAAAAATTAATTATGAATCCTTACAAAAAAATTGGGATGCTTCTGTTCGATATATTCTAAGAGGCCAATACGGATCGGCAGCAACAGCGGGTGCTGTAGGAGGAACCACCATTCCTTCGTCTGACAGAAATGGAAATCAGGTCATCGACAACTTTGATCAGTTTGTATCCTCTTATGGCTTACTCCATTTAAGCTTGGCGCATAGTTTCAACAATGGATTGCGCATTCAAGGAAATGTAGAAAATCTTTTTAATCAAAGAGATTTTGTCAACATTCCTACCCTCACAGGCAGAGCCTTTATTGTAAATATTCAATATCAGTTAAAATTAAAATCCAAATTACAAATCAACTAAAAAAAATCAGTAAACATGAAACCATTAGTTTTAGCCATTGCCATCATTATCTTTTGGGGAGCTTGTAATGATGACAACAATACAGCCCCCAATCCGGCTGCTACCACAAGTTCGGTAAGCATTTCCAATCTTCCTGCAGATCCACCCACAGGATACGATCCTACGAATGGGAAACCTATTGGCGAAAAAAATCAATTCACTTACTTCAGATTTGCCGACAGCACCATTTTGACACAGGCCGATAGCGCAAGCTCAAAATGGGATATAGCCTTCAAAGGAGCGACTATAATTTTAAATTCAGGAAGTTCTGGCCCGGGCACAGCTTCAGGTTTTGTAATGAATGGTGTATTCTCCGACTTAGCTGAAGTTCCGGCTGACAGCACTTTCAGAAAAGATCAAGCGCCAACTTATGCTATCTCCAACTGGACTAGTTATGAGCCGGTGTCTAAAGTTTTATCCCCTACTCCCGGAAAAATTTTTGTGATCAAAACCAATGATAATAAATATGTAAAAATGGAAGTCTTATGTTACTACAAAGACTGCCCTGCACAGGTTAATGCTTTTGTCCATGCTGCAAGATATTATACCTTTAGATATACTTTGCAAAAAGACGGATCCAAAAAATTTAAATAAGTCAATATAACCCCATAAAAATTAAAAAAGCATGTACAGAAATGTAGATGCTTTTTTTTATCTCCAATATAGGGATGCTACCATGGTTTTCTTCCCTTGGTTGCCGGAGCTTGTTTTATGTTGAAGCTTTGTTCGATTGCACCAATTTGTTGATCTAACATTTTAAGCTGATCTGTAACTGCTGCAAGTTGTTTATTTGCAATTTGATAGGAGTCTTTGTACATTTTAGGTACGGTTGATGTAGAAGACCAAACCGAACCTATAATGGTATAAATTCTGTTGGTGATAGAAGGAGCAGTTTCAAACTCTCTTTTTGACTTTGTATCGTCTCCATATAAACTCAATCCTATTTTTTTCAATGATCTGGTGAGCTGAAACAACTGTTCCAAGGTTTCTTTAGGATTGAAGCTAAGGTCTAATGCAGCTTGTTTTAACTCTGCTACGCGGGCATTTTGGTCAGAGAATGAAGCTTCTACAAGAGCCATTTTCTTTCTCATCTCCGTTACCTGTTTATAAAATGAAACATTGGAAGATAGATCTTTGGCCTGCAATTTACCCTGTGGCAGTAATTTACATTCTATCTCTTGAGGCCCTGCCAATTCTGTAAGCGTGCCATTAGTAAACTTACTTAAACTTACATAATATTTTCCCGGCATCACTAAATGACCCTCTTCCAATCCATCAAACAAAAATTGAGGATCCAAACTTCTTCGATTTGCGATCGGAGCCGGATTGGAGGCTCGCATATTCCAAACTATCCTTTGAATTCCTTTTTTTGCTTTAGTTTTAAGAGTCCTCACAATATCTCCTTGTTCATCTTTTATCGTAAAGAGTAAATACGACTCTTGATCCCAGTCTTCTTCTCTCAAACTGTCTATAGGCGGATAATTAATTTTTTCATTTTTTTCCATTTTGGATTTTTCCAAATCCTTGCGTAATTCTTTTCTTGATTTTATTTCATCGCGATAGAAATAATTTATAACAACACCGGGAGTTGGATTGGCTGCAGCATAATATCCGCTTCCCATGTGTCCTTTTTCTCGCAAACCCAATGAACTTCTTTCCACATACATCCATGCCGGTTTGTTGCTGAACAATTTTGCTTCCTGTTTAAGATCTTCAGGTTTTAATTTTCTCAACAAACTATAATCTTCCAAAATATAAAAACTTCTTCCGAAGGTTGCAATGACCAAATCGTTTTCTCTGCGTTGGATCTCTATGTCACGCACGGCAATAGTAGGCAATCCTGATTTTAAGGCTGTCCAATTTAGTCCGCCATTCAAGCTAAAATAGATGCCGAATTCAGTTCCTGCAAATAATAAATTTGGATCTACTTGATCTTCGGCAATACTGTAAACTGAGCCTCTCTGAGGAAGATCTCCCGCAATAGACTTCCATGTTTTTCCCATATCTGTTGTCTTTAACAAGTAAGGCTTGAAATCTCCGTAACGATGATGATTAAAACAAACATATGCCGTCTTGGAATCATGCAAAGAACTTATAATTTGATGTACATAAGATTGATTTGGCACACCGCTTATCCCATCTATTTTAGTCCAATTTTTTCCGCCGTCTGTGGTAAGTTGAATCAATCCATCATCTGTTCCCACCCACAAAGTATTTTCATTAAATTTTGACTCAGCAATACTTGTGGTCTGTCCGTAAATATCAGTACTTCCGTTCTTTGCTACAGCATCCACCGACCATACTTTTCCCATTACTTCAAGACTGTTTCTATCTATCTGTCTCGACAAATCCGGGCTTATGGCAGTCCAAGAATTTCCTTGATCGTCCGTTCTAAAAATTTTATTAGCGCCAAAATACAATCTAGAATTTGAGAATTGTGAAATCAACAATGGCGAATCCCAATTCCATCGATATCCTTCTTCGTTTTCGCCTTCAATGGGCTTAATGAATAAATATTCACCATTGGAGTGATCGTATCGAACTAGTCCTCCATATTGACTTTGGGCATAAATAATATTGGGATCTGATTGATCAACCTGAGTTTCAAAACCATCTCCGGTAGAAGTATAAAACCAATCCGAGTTTGAAATTCCATTAGAATTAGTTGTCCTGCTTGGACCTCCAAGACTCATGTTGTCCTGTGTTCCTCCGTGAACATTATAAAATGGAAAAGCATTGTCGGTGCTCACTTTATAAAATTGAACGATAGGCAAATTGGATTTAAATTCCCATGTTTGAGCCTGATCATAGGATTCGTATATTCCTCCATCACAACCTACAAGAAAATGATTGGGATCTTTTGGATCCACCCAAATCGCATGGTTGTCCACATGCTTATTGATCTCCCCAAGATTTCCTACAGTCTTTCCTCCATCCTTAGAAACTTTAAAATAAGTATCTGTAATATAAATTTTATTTGCATCATGCGGATCCACAAATAGTTCTTGATAATAATTTCCTGAGGTAAATGTTCCGGATCTCTTCTCCCATGAAGCTCCTTGATTGGTTGACCTGTATATTCCTCCTTTGTCATCCTTAGCTTCCACCATAGCATAAACTATATCGGGATTGGTTTGAGCAAGAGCAATTCCTATTCTCCCCAAATCTCCACCGGGCAATCCTCCTTCCATTTTTTTCCAGGTGGCACCACCATCCATAGTCTTAAACAATGCGGTCTCGGGTCCTCCTCCAATATAGGTGAAAACTTTTCGCATTCTTTGATGAAAAGCTGCATAAAGTATTTTTGGATTCCGTGGATCCATAATCAGATCATTACATCCCGTATACGCACTTACAGACTTAATCAAAGACCATGTTGCTCCGCCATCTGTTGACTTATATACTCCTCGCTCTCCACCTTCACTCCAAACAGGACCATAAGCAGCAACATAAATGATATTGGAGTTTGAAGGATCTATTATAATTTTTGCAATATGTTCAGAATTCTTTAGACCCATATTTTTCCATGATCTTCCTCCGTCTTCGGATTTATAAACTCCATCTCCGTAGGCTACAGATCGTTGATTGTTATTTTCTCCTGTTCCCACCCATACAGTATTGGAGTTATTCGGATCAAGACTTACACAGCCAATAGAATAAGATCCTTCTCCATCAAAAACAGGCTCATAGGTAAGCCCTTTGTTTGTAGTCTTCCAGACACCACCGGATGCAACAGCAACATAGTATTCACTGCTGTTTCGAGGATTCACAGCAAAGTCAGAAATCCTTCCTCCCGTAATGGCCGGGCCGATTGAACGCCAGCTTAAGCCGTTGAACGTTCCTGCAGGAAAACTACTTTGAGCATTGAGATTAGTACAAACTAAAAGTAGAAAAAAAAGCACTAATTTATTGTTCATGATTATTTTTTAAGCTTGTAAAATTATTGAATAATATTGAATCCTAAAGGAAAATAAGTTCTTTGCCTTAAGTATTAGTCAAACTCGTTTTCAAGATTTCCATGAAAATGATAAGTACGAAAAAACAAACTCAATACATGGGAGGAATAGGTTTGTTTTCCATGATTTTATCAATCTGTTTATTTAATTCATCTGTTAAATAAGGTAAAATATCCAGAGCCTCTAAGTTTTCTTTTAGTTGAGAGACTTTTGATGCTCCCAAGATAACTGTACTCACGTTTGGATTTTGTGCACACCAAGCAATAGCCAACTGTGACAATTTGATGCCTAAACGATCTGCAATGTCTTTAAGCTGCTTTGTTTTGTTCAAATGCTCATTGGTCAAGGTCTTATCTTTTAACCATCCTAGTTCCTCACGATTAAGCCTTGAGTCCGCTGGAACACCGTTGAGATAACGATCCGTAAGCATTCCGCTGGCAAGCGGTGACCATATAGTCGTACCTAAGCCCATCGTTTTATAGATTTGAGAATATTCTAATTCCACTTTTGCTCTGGTAAATAAATTATATTGAGGTTGTTCCATCGTAGGTCCAATAAGTTTAAAATCTTTGGCCACCATATGAGCTTCCATAATTTCTTGGGCCGACCATTCGCTTGTCCCCCAGTAAAAAATTTTACCTTGTCGGATCAGATCGTTCATAGCCCAAACAGTCTCTTCTATAGGTGTATTTTTATCCGGTCGGTGAGCAAAAAATAAATCTATATACTCAAGCTGCAATCTCTGCAATGCCTCATTACAAGCCTCCATAAGATGCTTTCTGCTCAATCCGGTTTGATTGGGTAGCTTACCTCCTCTCCCAAAAAAAGCTTTGCTCGAAACCAGATAACTGCTTCTATCCCATTTCATTTTTTGTAAAATCTTGCCCATGACCAGCTCAGACTTTCCATTCCCATAAATCTCGGCGTTATCAAAAAAATTAACACCCTGTTCGTAGGCATAAGCCATCAAATCTTCTGAAACTTGATCCTCGATCTGATTGCCAAACGTAACCCATGAGCCAAAAGACAGCAAACTTACCTGAACCCCTGATTTTCCTAATCTTCTATACAACATACCGAATAATTTAATCTTATAAGATTGCAAAGCTCATGCCAAATAAACTTCCACAAGAGCCTTATTTGATTAAAAAAACAGCATCTATTCATAAAAGTAGGTTTTAATCTTATTGAAAACATGCAATTGTTGGAGCATCCTTTTGACGTTGACTTCATCCAACAACTTTGTATTTCGCAAATTCTGCAACACTAATCCAACAAAATCAATCTCAATTTAAATGAACGATGTGAATGAAAATCTTGCATATATTGAGAAAACTCAATCATAAAATCAGCTCTAAAAAATTAGGATGCAAAAATACTTTACAACAATTGGATTACTCTCATGAATCAATATGGATTTAAGAACCTGCTCCAAATAAAAAATCATTCTCAGGGAGAAGCTGTCCATTGATAAAAAAAAATTAATAATTTCTATAAACTAAAGTGGCAGGTCTGAAGTAGTTTGGAGACGTTTATTTAAGTTATTATGTCTTCTGACCTGCCAATCAAGTTTCAGCAATAAGCTGCTTGGTGCATTCATAATGGGCTTTTTCAAAGTGTTTAAAAAATCTACTTTAGTCATAAGAAAATCGGAGAAATACCCTTCTTCCGAAGAAGACTCTTCGTTCAGTTCATTTCTAACCATTTTTTATAATTTCCTCCATTTTCTATTTATAAATAGATTACACTACAATGATACACCACTCCGCAGAATTGCTGCCCACGATTTGAGCAACGCAAATGTTTTTTAGAGTATCGCAGGAAAGAATAATTACGAACAATTTAGTACAAGGCCAAATCTGTAGATTCCAATAAATGGCAGTATATTGCAAGTCCAAAAGCGAACTTATTGAGTCCTTTTCGATATATATATCAATTTCTATTGCTGAAGAGCCAACATTCACACCGAAATAGCAATTTCCTGCTAATGGGAATAGTCTTCCTATTGAGTTTTGGTCCCTATTTATCAGCCCAAAAGAGGACCATTATTAAACTTGGTGAGCCGGATCGAATATTTACAGATCATGATGGACTGATATCCAATTCTTGTTATGGACTAACTCAGGATATGGATGGCTTTATTTGGATCTATTCAGAAAAAGGAGTAAGTAAATTTGATGGTCATAGCTTCAAAAATTATACAATGACCAGCGGACTAATATCCAATAACATCTGGATGATGAGTGTTGACAGTATGAATAGAAAATGGCTGCATAGTCATGAAAAAAAATTTCAATACATTCTGGATGATAAAATCAATGATGGTATTCCCACTCCCCTTTATAAGGTAGCCTTATTAGTTCCTTACAACAAAACTCAACTGTACTCACTAGAATCGAATAGAAGATTGAACTACATCATAGAAGATAGTGGTTATTCGGGCCCATCTTCATTTAGTGTAAAAACACTGAATCCACAAAACAACATTTATACAATCAAAGACTATCAAATCAACATTTCTTTCTTTGCAGATACTCTTAAAATAAATAATGTTAAAAATAAGAACAGTTGGACACTTACAACGGGAGGTGAGTTTAGGACTCCAACCTATATTAATGGTAAAATTCAAATCTCGCGACAAGAAGGTATTGATATTTTTTCAGAGAATCAAGATTGCATTTCTTATGAGTTTGATAAAAGCATTCAAATCAATAGAGGAATGATTGATATGGATAACAATATTTGGATTGCCACAAAACAAAATGGAATCTACTTATTTGAATCCAATCACATAACAAAACAAAAAAGAATATGGCCTCATAATTTAAACTTGAATGAAAAAGTCAAGTTCGATTCTAAACATGGTTATTCAAATCCCAGTGATGAAATTTATGATTTTGAACTGAATACGAGAAATTTAATAAAATTAATCAAAGCTCCCAATTGCAAATTTATTTCCAAAATAAAAAACAACTACCTCATCTTTGGATATTCATCCAATTATATATTGGAATCGCCCAATTTCAATCAAAAAAAAGAGCTGCTTTTTTACTTTCTAGGAAACTCGGAACCCTTATTTATCTATACAACACAAAAATTTTCCGAACTGGATCTCTTAGGACTTTCAGCTCATGAAAAATCACTCAATCAAATCATCCATAGCAATAATGCTTGGAATATTAAAACCATATGGAAGTGGCATACCAGACCTATCTGGCTCGAAATTGAACCAGTCTCCAGAACCAGTTTCGTTTGTGTAGATCGAAAAATTTTTTTATTTGATTCCACTTTGACTTTAACAGATTCATTTCATATCGACATTCCCAACATTAATTTGAGTCCAAGTTTATACAGTATTGATTTTAATAAAAAGGAAATCTATGTAAGCTCAAATGATGTAATTTACAAAGTCTCAAAATACAACACCGAGAAAATACATGAGTTAAGGAATATATCAGGACTCAAAATTGCAGGAAATTTTTTGATCACCTTTAACAACAATTGCTGCAATTTATTTGATGTCAATGCTTGTTCTAATGTAGAGATCTTTTGTAATGACAACAAAGAAGACGAAGTTTCAGGACGAATTTTGGATGCATTTTACACCGACGATAGCCTGATTGTATTAAAACAAAATACGATTGAAACCTTCCATATCTCGTCAGAACCTAAGCAAAAAAATCATATCCAGCTTCATAATCCAAACTATGAATTTTGGTTTACTCACAACTACGATACCATCTATATCTCTACCGAAGACAGCATTAAAACGGTCGAACTTTCTTGCAGCATTTTGGACCCTAATTATGCAAATCACACAGGCTATAAATTCAAATTTCTGAATTCAACACAGTGGCAATATTCAGAGGTAAATAGAATTTACTTGGGTGAACTCCCGGAAGGAATTCATCAAATCCTGGTGGTAGCCTACGATAGAAATACCTTAGAAGAAATTTCAACCAAAACAATCTATTGTATAGTAAAAACACCCTGGTACAAATCCAAATTGTTCAAAATCTTTTTACTGATTTCGCTTTTAGGAGTTGTGGTTTATTTCACTCGCTACTTTATAAATAGAAGGTATAAGGAATTGATGAGAATTAATCAAGCTTTACTAGAAAATAGAAGCTTAAAATTAAAAGCCCTCGAAGCTCAAATGAATCCTCATTTTATATATAATTCATTGGGCGCGATTCAATCTCTTGTCCAAACACAGAACTACAGCAAAGCAGAGAATTATATAATAAAATTTTCTAAACTTCTGAGAATGTTATTGGATAGCTTAAGAAAAAATGAAGTCAGCCTGGAGAGAGAAATTGAGCATCTATCTCATTATCTTGAAATTGAAAAATTCAGATTCAATGAGCGTTTTTTATATTTTGTTGATGTGGACCCAAAGCTTGAACTTGAATCAGTATATATTCCCAATATGCTAATTCAACCCTTTGTTGAAAATTCAATAAATCATGGTCTTTTCCATAGAATCGAAGGAGCCGAATTAAAGCTGCGAATTTTTAAATCCAAATCCGATCTCTTTATCGAAATTTTAGACAATGGTATTGGCATAAAACAAGCTAAAGAAAAATATACTTCAAGCAGACTGGGGCATGAATCTCATGCTCTTAATATTATCAATGAAAAAATAGAGTTATTTAAAAATTTACATAATTATTTTATCAGCATCAATACGGAAGATGCTAATCCCGACGACCCTATGTTTCCGGGAACAAAGGTGACCATTTGCTTTGAAAAAATATTAGATAATGAATAATAAAATCAAATGCATTCTAATTGACGATGAGCAAAATCTCATTCAATCCCTGCTTTACATTTTTGAAAAAGATTTTCCGCAGGTCGAAATCTGCGGTACAGCCAATAACATAATTGCAGGAAAAAAATTAATCGAAGAAAACGATCCTGATCTTGTCTTCCTTGATATCGCAATGCCTGTAGGCTCGGGCTTCGATTTGTTGGAGCAACTGTCAGAAATAAGATTTGAAATTGTGTTTATGACTTCTTACCACAATTATGCATTAGAAGCCTTGAAATATATGGCCATGGCCTATCTTTTAAAACCGATAGACCCTCTTGATCTGCAAAAGGTGATTGAAAAAACACAAAACATGAAGAACCTGAGATATGACAACAGTCACTATAAAGCTCTACTTGAAAACTTAAATACTGCCCACGATACTCAGAATAAAAAAATTGTGATCCAGACCAGTGGAATCAATGAAATCGTTAATACCAAAGACATTATCCGCTTTGAAGGATCCAATAAGTACACCATTATTCACATTCAAAATGGAAAACCATTAATAAGCTCTTACAGCATAGGAAGATATGCAGCAATGTTAGAAGAATTGGAATTTTATCTCTGCCATAAATCCCATCTCATCAATCTCAAACAGGTCACCTCTTTTGACCCAAGCTCAGGTGCTAAGATGACCGATGGATCCTATGCTCCTATTGCTACACGTAAATATCATGAATTTCTTATTAAAATAAAGAAATATTAAACCAATAGATTGCCCCTATGAACAACATGAGCTGTTAGGACTACAACAGGTCTCTGTTTTGAGTATAAGCTCATTTAAATTACGCTTAACTTTCTCGATAGGAATGCCGCATTGATCCTGTGCCAAACATGCAGTATTCATAGAAGTCAAATAAAATTTTCCATCATTGAATTGCAGTTGATATTTACCAATAGTTTCTCTCTGATACTCGACCTCAATAGTCAGGTCCGGCAATTCTAACTTATCTACTGAGAGATTTACAATGGACAATAATTTGGAGGGTTGGAGTCTATGCCATACATCAATACTCTCCCACAATTGCATTGAAATAATCTTTTCGTCGCGAATCACTCCTCCACAATCAATAAACTTCTTACTGACCAAACCGATCTCCGTAATATGAAAATGCTTAGGAACCTGTTTCCCATCCGGTAGAATAAAAACCAATTCCGATAAGCTTTCTAATGATGATTTTAATTCTGATAACAACATAATTTATAGTTTAACAACATTTAATTTTTGATAAATTTCCACATATTTTACTAAAATATTGGGTTAGCTTAGAAATGGTTTTCTCATCAATGCAATAACAGATAGCAGTTCCTTCAATTTTGCCCTTGATCAAACCGACATTCTTCAATTCTTTTAAGTGCTGAGAAACTGTTGCCTGCGCAAGAGGAAGCTCATCCACTATATCTCCACAAATACAATCATCCTGTCTTAAGAGCATTTCAATGATGGCAATCCTTGCCGGATGACCCAAGGCTTTTGCTATGGAAGCCATCTCATTTTGTTTTGCAGTAAAATTCTCTGTTTTCGTCAATCCCATACTTTATGAATAAAACTATTTATTGCAATATTACGATAAATATAAATACCCTACTTTTTTTTAACTAAAAATTTTCATTTGTATTCATTGCCTTAAAAAAATCAAATAAAGAGCCAATGTAGAATAAGCAAAAGAGGGCCTTTGGCTCATTGTCTAAGGCAAAACCGGAATTACCCTAGAAATTTCCCAATAAACCTATAAATTTACAGTTCTGAAAAGCTTATGGATATTCAAATACTATATCATCAATTGCTCAATGGAGATAGAAATGCTTTAGCTAAAGCGATCACTCTTGTAGAAAGCAACAAACCAGAAGATAAGATTGAATCCAAGCTATTGATGAGCTTCATCCAACAATCATCTCAAACTAGTTTCCGGATAGGAGTAACAGGAACTCCGGGCGCCGGAAAAAGCACTTTTATCAATGCATTAGGAATGAATTTTATCCGGCAAGGATATAAAGTTGCCGTCTTGAGCATAGACCCGGGCTCCAGTATAAGCAAGGGAAGCATTCTAGGAGACAAAACAAGAATGGAGGACTTGGCTAAACAAAAAGAGGTTTTTATCAGACCTACAGCGGCTACGGATTATCTGGGAGGTGTTCACAGCTCAACTCAAAAGCTAATATCCCTCTGCGAAGCTGCCGGATATCAAAGGATAATCATAGAATCTGTTGGTGTGGGTCAATCCGAACATCATATTTCTTTGCTCTCTGATATGAGTTTGCTCATATTGGCTCCGGCAGGAGGCGATGATCTTCAAGGCATAAAACGAGGAGTCATGGAATGGGCTGATTTAATTCTGATCAATAAAGCAGATGGCGAGCTCAAGGCAAAAGCTAAGCTTGCTGCAGGATATATTTATTCTATCTTAGAGCTCCTCCCCAAAAAGTCGGATTGGAATGTAAAAGTGCTAAGCTGCTCTTCCGTCACTCAAGAGGGTTTAAGAGAAGTATATGATGAGGTAGATCAATTTTACAAATGGATAAGTAAAAAACCTATTGATGAGTTAAGACAAGCTCAAGCCGCTCAACGTTGGCAAGAATTATGGCCTTCCACCTGCGCTCAATATCTAAAACAAGATCCTGATATTCAATATTATAGTAAAAAATTGGCCGATCAACTAAAAAATGGAGAAATATCCGAGTTTACTGCTGATGATTGCATGATTCGTTTTATTTTTGCAAGGGAAATTAAACAGTAGTAGTTTTTGGATGAAGAAAATCGCAAGCCTATTTATTATAGCCTTATTCAGCTTTATACCCTCAACGCATAATAGTATTTCTGAACACTGTGTTTCGGCAGATCCAAGACATTTTAGCTTGAGTTCTCCGGTGAGATATCCTATTTCCATGACCGGTAGTTTTGGAGAGCTGAGAAACAATCATTTTCATGCCGGTGTAGATATAAGAACAAATCGAGGTGAAGGAGGTGATGAAATATTGTCCGCTGCAGACGGCTTCGTAAGCAGGATCAAAATAGATGGAGGTGATTACGGCAAATCTATTTTTATTGAACATGCCAATGGGTTCACTACAATGTACGCGCATTGTTTGGGATTCAGAGCCGATCTTGAATCTTATATTAAGAATGAGCAATACTCCAAACAAAAATTTAAAGTAGATGTCACTTTCCCTCCCGGTCAATTTCAAGTTAAAGCCGGAGACCATATTGCGTACATAGGAAATACAGGTGCAAGCAGAGGAGCACATCTTCACTTTGAATTAAGAGAAACCAATTCTGACAAAGTATTCGATCCCCTTCTCTTTGGTTTGCCTATTACGGATAATATTTCTCCTTTATTAAGAAGAGTAAAGCTTTATGGATTTGATTCTTATGGAAATACAGTTTCTGAGCAAATTCAATGGAGCGCAAAAATCAATAAAAACTATACCATTTATTCTGTACCGGGAGATCTGTTTAGTGCCGGTGTGGATGCCTTAGATCGTTCTAACAATTCTTGGAATTGGACAGGAATCAAATCGATCCAAATGCTGATCGATGGGGGATTATTCTATCATTACAATTCAGAACAGTGGTCACTCAATCAGACCAGAGATATCAATGCACACATTGACTATCCCTCCAAGCTTAAAGCGCAAGGACAGTTTCACCGGTGTTTTAAACTCGTAGGCTCAAAAATTGATGTATATCAAACCATACAAAACGACGGTATTTTCTATATGAATGACGGAGCAGTTCATAATGTTCAATTGATTATACAAGATGGTTCCGGAAATTCTTCCAAAGTTGAATTTGGCATTAAAAAATCTGAATACTTCAAAAAAGAAGAACCCATTTCTACAACACCTTCATTGGAGTATAATAAATCTCATACACTACAATTTACCAACCAATCTTACATACTTTTTCCCGAAGGCTGCTTGTTTGAAAACATCCACTATAGCCAGGTTGATGAAACCAATGGATCAAGCAATGCTTTTTCAAATTGGATTGGAATTAATCCCACGACAATTCCTCTTGCAGACTATATTGAAATAGGAATTAAACCGAATAAAGAACTTCTTTTGCCCGAACAAAAAGAAAAATGTTTCATAGCACAAAAACGAGCCGGCGGTGCTTACGTCTCCATTGGAGGTGAATGGAACGGTGAGCACATGATTGCCCACTCCAAATATTTGGGTTCATTTGCCATGATGTCGGATCTGGTAGCCCCATCCTTGAAACCTCTAGGGTTTAAATATAATATGAGTAAAAATAAGTTTATGAGCTTCCATGTTCAGGACAATGTGCCGGCAATTGTAGATGGTGATGAATTGGTTTGTGACGCCTTCATTGACGGACAGTGGATTCTCATGGATTATGATGAAAAAAGTCATACGGTAAAACATTATTTTGAAGATTGGTTGATGAGTGGGAAACATGAGCTTCTCATTCGTCTTATTGATCATTGCAAGAATGTCAAAGAATACAATTATACGTTCGTTCGTTAGATCGGACTTTCTTAAATGGATAGTGGGATGGTATGATCATTTCAATCTCACCAAAACTAAACCAAGTTCCATGGCTAAAGAGTTTGAACCTCAATTTAAGTTGAACATCGGGGAAACGGTGCCGGATTTTTTATTGCATTTTCAGGATGGAACCAATACCTCACTCCATCAAATTAAGGCCGAGTGGACGGTCTTCTTTTTCTACCCTCAAGACGATTCTCCCACATGCACAAAACAAGCATGCAATATACGAGATCATTATCAAGATTTGAACAAGCTCAATTGTCGAATTTATGGCATTAGTCCTGACGATGAAATGAGTCACAACAAATTTATTTCAAAATATCAACTGCCATTTCCTCTCATTGCAGACCATGATCAGAACATTGCTAAATCCTTGGGAGTCTGGAGCCGAAAAAAATTTATGGGAAAAGTTTATGACGGAATTCACAGAAGTTCTTTTATATTTGATGCAGATAAAAAATTAAAAGGGATAATTTATCCTGTAAAAAGCGCCGTTCATCACGAGCAAATTCTAGAATTAATCAAATCTAAATAGTCCAACTCATGAAACTCAATTTTTTCTCAAGCTTAATTTTACTTTCAGCTTTTGCTGTTTTGCTCTCTTGCAATTCTTTAGATCGAGAACCCTATTTGTATTTTGGCAATGATAAAATTGTAGTACACTTCGAAAGAAATTTTACTGAAGATCAATTTAATCAGGTTCAAACAGAACTGAATAAAAGATCATACGAATTTAAAATTATCGAAAAAACTATGGACGGATCAAGGATCAATAAACTCAGTATTCAAATTCTTAAAGATGGTAAACCTATTGGTGAAGCTAATTCAAACTTTGTAAATTTAAGGGCCAAAAAATTTGGATTTATTATAGAATTTTCGCCGGATGGAGACCGGTTTATGATAGGAGATCTTTGATTGCTGTTGATTTTTTTTCAAGCCTTAAAAAATGAAAAAATGCTTTGGATTGTTAGGTAAAAAATTGACTCATAGCTTTTCTAAAAATTATTTTACTGCATTATTTGAAAAACTTAATCTTCAACATTACAACTATGAATTGTTTGAGTTTGAATCCATTCCTTCCTTTTTTTCTTTTTTGAACCAACACACAGAGATTTGTGGATTTAATGTAACGCTTCCTTATAAAGAGTCTATAGTTCCTTTTCTATCAGCTCTAAGTCCTCAAGCTAAAGAGGTGGCTGCAGTAAACTGTGTAAAAAAAGAAGGAAGTAATTGGATCGGACACAATACTGATGGCCCTGCATTTCTTAACAGTCTTTCTACTTTTTTGCCCAAAAATTTCGCCGAATCAAGCCTTATTATTGGCAATGGAGGCGCATCCAAAGCAATCCAATGGGCATTAAAACAAAGAAATTTGCCTTTTCAAGTAGTCCAAAGAAGAAGTCCTGAAGAAATCTTGCAAATTCCGGATTCACTATTGAAAATCAATAAATTAATCATCAATACCACGCCCTTGGGCATGAGCCCGAACATCCGAGAGTCCCCTTTGATGGACTATTCGATTTTAAATTCTGAATACTATTTATATGATTTGATTTACAATCCGAAAAAAACTTTATTTTTGAGCTACGGAATGGCGCAAAACTCTCACTGTAAAAATGGTTTGGAAATGCTGTATGGGCAGGCCGATTTATCTTGGGATTTTTGGCAGAATTCATAAATTATGACAGAATCCAACGAAGCAAATATTGAATTTCAAAACACAGAAATAGCGTTTTCCTATAAATCGGATAAAGAGCTAAGGAAAACTTATAGACTTTTCCAATTGATGAATAATCCCGGTCTTGTCAAGATAGGCAGTTTTTTTGGGAGTATTTTAGCCAAACTGCCGCTTCATGTTGGAGATCCTATCATCAAAGAAACTATTTTTAACCAATTCTGCGGAGGAGTTAGCTTATTAGAATGTCAGTCCGTTATTGATAAACTCCACTCCAAAAAAACCCTTACCATTTTGGACTACGGGGCAGAAGCTAAAGAAACAGACGAGGATTTTCAAGCTACATTGGATGAGAACCTCAAGGCTATTGAGTTTGCCTACTCTACCTCCAATGTGCCCGTTGTAAGTACAAAATTAACCGGTTTTGTCCCCTTATCTGTGCTTGAAAAAATGCAGTCCAAAGAACCTTTGGACAACTTCGAAAAACTGGCTAAAGAAAGACTGGAAGAAAGATTCCTTGAGCTTTGTGAGAAAGCATACGAATTGGGAGTATCCATCTTTGTAGATGCTGAAGAATCTTGGATTCAAGAACCCATAGATGAGCTCACCCGCCAAGCCATGGTGAGATTCAATAAAGAAAGACCTATCATCTACAACACCTATCAGATGTACAGAAAGCATAGATTGGATGGGCTAAAGCAAGATTTCGAATTTTGCAAGTCGAACTCAGTTATTTTAGGTGCAAAAATTGTGCGCGGAGCTTACATGGAGAAAGAGCGAAAACGTGCAGAAGAAAAAAATTATGAAGATCCGATACAGCCAAATAAAGAACAAACGGATCTACAATATAATGATGCCATCAGATTCTGTTTGGAAGATCCTGATCGCATCAGCCTTTGCAACGCTTCACATAACCAAGAAAGCAATGCACTCCAAGTCAAATTAATGAAAGAAAAAAATCTTGCAAATGATCATCCGCATCTTAACTTCTGTCAACTCTACGGGATGAGTGATCATTTGACCTTTAATCTTGCGGCTCATCATTACAATGTAGCCAAGTATGTTCCTTATGGACCTATAAAGGATGTCATTCCTTATCTGATCAGAAGAGCGCAAGAAAACAGCAGTGTGACAGGTGATATGGGAAGAGAATTGAGCTTGTTGAACATAGAAATGAAACGAAGAGGATTGTTAAAAAATACATAGCAAAATCATTTTTACTCAATACAGAAATCATCAATTATTAACTAATAAAAAAACTTAATTATGAAAAAATATTTTTTATTGCTGATTACTCTTGCTTGTCTTAATCAAATCCAAGCTCAAAAAGTATACGCATGGATGGATGTAGGTTTAAAAGGAGGATTTGGCTTGACCGGTATGCTAAATAAAAATTTGTTTGATGATCGAGATTATGAACATCATCTTACAGCCGGAAATACATTCGGTGGTAAATTAGGATTGTTTTTTGGTTTATTCAATGGAATAACATTGGACGCTATGTATTCCAGCAGCAATCAAAAGTTCGATTACTTAAAGTTAAATAAAACGTATGATCATAACATCAACTGGAAAACTATAGACTTGGCATTGCTTTACAGAATGCAAAAAGACGGAGTTTATGTTGAGTTAGGACCACAATACTCGCTGATTCAGAAAGTGACTAATTCTGATCCTAATGATCCGAATACAACAACTACTGATTTTTATGAAAAAAATTATTTAAGTGGAGTTTTTGGAGTGGGTGGATACTTGTTCAATGTTGAGACGTTTACTACCATGTTGGGAATCCGACTTGGTTACGGTTTTGGAGATATGATCAATGCCAAAGGAAAAGCAGCTCATTACCCTACACCGAATATCGCAACTTATGTGGACAAACCGACCAATGCAGCATGGGTTCAATTGGTACTGGAGGCCAATTTTGCACTTGGCTATTATGGTCGTACATCTTGCAGCAAGCGCGCAACACTTTTTAGATTCTAATTTTGAAAAAATTTTTTCTTCTAATAAAAAAGGTCTCACTTCGTGAGACCTTTTTTATTTTAATCTAAACATAGAGCAAGGCTTTATGATAAAATGGCTGATGAAAAAAACTATGCCACTGTGATGCAAAATCTTTCAAACCCTGATCCTCAAACTGCTGTTTTACTTTATCCATCTGCAAGACTGAATTATAATTTTTCAATTCACTGACAACTCTATTAAAAAACAATGCAGTATTGTAAGGCAGTACCTGCTGAACTTTAGCTTGTGTTCCTGACCAATGAATAGTGCATAGATCTGCCGAAAAAGGATCGCGGACAATGGAAAAGTTTTTTCCAATCCAGATCAATCTCTTCTTCTCAAATTGAACGCCGACTTGATTCTCTAGCTGTTGAAGTATGTATTGTTTGGCTACATTCGTTTTTGGAATTTTGAACGGAAACCATTTTTGCAATGAAAGATCAAATCCTACTCCGGTCATGTAATTTTGGAGAGACAACCTCAAACCATCCGAAAACTTACTGTGATCTACTTCTTCAAGATCAAAATATTCCATGTCATTTTTTGCAAAAGTAGATTGACACTCCTTCACTTCAATCCGGTATTTTTGAGGAGATGCATAGACAGGACTATGAGCAGTCAAAGCAAATTGATGCCAGAATGCAGATTGCAAAATTCCAATCTCAAACATCTGTCTTACCATTTCCAAAGAGTCTATAGTTTCTTGATCAGTTTGAGTGGGGTAACCGTACATCAAATAGGCATGAACCATTATTCCGGATTCTGTAAAATGTTCACATACCTTTGCAACCTGAGGCACTGTAACACCTTTGTCAATCAACTTCAACAATCGGTCCGATGCAACTTCCAACCCTCCGGTTACTGCAATGCATCCTGAAGCTTTAAGCAACAAACACAAATCAAGGCTAAAACTATGCTCAAAACGAATATTGGTCCACCAGCTTATTTTTATCTTGCGTCTTAAAAGTTCTATAGCAAGTTGCTTCATTACAGAGGGCGGAGCTGCTTCATCTACAAAATGAAATCCTCTTTCTCCCGTTTGCTCTATAAGCTGTTCTATTCTATCGCATAATAGAGATGCTGTAGCCGGCACATAGTTTTTTATATAATCAAGACTTATATCACAAAATGTACATTTGGCCCAATAGCATCCCAATGCCATTGTAAGCTTATTCCATCTTCCGTCACTCCACAATCTGTGCATCGGATTTGCCAATTCCATCACCGATATATAATCTTTCAATAACAGATCGGAATAATCCGGAGTTCCCATTTTCGAAAACGAAACATCAGGATCAATACTTAAATTACTGTATTCTACTTTAGGATCTTGCAACACGAATGTGCGCTTCAGCAACTCAATGGGTCTTTCTCCCTTAATGTACTGTAACAAATTAAGCAAAGGAGTCTCGCCTTGATCTAAACAAACAAAATCCACAAACTCAAAGACGCGAGGATCGGATAACTCTCTAAGCTCCGTATTTACAAACCCACCTCCCATTGCAAGCTTCACAGATGGATGCTTTTTTTTAAACCATTTGGCTATTCTAAATCCACCTAATAAATTGCCGGGAAAAGGAACTGTGATCGCCAGTAAATTACATTGAACATCATTAAATTTATCCTCCAATAATTCATCCAATTCGTTCAAAAAATAACTACTTCCAAACTGAATTTCATCATACAACTCATCAAAACTGTAGGCTGATCTTCCCAACCTTTCTCCATATCTGCTCAACCCAAACCATGGATCAACACAATCTTTCATAAAATCGGCCAATTCATCCAAATATAAACTTGCATAATGTTTAGCTTGATCCTGGATTCCAAGCACACCAAACATTTCCAAACTTTGATCTATATTCTCAAATCGTTCTCCTTTGGGCAAAAATCCATCTTGCAGTATAAGATAAGCCAGATTTGGCGATGCTCCTTTTAAAAACTCAATGACCGGATCTATGCTTGCAATATAATCCGATCGGCATAAAAATAATTCTCTGTATTTCGGTTCGTGAATTTGTTCAATACGGATTGAAGCAAAACATTTTTCCAATCCCTCAGCACAAAATACTTTCAAAAATAATTCAAGTCCAAGATCTGCTTGAAATGAACTGATGGATTGTGTATTAAAAAATCCCTTAAGATATGGACTTGCAGGATAAGGTGTATTGAGTTGCGAAAAAGGCGGAGTAACAATCAATACCTCTTTTTGCATTTTTAGCTTTTCTTTGTTTTGATACTACAACCTATGGCCTTGGCTTCTTTGACTTCAGGTTCTGTTCCATTGAGGATAGATTCTATGGCGTCTTCAACATATTTTTTCTTGACTTCTTCAGAATGCTTAGCATTATCATCAATAGCTCCGATATAGACCACTCTGCGATCTGCATTCAAAACAAAAACATGGGGAGTCTTGGTGGCTCCATACTGAGGATATACTTTCTGTCCATCATCCAATAAATACGGAAATGGATACTTCTTTTTCTTTGCCAACTGTTTCATCTGCTTAAAACCATCTTCCGGCACTACCTCGGGATCATTAGGATTTATTGCTATAACTTCTATATTCTTGGATCGATATTTTTTTGCCAGTGCAATAATTCGATCCTCATACAATTTCGCATAAGGACAATGATTGCATGTAAAAACAACTACGAATCCTTTTGCATCTTCAAATTGATTTAATGAAACCGTTTTTCCATTTACATTTTTCAAATTAAAATCCGGAGCTATGTCACCCGGCTTCAACCCGTCAAACGACAGGCCAAAAAACAGACAAAAAGAAATAATAAAATTTAACATACAGCTTAAAAATTTTAATGATAAATCTGATCAATAAACTGAGTTAATGAATCCTTATTGGTAAATTTTTTCTCAGCTAAAAATTTCCTTCCCTGATAAAAAATCAAAGTAGCCGGAAGCGAACCTGTCCACTCATAAGAAATTTTATTAATCCAATCCGGTTCATCAGAATCATCAAGAACAATAACCTCATTGGAGATTTTGTGCTTGTTTAGAAATGGAATTAATTTAGTTTGAATTTTGTTTTTATCATCAAGACTTACCAATATCAGTCTCAAGCTTGGGTCGTTGGTGCTTGCAAAATATTCTATCAATAATGGCAATTCTTCCACACAGGGCGCACACCAAGTTGCCCAAAAATTGAGCACATAAATTGCATCACTTGCCGTTAATATTTCTTGTTTGAATTCTTTAAAACTGAGGGTTCTGACTCTCGATGATTGAGAATACAATTGCTGCGTAAACAGAATCGCAAAACAAGCTAAAACAATATTGATCTGCTTTTTCATGAATCACTACGAAAGACCAAAAATACTAATTATCAAATAAATGGTTCGGATTTTAAGTCACATTTACAATATTGGATCCGACAACGGAATTGACAAAAAAAAAAATCGGCTTGGAAAAATCCAAACCGATTCTATTTCTTTGCGATAAGAACAGCCTGCCTTATTTTAGGCCGGCAACATGTCTCATCAAACTGCTCTTTAAGTTTGCGGCTTTGTTCTTATGCCAAGTTCTACGCTTTGCAAGATGATCAATCATCCCAATAACCTTTGGCATAAATTTTTGTGCGTCTGCCTTATCATTGATTTCTCTCAGTTTGGCTATTGCTGTACGAGTCGTTTTCTTAAAAAAACGATTGGCCATTCTGGTTGCAATATTTTGACGGATACGCTTTAAAGCTGACTTATGATTTGCCATAATTTTTCTGTTAAGAGGCGCAAAGTTAATAGATTTTCATCTATTCACACAAAAATTAACAAAATTTATCTCAGTCTATCCATAGATTTGAGCAATTGCTCGTCTTTTCTGATCGCTCTATTGGCCATCCATGCAAAAAATGCCCCGATTACTCCCGATATTGCCGCAAATCCGGGCATCATTTGCTGCCACAAATTTTGAACAAAGACCAGATACATCGCAAAACTCACCACCCCCAAAATCTGAATTATGGAGCCAACACCCACCACCAATGCTTGAGCCGTCCTGTTGCGAAAAAGTCCAATCCCCACCAACATACAAAGTATAGAAAGCGCTGCACCACCAATCATCACAGGATGCTCTAAAAGCATAACTCTCTGATCTTCAAGCAATTGTTTTCCTGGTTGCGCAGTATCTACCAAGCTCCAACCCGGCAAGAAAGCCAGACCAAAACAAAGCGCAGCCAAAACCAACCAAATAGTCTGAATTCTTTGTATCATAAACTAAGTTTTCCTGCAAATAAACACAATCTTAACCATCGGATGTTCATCTGCCCAGAGAATAATTTTATGGGCATGCCCCACTCCGTGGGTCGCTGCCCTACGGACTCGCTATGCTCGGTGATTCTCACTTCCGGCTTTGCCGGAATCCTCCGGACAGCTCATGCGCAAACCGGTCGAAAAAAATTTCTCCTGCATTTTGAAATCAGCTAAAAGGATAAACAGACAGGCTCAATTCTTGTTTTTTAGCCTATGCAACACAGTTTTTGGGAGAAGGAAATCTATTTTAGACAGATAGATTATGTAATAGTGGGATCCGGAATAGTCGGCCTGAGTACCGGAATTTCTATTCTGGAAAAAGAACCAAAGGCCAATGTCCTTATAGTAGATAAGGAATCCATTCCAACCGGAGCAAGTACGCGAAACGCAGGATTTGCCTGTTTCGGAAGTTTGAGCGAGTTAATGGATGATCTTAACCAACACAGTGAAGAATCGGTTTTTACACTATTCAAACGAAGATTCCAAGGCATTCAAAAATTATTGAGTCGTTGTGGCAATAGTATAAATTATCATTCTTGTGGCGGGTATGAGATTTTTCATAATTCTGATTACTTGCAATATATTCCTTTGGTCAATGATAAAATTTTTTCATACACAGGGATTAAAGATCATTTTTCTACAGTATCTCCGTCCACATTAGAAGAGCAGGGTTTGAGCTCATTTTCGGCCGCTGTTTTTACACCCAATGAAGCTTATTTACATCCAATGTTGATGATCCAAGAGCTTCAAAAACGATTTGTATCCATGAATGGAAAATTACTAATGGGCTGCTCTGTTCATAGCTGGAACGAAAATGACTCACATATCAACATCAATCTCGGAACAACAGAAATTACGGCAAAAGCCCTCATTGTATGCATCAATGGATTTGCAAAACAACTTCTTCCGGAACTTGAAGTACATGCTGCACGAAATCAGGTTTTTGTATTGGAAACTGAGCAGCAACACAAGCTCCAAGCATGCTATCATTATAATAAAGGCTATGTATATTTTAGAAAAATTGATTCTAAACATATTTTGATCGGTGGAGGAAGAGATCAAGATATTGAACAGGAATATCAGACAAATTTTGAGATAAATCCTAAGATCAGTCAGTATCTTCTTACTTTTGCACAAACCAATATTCTTACCAACATTACGTTTAAAATAAAAGACCATTGGGGCGGAATCTTAGGCTTAGGTCCTTCCAAATCTACAATCATCAAAGCTTGCAGCCCAAGAGTATTTGCTGCAGTCAGAATGGGTGGAATGGGAGTAGCACTTGGGAGCTTAGTGGGTGAAGAAACCGCAGAATTAGTCTTAGAAAAAACAAGCTAAAATTTTAATCCGATCAATTTGATTAATGTTCGACATACACTGTTTTTACTGATTTGCATTTCAGTCGGTCAGCTGTTTGCACAAACTCAGGATAGCAGCAAAAGGGTACGTGTAATCCATGCAGACTTATGGAGGTTGGAGCGATTTGAGGATAAAGAATACCAGTACCTAAGCAAGGATGTTCTAGTTCAACACAGGCAGACTTATTTTCTTTGTGACTCTGCCGTAATTCTCAATAACAAAGTAAGAGCTGTGGGTCATGTGAGAATTGTAGAAGGAGACAGTTTGCAAATATTTGGAGATACTTTGGATTATGACGGTGATGCGCTACTGGCCGATTTTCAAGGCAATGTGGTGTTAAGGCACAGAGATAGAAAATTATTTTGCGACCAACTCCGTTACGATTTAAAAAAACGAATTGCAAGTTATCAAACCGGAGCTGTTCTTACTACGGATTCGGTCTCACTGAAGAGCAGAAAAGGATATTATTATGCCAAACAAGAACAGGCTTTTTTTAAAGACAGTGTAATAGTGCTTATGCAGGATAGCATGCAATTGTTGGCAGATTCATTGGTTTATGAAGCGAAACAACAGATTGTAAAATTCACAGGTCCCACCAGCATTGTCCAAAAAGAACTTGCTATCTATACCGATGCAGGATACTATGATGTCAAAAATCAGTTTTCTTCCCTAGACCAATATCCGCGTTATAAAAGAGGAAATCAAACAGCAGAAGCACAATTCATCAAATACAACACCAAAGAAGGAATCATCACCTTAAAAAATAATGCTTGGATAAGAGACTCATTGAAGGAGGCTAAAGGAGACAGCATTTATTTCAATGAGAAAACAAATTGGGTTTATATTCTTGGAAACGCAGAATACATAGAAGGAAACAGAATATTAAAAGGAGATCAAATTCATTTTAATCGAGCTACTCAATCTCTGCAAGTGGAAGGCCGCTCTACAGTGGTAGAAAACGGAAGAACTATCAACTCCGATCAATTGAATTACGAAGCCTCTACAGACTTGGGAATTGCACAGGGAAAAGTCATCGTCACAGACAGTATTGATGATTACTCCATTTATTGCGACAGCCTGATATACAATAAAAAAATTCAATTTTTCAGAGCGTTTGGACAGCGACCTTACATTTCTACCAAGCTTGATGATGATACGCTTTTTCTTGCTGCCGACAACCTCATTGCACAACAAATGCAAACCGATAAAGACAGCTTTAGAATCTTGGATGCCTACGGAAATGTAGAAATGTGGAGTAAAAAAATGCAATCTGTTTGTGATTCACTCCATTTCCACGGAAAAGATTCTGTTTTTACACTCTATCACAATCCGATATTGTGGTCGGACTCTACTCAATTCAAAGGAGATACAGTGCTTATGCATTTGGCAAATAAAGCGCTCAAAAAAATTGACCTGCTCCAATCCGCCTTTATTATCAATGAGTCCTCAGACAGTTTGAATTCACAACTCAAAGGGAGAATCATTAATGCCTATTTTCAAACCAAAAAAATCCACCATGTATTGGTAACCGGAAATGCAGAGAGCATTTATTTTATACAGGAAGATAATAAATCGTACATTGGTACAAATTTTATCCAGTGTTCGAAAATGAATATTCAGTTTAACGAACAACAAAAAATCCATTTGATCGATTTTTATACTAAGCCGCAAGGAATGATGATTCCCATTCAAGACGGCAAGAAAAAGTATTTGGAAGGGTATGCTTTATACAACAAGCTCAAACCAAAAAACTTTGAGGATTTATTTAATTAAAATTGTTCTGATCTTCATATCAACTCACCATTGAATAGCCTCAATTGAATTGTCGTGGCTATACTATCCGAAATTCTATTCATGATCACTCAGTTCATTAAAACTAAAGGCCATAGGTTTATCTCTGAATAATACCTTGGTCGCAGCCCAGGTCTCCGCAAAAAACTCTGAATTCCGATAATGGTTTAGGGCTTCTTCATCAGTCCAAATAGACCATGTACTCATCACTGTAGGATCATGCAGGTCGATGAGCAATTCCACATGATGGCATCCATCAAATTTCAAAATATGAACTCTGCTTTTGCGAAAAATGGTCTTAAATTCTTCGACACATTCTTCCTTAAATTTCATTATAACAATTCTCTTCATAAGATTTTATTCTTGATTCAACAAAGTTACTCTATTTCGCTTTGAGTTTAATGGACTGATAGTAATAGAAAGGGATTTCTTTGGATGTGGATTCACTGAGATGAAGCTGCAAATACTCAGCATCGTTAAAACTGTAATGATCCAAACTGCTACTTGAAAATTCTGATGAAAATACTATGGGATCAAAACGATCAATCATCAACTCAAATTGGTCGGAAATAATGGATTGATAGAAACTGTTCTTTAAGATATTGGTCAACAACAATTGTTTATTTTGAATTAAAACAATATTGGCTTGTATCTGTCCCGATTGCGGAATTGGTTTTAAAGGTATTTTCTGTACCGGAGTACTGATCTCAGAATAATGCTCGGCAATTTTCTCTTCATCTTGCAATAGGTTTTTGTAACAGTTTATTATTGATTCTATAGCCGTTTCGGACTCTTGAGAAATTTTATACAAGGTCTCGGGCTGCTGATCATCCATTACTAAAAACGGAAGTCCATTATTGGCACAAACTATATACTGAGTTTTATAACAAAAGACAACCAGGTCTTTGCTCAAATCATTCTCTTGCAAGATAATATGAAAAGCCGGGGCATCAAAAGCAGGTAACAAATTTTTGATATAAACAGAGGCCTCATTGATGTCGCCCGAAGCCAACTGATTGCTCAATTCTACCAACTGCACTTCGCGCAAACTTGAATGAATCTTGGCCTTCCAATAAGCTAATCGTAACGAACCCTCTCCAAAATCTGTAAGCAAACTCACTTTCATAACTCCTGTTTTTAAAAATCAAAGATAAAAACTTAGTGCGAAATACAACTAAGATTCAGTAATTTATATATTTATTTTATTTAATATGTTGAGTTGTAAAACATATTAAATATTTATTTAATATATTCAAAAAAAATAGCTATGTTTGTGTCCATTTAATAAGCAAAACTACAAGCATGGGCAATCAATACTCCAAGCCAAACAATTCATTTGTATCCCTTTTGATATTTATTATTTTAAATCTATTCCAAATCGTTAATGCCGCTTCTATAGGAGACAGAGTTTGGGAAGATCTCAATGCTAATGGAAAACAAGATACAGGAGAACCGGGAATAAACGGAATAAAAATGAAATTGTATTACGATCAAAACATAGACGGAATCCCGGATGGTGCCGAAATTAAAGTCGTGTACACAGCTTTCAACTACTATGGAAATGGGTATTATAATTTTGATAATCTTCTTCCGGGAACTTATATCATTCAAGCAGAGCCGGCAACAGAATACTATATAAGCCCTCAAGACAGCAACATCACCATTGACTTATTGGACTCGGATTTTTCTATCACTACTCGTAGAAGCAAATCCATAACGCTGGCATCGTCAGATCAGATTACGGATATTGATCTAGGGATATTTAAGCTTGGTAAGGTAGGAGATTTTATTTGGTTTGATCAAGACAAAAACGGAAGGCAAGATCCGGGAGAAGCAGGTATAAACCAGTTTACCATCAAACTGTATGATGATCAAGGAAAGTTGATATCTCAAACCCAATCTTTCAACCAAAATCAAAGCGACGGACATTTTAGTCTCCAAGCAAGACCCGGAAATTACTATTTAACTTTTGAGCCTTCCTCAGTCAATACCTATTATCCAACTTTATTGTACAACTCTACGGCTACTTTGGAAACCAACAATGATGTCTATTTGCAGAATGGAATATTCAGAACAGAACTGTTTACTTTAAACTCTAATGGGTTCAACTCCGGAATTGATGCTGGATTTACTTTAAATCAGTCAGTGGGACAACAGGTTTGGTTGGATCTGAATAAAAATGGAATTAAAGAAAATGAAGAACAAGGGATGGATGGAATAACCATTCAATTATACAATGCAACTACACAGAACTTAGTCAAAGAAACTGTTAGTTCCTATTCTTCAAAAGAAAATAAGTTCGGATTCTATACTTTTGATCAACTCCTTCCGGGAAACTATTTTATTAAAACAATAATTCCGGATCATCATTATTTTAGTCCCTTTCCTACAAGTCAGAACCAAACCACAAACAAGATCAATCACAATAATGGATTTGGAACCAGCTCAAGTTTTAGTTTAAACTATTTGCAAGAAAACAAATCTATGAATGTCGCACTATATGTAGCCTATAATATCGGACAATCGGTATGGAATGATTTTGGTGTGCAAGGCAAGGAAGGAAATGGCATACAAGACAATGGAGAACAAGTAGAAGTTGGCTTGCCTGTTGCCATAAAAAACAGTGCTGGAAAAACTGTAGATTCCACCCAAACAGATCAAGAAGGAAAGTACAATTTTTTAGTAAGTCCTGGAACCTACTTTATAAAATTCTACTCAACCAATGGCAAACAATTTACCGGCTCAAATAAAACGAATGATGATTTTGACAGCGATGTTACTGGAGCCTATGGCGAAGGAACAACCAGTTTATTTACTGTAGGAAATTCAAATCTCATGCACATTGATGCAGGTCTTATCTTTTCAGTTTTGGCTCTCGAGGAATTAAAATGGTCTTTACAATCTGAGAAAGGAAAACTAAAAATTTTATGGCAGTGCAACGAAGAGGAAAGGGTCACTGCTGTCCAGAAAAAAACGGCCAATGATATTATCGAATTAAAAATAGGCGAACATGATTCGGAGTTTGTCGAACATGAAGAAGAAGGTCAATATTATAGACTTCAATACAATGCAAATCAACAATTAAAATATACCCATTGGAAAAAATGGAATTCAGGATCTGATGAGATTAAAGTATTCGCATCAAATTCAGCTCTCGTCATTGCTAACAGATCCAAAGAACTCAAATCTCTTTTTGTGAGAATTTGGACTCTTTCGGGCTCCGAAATTACAGCGCAAAATGTTTATGTTCCAATTGGAGAATCTTACCGAATTCCAATTCAGAGTCCCCATTTATGCTTTGCCGAAGTGCTGGATGGGACTCATTGTTATAGAATAAAATTCTAGACTGAATTTGAAAAAACCATACAGCTAATCTCAATATATTCCTCTAAGAGTGGAATATTTTTAGTTCATTTTATTTCAACTACCCAACCTTTTTCTACGTCTTGACTGTCTATGTAAGAAACAACATAGACTTATGAAACTAAAATGGTTAATTTTTCTACTTGCCGGCTTTCTGCTTATAGTGGGCTTGAGCGCTTGCTTGAATGATGAATGTATTGCAACAGAGACATTCTATCAATACAAACCTATTTATAAAACAGCACAACAAATTCGATCTGAGTTTGCACGATTGGATCCGATTTCAGTCTCAGAAACAGGAAAAATAATCGTCTATAAAAACTATCTGCTTGTCAACGATAGAGGCAAAGGGATTCATATTTTCGATAATTCAAACCCCTCAAATCCCAATCCAATAAGCTTCATCAACATCCCCGGAAATTTTGACATGGCTGTCAACAATGACATCCTTTATGCCGAAGATTATTTAGATCTATTGAGTATAGATATCAGTTCGATCTCAGAAGCTAAATTAATTTGCAGGTCAGAAAATATTTTTAAATCCATTTATAGATGGGTGGACCCCATTAGAGGTATTCTAGTTGACTATGAAAAAACGAAACTTACACGCACTATAGATTGTCGACATCCTAACTTTGGGTTTGAAACCTGGGAAGAAGGCGATCTCATATTCAGTAAAAATTCAGGACTAGGGAGTTCTTCCGGAGCAAATCAAAGCACACAAGGGTCGCAGTCAAGATTTGGACTAATAGATCAGTACCTTTATGTTGTAGATCCTAATTCACTTTATAGCTATGACATTTCTAATGTTTGTCCTGTTTTGACTGACCAAAAGCAGATCAGTTGGAATCTGGAGAGTATTTTCACATTAAACAAAAAAATATTTTTAGGCTCGCAATCCGGAATCACTATTTTCTCAACAGATAATCCTGCGAAACCTAATTATGTAGGGGAATTACAACATTTCAGAACCTGTGATCCTGTAGTCGTTGAACAATCTACAGCTTATGTTTCGCTGCATGGAGGTACTGCCTGTGGAGGCTATACAAATCAACTCGACATTGTAGATATCAGTACTTTGAGCGCACCAAAATTAATAAGGTCCTATCCGATGAATTCGCCAAAAGGACTCAGCATTCATAGGGACATCCTTTATCTTTGTGATGACGGGATAAAAATAATAAATACCAAAAATAAAGAAAGCATAAAACTAATGGCCCACTATCCAATAAAAGACAGCTACGATGTCATCTTTTTGGATGAACAAGAGCTCTTAATTGTCACAGCAGCCGATGGGATAAATCAATACAAAGTAAGCAATCAATCTACACTATCACTGCTCAGCTCCATTAAATCTGTTCATTGATATGAGGATTCTATTTTGCCTGCTCCTTTTTGTCGGTCTTCAAGCGCAACAAAGCGACGAAACTAAAATCTTAACAACTGTTTATTTTCGGAACGGAAGCCGACTTGTTGGAACAATAGATAGTATAAATTCCGACAATATCTATTTTCTAAGATCCTCAAACAGTGTAGTCTTTACTTTGAATCCAAATAGTTTTAAAAAAATAAAACAAAAAGCAATATCTCCCAAATCAGGAAAAAAAGTCTGCGAGCTCAGGGAAAAAGGTTTTTACCAATGGACAGAACTCGGGCTAAACTTTGGAAAAAATAAAGATCAGGATATCTATACAGGATTTGTTGCAAGCTTAACTGCCGGTTATCATTTCAATAGATACCTTGGCTGTGGACTTGGAGCGGGCTATTTTAGCTTCGATGGATTGAGTTATGAGAATTTCATTCCTGTTTACGTACAACTTCAATCGCAATTCTTCGGAGCTTACAGTTCTTATTTTGTGTCTGCGAATATTGGCTACAGTTTTTTTCAGAAGCAAAAGACTGAAGAATTTATATCAGGAAAAGGATCCTATTTTATAAGACCCCAAATTGGGATCCGGTGGACAGGAAAAAAACATTTTAATCTGACTACACAGTTCGGGTATATCTTCCAGAAAGCAAACTATACATTTGAATCAAGAGATTCTGAAATAAAAACTATTGTTCAACATATATACAAAAGACTTACATTTGGTATCGGAATATTAATTTGAAATTTGAAACAGTACAAAGAAATCGATCTAGTCAATGGCTGTATACGCAATGAACGTATCTGGCAGGAAAGGCTGTACAAATTGTATTTCCAAAAAATGTACAATGTCTGTTGTCTATACAGTATTGACGACCAAGAGGCCATGGATATGCTCAATCAAGGATTTCTTAGGGTGTTTCAGAAAATAAATCAATTTTCGTTCCAAGGCAGTCTCGAAGGTTGGATAAAGCGTGTAATCACACATAAAATATTGGACTTACTAAAGCAGAAACAAAAGACCAAAACAACAGAGATTCATGCAGAACTCAACCTTACCGCAGATCAACATTCCCCCTTACAGCACAATGACACTAACTATTTCATGACTCTTCTTCCGCCTTCATCAGCTAATGTGTTCCGATTGTTTTTTGAAGAAGGATATACGCACGAAGAAATTGCCGAATTATTGAACATCAGCTCTGGAACTTCAAAGTGGCATGTCGCCAATGCAAAACAACTATTAAGAAAATTAATTGAAAAAGAAAATGAAAGCATCAAAGACAGAATTGCGTGATCAGGCTTGGCAACAAATGGCAGTGCTATTAGATCATGAAATGCCGGTGAAAAAAAACAACAGAAAAAGATTGATTCTTTTTACGATCGGCTCATTAGGAATTGTCTCTTGTTTGGCAACATTGATTTGGTTTTATTCCTCAGTTCAATCACACAATCCTTCCAATAATTCCACTTATATAACTGCTCATCAAAGACTAAATGAGTCCATTCCAACTGTTCAAAATGAAATTCCTAAAGAAAGCTCTATCTCAGCGGCAAAACCGAGTCCACTAAAACAAGAGACCGAATCCAAAATCATTCCGAAAACAGAGCTAAAAAAACAAACTAAAAAAGACCTTTTCTCGAGTTCAAGTCCGGGCCATTACAATAAAAATACAAAATCTCAAAATCATATTACATCAACTAATTCAACTCCTACTACATTTTCAACAATAAATAAAGACCCTTATCCAAATCACCAAAAAGTTCTAGCGACACAAATCAGCCTTGAGTCCACGATTCTAGATTCAAATAATAATTTAAACCCATCTGAAGTCATTGCAATTGAACCCATCAACTCTCTCTTTTCCTTATCCGAAAAAAGATTTGAAATTCCCATTTCTGATCCTTCCCTTTTACATAAAAGTGCACTACAAAAAATAAAGAACAAGAAATTCAAGAATGAGCTGAATCTTGTACTTCAAAATTCAACCAATATTTCTAATTATACGAGTACATATTCTGCCGGAGTTGAATCCTCAATCAGACTTAAGCACTCCTGGAACTTTCATTATGGAGCCTTGATAAATCTGGATTTTGCAAATAGAATATATTTGAATTCTCTAACTCAAGATACTGTGCACAATGTGGATGATCTGTTCGAAAAATCATCAAAATCAGTAGGAACCATGAGCAATACAGTATCATTCTCAAAAGTCGGTATCGGAGTTCAACTTCCGGTAGGCATTTCAAAACGTTTCAACAAAAACATCCAACTGAATTATTCGATTATACCTCAATTCAACATATGCAATTTTGATAACCGAAAATTTATTTATCTTTTGATCAATACACCAAAATCCATAGATCTCATCAAAAACAATACAATGGATTTCTTCCATGCTGTAAGCCTAGATTATTCGATATCGCAACGATGGAAATTGAACATAGGAATCCAGTCTCAATTAAATTGGATTGGATATTTAAAAAATAATAAATTGGATTATTCTTCAACCGGATTCACCATAGAAGCACAAGATAGATTGCAATTGAATCTGTTACTAAAACTGAAATATCGATTTAATCCCTAATATGAATTATTCTTAAAACGTAGTTAAACCTATGGCATGATGCATCACATCTTTCATGGACTCGACATATATAAACTGTAATCCTTCTACATATTCTTGAGGTATCTCCAAAACATGATCTTCATTGTCTTTGCAGAGAATGATTGTTTTAACGCCTGCTCTTTTGGCTGCCAATATTTTTTCTTTTATACCTCCAACAGGAAGCACTTTGCCCCTCAAAGTAATTTCTCCTGTCATGGCAAGATAGGGCTTCAATGGTTTGCGTTTGATGGCCGAAGCAAGTGCACTTAACATAGTAATACCTGCAGACGGACCATCTTTAGGAATTGCTCCCTCCGGAACATGAATATGAAAATCATGATTCTCAAAAAAGTCTGCTTCTATATCCAATTCCTCTGCTCTGGCTTTGATAAAACTCAGTGCAGTTGTCGCAGACTCCTTCATCACATCTCCCAAATTTCCTGTTAAAGTAAGTTTCCCTTTTCCTTTAGATATAGAGGTCTCAATGTATAAGATGTCTCCACCTACCTTTGTCCAGGCCAATCCTAAAGCTACTCCTGAAGGAAGATTTTCTTGATAAGTATCATTATTGTAACGCACCACACCAAGGATATCTTTAAGGTCTGTAGCTTGGATTTTTACCTTAGCATTTTTATTCAATGCAACAGACTTTGCAGCTCGCCTCATCAACGAGGCTATCTGTCTGTTCAAGGATCTCACTCCGGACTCTCGCGTATATTCAGTAATCACTTTTTCCAAAACATCAGGATCCAAATTAAGCTGTTTTGATTTGAGTCCATGTTCCTCTAGTTGTTGCGGAATGAGATGTTTCTTTGCTATTTCTATTTTCTCTTCGGTAGAATATCCCTGGACTTCAATGATCTCCATTCTATCCAACAAAGCAGATTGAATAGTACTCAGAGAGTTTGCAGTAGCGATAAATAAGACATTGGAAAGATCATATTCCAAGTCCAAATAATTGTCATGAAAAGTTGAGTTCTGTTCAGGATCCAAAACTTCCAACAATGCCGAGGATGGATCGCCTCTAAAATCTTTTCCTATCTTGTCTATTTCATCCAATATAAAAACCGGATTGGATGATTTGGCTTTTTTTATAGACTGAAGAATGCGTCCCGGCATAGCTCCGATATAAGTTTTTCTATGACCTCGAATCTCAGACTCATCATGCAGTCCCCCAAGTGACATTCTTATAAACTGTCTTCCCAATGCAGTTGCAATAGACTTACCCAATGAGGTCTTCCCCACTCCCGGCGGACCGACCAAGCAGAGGATAGGTGCTTTCATATTTCCCTTCAACTTGAGAACGGCAAGATGCTCAAGAATTCTTTCTTTTACTTTTTCCAAACCATGATGGTCGTGATCCAAAACTTGTTTTGCCTTATCAAGATTGTAATTGTCTTTGCTGTAATGATTCCACGGTAACTCAACCATCAGTTCAAGATAATTGAGTTGGACAGAATATTCTGCCACCTGAGGATTCATTCGTTGCAATTTTTGCAATTCTTTACTGAAATGTTCAGCAACCTTTTTGTTCCACTTTTTCTTTTCTGCTTTCTTAAGCAATTCTTCCACCTCCTGCTCTTGAGGGTCCTGCCCTAATTCTTCCTGAATGGTTTTAAGCTGTTGGTTAAGAAAATAATCGCGCTGCTGTTTTTCAAGATCAACTCTTACTTTGTTTTCAATCTGATCCTTTACTTCCAACAAATTTAATTCTTCATTAAGATGAATTAATATTTGTTCAGATTTTACTGCCAGTTCATCCATCTCCAATAACTTTTGCTTTTGGTCTATGGGCAGATTCAAATTACTGGAAATAAAATTTAATAAGAAACGATCATTGTTGATATTTCGCAATAAAAAATGAGCTTCATTAGGAATTTGTGGCGAAAGTTCAATTATTTTTTTTGACTTCTCTTGCACAGATTTTATTTTGGCCTCGTATTCTACTTTATTTTCTGCTTGGATATAATCTCTTAGCTGAACTTTGCACTCAAGATAGGGTTCCTCACGAACAACTTCAGTTATTGCAAATCTTTTTCTTCCTTGGAGGATAACCGTTTGGCTGCCATCCGGCATTCTTAAAAGTTTTACGATTCGCGCAATAGTTCCTGTGGTGTGCAGTGCATTAAAATTCGGATCTTCAGTCTTACTGTCTTTTTGCGTTAGTACTGCAATAAATTTATTATGATCATGTGCTTTTGCAACCGCCTTCATCGACTTATCTCTGCCCACGGTGATGGGCAAAATTACTCCGGGAAAGAGCACTGTATTTTTGAGTGGCATCACAGGAAGCTGCTCTCCAAACTCTTCATCTTGCTGTAGTTCTTCATCTTCTGAAACAGCAACAAAAGGCAACATCTCCGGGTCTTCGGCAAAATCAGAGATCAACTTATGTTCAAAATTCATGAAAATTGGCTTATTTATAGAATATAAAAATTGTACTGACTATTGCATCAATAGCCATGCCATGCCTGTTATTGGCGTTTTTAGCTGACAACTTGGCTAAAACTTGGTCAAAATGTCCATTTAAGCTTAATTTGGCTGTGACCCTGTCGGGTCGCTCCCTTTCGGACTCGCTGCCGCTCGGTGTTCATTTGCTTCGCAAACAAACACTAAATCCTCCAGGCAGCTCACAGAAAGTATGAGGACTATAAAATATAGATTAATCATTGCCGTAAAACTATCTTAAATAATCCAAGTTTTGCCGTTCAGAACATTAGAACATTCGTTCAGAACTTTTCAATATCATTTATAATGAATGATCCACCTCTAATTTAACTTTGAATCATCATTTATTAATTATTATAAAATTATGAAAAAAGTACTGCTTTTTCTGTATTTATTTTCTTTGTGGAAGATAAATGCACAATCAATAAATCAACAGGTCATTTCAAGTGGAGGTGGATCAGGCTCGAACTTGAATGCCCTAATTGATTGGACTATTGGTGAACCTGTAATTAATTCCTTAAGTAACAATATGAATCAATTAACACAAGGGTTTCATCAAACTATGTTAACCGTTACTGCTGTCCAAGAACCCAATGATTTTGTAAATGCTATTGTTTTTCCAAATCCTACCTCTGGCAATATTCAAATAATTCTAAATAAAAATTTGTTTGATGTTTCCATCCAATTAATGGATTTGCAAGGCAAAGTAATTTTACAAAAAAACATGAAAGCCCAAAGTGAAATCCTAAAGCTTGAAGATCTTGCTACAGGCACATATATTTTATCTGTTATCGCAAAAGACAATCATCTAATCAAACAATTTAAAATCAATAAAACCAACTAAAAATGAAAATTAATTTTATTATTTTTTTCCTGTTGTGTGTGAGTTCATTGCAATTATTGGCTCAAGCTCCCAAGGCCTTCAAGTACCAGGCCGTAGTGAGAAATACTGCCGGCAATGTAATATCAAACCAAAATGTAAACCTTCGCATTGATTTGACTCAGAATGGAAGTTTGGTGTATAAAGAAATGCATGCTGCCACTACAAACTCATTTGGATTGGTAAACTTAGAAATTGGTCGTGGTCAAACCATGGCCGGCACATTTGCCAATATTGATTGGAGCAAGGCAACATCTATAGAAATATTTTTGGATCCTACAGGAGGTACAAACCATCAAAGTATGGGCAGGTCTGAATTATTGAGTGTTCCTTATGCATTGTATGCAGCCACCGGCGGTGGCGGACAGGATGCTGATGCTGACCCTAATAATGAAATCCAAACCATCTCTAAAAACGGTTCTGATATTACTCTTAGCAGAAATGGTGGAACTGTTTCTGTAAATGATGCTGATGCTGACGTTACTAATGAAATCCAAACCATCTCCAAAAACGGTTCTGATATTACTCTTAGCAGAAATGGTGGAACTGTTTCTGTAAATGATGCTGATGCTGATGTTACCAATGAAATCCAAACTATTTCATTAAATGGAACAACTCTAAGCCTTTCAAAAAATGGGGGTAGCGTAAATCTACCTTCCGGAGGACAAAATCCTTGGCAAGATGGTGGAAATGGTATTATAAGATATGGTAATCTTGCAGAAGGCACGGTAAACGTGTATAATAAAGGAACTGTGGAATTTTGGGGAAAAGATGCACAAGGCAAAGTATTTATTGGCCCGTCTACCTTAAATCCTAATGATGCCTTTACTGCAGGGGCGGTAGCAACTTTAGGCTTAAATGGAAAAATAAATACCTATTTAGGTGCCCAAGAACCTTTTGGAGGTCGATCTTTAAAAAACAATAATGTGGGACAACTAAAAATTTTCAACGGTCTTTCTAAAGCGGGCACAGAAATATACACAGCTCAAGACAATAGATCCTTTTTAGTAATGAAGGGACCAGCTGATTCAATATATATAGAGCTTGGTGCCGGTTTTATAAACCCCAATTCAACAAATGCAGGTTTTATCTCTACATTTGGCAGAAACGATAAAAGAAATACTTATATAGGTCCAAGACAAATTATTCCAAATGGTACACTTACCACTACAAATGAACAAGCTGGAGAGCTATCTGTAGCTGGTCCTACCGGTAAATTTGTTGCTCGAATGTCCTCTACTGACCTTGGCAATGGATTTTTCCAACTCTTCAATAATGTTGATTCAAATGCTATTGAAATAGCTGTTGGCGGCTCAGGAGGAGGACTTCTTTCAACCCGAAAGAATAATACTGTCACATCATTTATTGGCTCAAGAGGAGTAAGCGAACCTTTTTCAGGATATATATATGCAAATACGAAAGGTGCAAATGGATCCGTAGCTGAACTTTATGGAGCAGAAGGAAAAGGTGGTCAAATTTGGTTGGCAGACCAAAAACGCCTAGGAAAAGTATTTATAGGTAGTGCAGTAACTACCCCTGGAGGAGATGGCATGGGTGAAATATTTATCGCTGGTCAAAATGGAAACGGAAATGTTTATTTAGGCCATGATGCAGGTTCGGGAAGACCCAACAATGGACAAATTCAAGTTTTAAACCCCCAAGGTCAAAACAAGGCCGGATTGTTTATAGATGCGAATGGGAAAGGTGTGATTTATGCTGAAATTAAAAATTTTAGAATGGATGATCCTGTTGACAATTCCAAAGAAATATGGTATAGTAGTTTAGAAGGACCTGAAGCAGCAGCTTATGAAAGAGGAACAATAGAATTAAAAAATGGAAGAGCAGTAGTAGTCTTTTCAGACCACTTCCAGAAAGTGATCAATGCCGGCCAATTCACAGTGATTTTGACCCCTCTTTCAGGAGACAGCAAAGGGTTGGCTGCAATCAATAAAACTAAAACCGGATTTGAAGTTGTCGAATTGTTCCAAGGCGCCGGCAATTACAGTTTTGACTGGGAAGTAAAAGCAATAAGAAAAGGATTTGAGAATTTTAAAGTAAGTCGTTTCAAAAACAGCAATGATGTACCAAGCTCTGTAGCTATTCCAAATGAAAGTTTTCATCATAATAATTCAGAGGAAAATAAATTATTAGATTAATCTCAATTTCTTATTTTCCATCAAGGCATTATGGATTCTTACATTTAAAAACTGATTAATAAGACAGAAATATACTCAAAATTTATTACTCAGTTTTACTTTTATTCATAATTAATTTAAAATAGCAAAAGTTCTGCGGCTTACCGTAGAACTTTTGTTATTTTAAAAAGTAAATCATGAAAATTGTAAGGTTATTATTATAAATTAAAGAAAAAAAAATCTACTCAAGACCTTTAGTAAAGCGTAAGTTTTTTAGTGGACATACCTTGTAAATAATAAGAGTCATTCACTATCATATTATTGCTTTCGAAATTTTGAATCCCTATTTATTTCCTCTTCAGCCAAAACGCATTTTTATGACAATGAACCATTATTGCTCAACGAAGACAAGCTAAAGTAATCATCTCTTAAATTGCAATCCAAACTTTCAGTATTGCACATTTTCTTAATTCATCTTTCCAATTTTTTTACTCTGCAATTCTCTGTTCTCAGAATCAAAAACAGAAACAAAATAAACTCCCGTTGAGTAATTGCCTAAATCAAGTCGAATTGTTGTCTCTGTAGGCTGCAATTGCAACATCAACGAACCTGTGGAATTGTACACTGCAATTCTGCAACCTTCATTCAACCGGTCTAAAGTCAATACATAGTTCTTGTGATTATAATAAATTTGAATTGAGCTATTTTTATCCGTAGTAGAAGGTTTTTCAACAGTAGAAGATATCACTTTTTCTCCTCTAAAATCTATTTCAGCAATCGAAGTTCTATCATCATCCAGATAAGAATTCAAGGCTAAAAACTTGACATATCTAGCTTTTTTTGGATTAATCAATTGATACTGCTTGTATTCTGTTTGAAAAAACTGTTCCGAGGCAACCGGAAGTCCCCAAGAGCTGGTATCCACTGTCAAATAGAGTTCATAATCTCTAATTCTACCTTCCCAAGGAGGTGAAAAATTATCATTTGCTGTATAATAAAATTCAGAAATCTCGAACTCTTCTCCGAGATCAATAATCAATTGATGTGGTCGAGGTCGTTTACTTCCGTAAGGCACATGGTAATAACTTGACAGATCATTGTCAAAGGCTTTTTGGGCTTCATAACCTCCCTGTGAGGGTGTGGCCGAAATTAGTTTCCATTTTGATTTCACAATCTCTTCATAATGTTCGGCATGCTTGTCAGAAATAGTAACTGTAAATCGAACATGATTGGAATCGACAATAACAATATCTTTAATCTCTAATCCTGAATTTTCTCCAGCCCACCATTGAGCACTGGGTGTTGTCTTATCACTAAACACATCCCCCGGAAGAAAAATGTCTCCCGAATTAATCTTAGGCTCCGGTCCTCCATTTTCCAGTTCACGCAGGCCATCCTTCTGCACTACAGAATGCTTGTAATGTTCATACCTTGTTCCTTGTTCTAAGGTATTATGTGTATTTACTTTCAAATCTGTGTGCCACACAAGCAAGCCGATTGGCACAGGAAACAATGAATTTCCAGGATTGGTTTTTTTCCTTACCTCCAAGCTAAAAAATTCATTTGGGTCGTGAATATTTTTTACGACCACAATTGTATCACCGTCTGCAGGAAGTGTATAGGTATGTGTTCCTGCTTGAGGCTCTTTTATAAATCCCCAACGATGTTGATACACAAAAGGAGCACCAATAGGCTCCACATCAGGACCCTGGGCAGACATTAGAGAATACTTTGCTGTTCCGCCGGAACTTGCATCATAATCGTATGTATCCGGCAAATTGAATAGGGAGTGACCTGATTCATGAAATAGAACAAATAAGTTTATTGTAGGATGCCATGGAGCTTGCAAAATTGATCCCTGTATGGTTCCAACTGTTTCGCCATTAGATAGAGTCCAACTTGGAAAATGAGCTGCGCCCAAACCTGCAGGTCCAAAAACACTGCTGAGTATAATTACAGATTTAATCGCCCCTTGGAATCTGTCGGGATATTGAAGATCAAAAGGATCTGACGAACTCCACTTACTCAATTTACTCCAATCATAGTTTGGATTGTTTGCGATGACCCATTCCAATGCGTCCTTCCACAAATTGATCCCTTCCCACCATTGAAGATTCTTATAATAGCTTGAAGGTTGTGGAGCAGTATAATAAAATACATCATGCTGAACATCATAATTCCTCCTTGTTTCTTGTAACCAATATTTCCTGAAAGATCGATTGATCAGTGGACTTTTATATTCCGTATAGTTCAGTATACTGTCCACAAAAAGAGTACTTACCTTCCTTGGAGCATCCGGATAGTCTATAAAAATGCAAATCCCTTTTACAGGAATTCTTTTATCCGTTTGTGCCGGACTATTTTGACTAAAAAATGCAATCAAGAAAACAAATCCAATCCATTGTTTCATAAAAAAATAATTTTTATTGATTAACGCTTAAAAAAAAGATGATCATTTTTAGTATTTAAAGCCAAATCGTTTTTACAAGTCATTCATTTTCAGAACTGCTTCTATTCTTATTTAATATTGCTTAAATACCCAAAACAAAGTTAAGAAGGAATCTCTATCTTTCCATCGTTATAGTAAAAGTTCTACATTTTTATAAAGGTCTTTCATCCCTATTTGAGCTGCCATCCAAGTAATGAATTACACGTCCAAGCTCAATACATTCTCGAATCTTTTAAACTCAAAAAAATTCTATTTTATTTTTTGGCTTGAGATTTGCTGAATGAGACAGGACTAGTCTAGTATTCATGAAAGCGATCATTCCTGTAGCCGGAGCAGGAACCAAACTTCGGCCTCTTACCTATACACAACCCAAGCCTCTGATCCCGGTGGCCGGCAAACCAATTCTGTCCTTTATAGTAGATCAACTTATTGATGCCGGTGTGGATGATTTTATTTTTGTCATTGGTTATTTAGGGGATAAGATCAAAGAATTTCTTGAAGAGAAATACCCAAAAGTAAGCAAACAGTATGTGATCCAAAAAGAGCGCATTGGCTTAGGACAAGCTATCTATGAATGTAAAGAACTGTGCTCTGGCACTAAAGATTTGGTCATTCAACTTGGTGATACAATTTTGGATTTGGATCTGAGAGTGTTTCTCAATTCTAAACGATCTTGTTTGGCTGTAAGAAAAGTATTGGATCCAAGACAATTTGGCGTAGTAGAACTTGAAGATAATGGCTATGTAAAGAAACTCGTAGAGAAGCCCCAAATCCCAAAAACCAATCTGGCCATTGTAGGCTTATACTATATTTCGGACATTCAAAAATTGCTTCAAGCTCTGGAGTATAATATAGAACATAATATAACGACCAAAGGTGCTTTTCATCTCACAGACGGACTAATGCGACTAGTTGAACAAGGAGAACAAATAGACACTATGGAAGTGAAAAATTGGTTTGATTGTGGCAAAAAAGAAATTCTGCTTGAAACTAACGCAATATTATTGGACAGATCACAGGATCAAAGTATAAGACAAGAAATTCCGGGAAGCATTATTGTACCTCCGGTCAGTATAGGTGAGGATTGCATTATCCAAAACTCTATCATTGGACCCAATGTAACGATTGGCAATAATACTCAAATTTTAAATGCCATAGTAAAAGACAGCATAGTGGGAAATTATACTACTATAGAAGATTTGGTTGTGAATCATTCTATTATTGGTAATGATGCTTTGATAAGAGGAAAATATCAAAGTTTCAATATCGGAGATAATACCGAGATCGACCTCCAGTAAGAATTCAATTTTATTTTAGAATTTGGGGACCTGCCGGGAAGTCATATAATCATTCCAATCTTGGATAGTGTCTATATCAGAAAGGGCTTCCAATAGTTCAACCTGATAATGATGTTGATGCAAACAAGCTACAGTTTGTTTCAAAACCTGATCTGTACTCCATGAAATATTCTCGAACAATTGCTTCTTTATTTTCTTCAATCCCAGCAAATAATAACCGCCATCACAAGCAGGGCCAATCACTGCATCAACCTCGTCAAGCTTTTGAACAGCCGAGTGGATATGTCTCGAAGACAGATAAGGACAGTCTGAGCCAATGATCAATTGTTTTGTAAAATTAACTTCGCCGTCTTTGAATGCAGCATACATCCTTTCTCCCAGATCTTCTCCTTCCTGTACAAATCGATCTGAACAAATTCCTGTCCACTCATCCTCTTGCTCGATAAATTGATCATAATAAACAGAAATATGAATGGACTCTAGAGATTTACAAAGTTTTGTAGTTTGTTGCAACAAATGGGTATAAGCACTGAGAGCTTCTTCGTCTCCAATATCTTTTGCCAATCTGGTTTTTACTTTAGAAAGGATTTTATTTTTTATAAAAACAATTAATCGAATATCTTTCACGCGCTAATTTTTTTCATTGAATTTATTGAGCAGTCATTTTATAAAAAAATAAGTTCTCTTCCTCCAAAAAATGAAATGCAATACTGATATAAGAATAAGAAAAATACAAAACCATTAGAACAACAACAGCCATTGATTTTTGATCAATGGCTGTTGGAAAATATAAAAATGGAAAAGATTTTATCTCTTCAAAAGATCTCTGATCTGAGTTAATAACTCTTCTTGAGTCGGTCCAGCCGGAGCAGGTTCCGGAGCAGGTTCTTTCATCTTGTTAGCAGCTTTTACAATCATAAACATTACCCAAGCAATGATGATGAAATTAATAATTGCGGTGATGAATCTTCCGTATTGGATGGCGGACTTAGGAGTTGCAACTTTTCCATCAGGTCCCAAAACCTCCGGAGATAGCAGGTATTCAGCTTTAGCCATATCCCCTATTTGGAAAATTTTTCCGACTATGGGCATAAACATACCATCAACAAAAGCAGAAACAATGGTTCCAAAAGCTGTGGCCATTACAAGACCCACCGCAATGTCAATGAGGTTTCCCTTCATTGCAAAGTCTTTGAATTCCTTAAACATAAAGTAAAAAATTAATAGTTATAAAATAGGTTTAATATAAAAATAGATTTGTTTATAAATAGACAATAGAAATGAATTGAAGTCACTAAGATATGAATATTTTTTATATACAATTTTGCTTAATATCTTTTTTAAAAAAAATTATACGCCTTATTTAGACAGCCGCCAAATATCCGGGAGCCCTCTTCCCAATTGATTATAGTCCAACCCGTAGCCAACAATAAACTCATGACCAATATTGAAGCCGGACCAGTCTATTATTAAATCATACTGTAGACATTCCAGTTTTACAAACAAGCTTACAATTTTTACTTCATTTACTCCTATTTCCATCAATCTGCTTTTAAGAGAACTTAAGCTGAGACCGGTCTCCACAATATCTTCTACAATCACGATATTTTTATTTTTTAGTGCATCTTGCGGAAGTGCTTCCATTTCAACTTTGCCTGAAGACTCCAAACCATTATAGGAATTCAATTTTATAAAATGAATGAGACGTTGGGATTTAAGAGCTCTGCATAAATCAGAACAGAAAACAAAGGCACCGGACATTACACAGATGAGTTCAAATGCTTGGTGGGCGTAATAATCCTCTATTTGCTGAGCTAATTCTTCTACTCTGTTTTTTATTTCTTGCCTGTCTATGAATTTTTCAAAACTCAGATCGTACAATTGGATTTTAGTCATCTTCTTATTTATTAATACAAACTAATGGGATGAAAATGAACAAAGGATTGCATTTCATAAGATTCAAAAACTTGATCCCAAAGTTATTGTTTATTCAATCCATATTGATCTATGAGATAAACTAAAGAAGCCATAGCTGCAGAGCCTAAAGCAAGCTCACGAGGATGAACAGCAGTGATTCGATCTGCATCTGTATGATGATATTCAAAATAGCGTTGAGAGTCCGGAGAAAGTCCTAAGAGCAGACCTTTTTGCGGCTTGAGATAACCTACATCGGCACCACTTCCACCCTTGTTAAATTTGATGTCATAAGGCTCAAACAATGATTCCCAGGCTCCTAAGCTTGGAGTAAACAGTTTTAATACTGAAGTATCTGCATCATAAGTAAAAGCATGTGGCGTGAAGCCACCAGCGTCCGACTCAATAGCTGCTAAGTGAAATTCCTTTTGTTGGCTCGACCATTCGGCGTAAGCTTTTGCTCCGGCGGTTCCGTTTTCCTCATTTTGAAATAAAACACATCGCAATGTTCTTTTAGGTTTGTAATTCAGTCTCTTAAAAAGTTCGAAGACCTCCATACTTTGCACACAACCGGCACCGTCGTCATGTGCACCACCTCCTACATCCCAAGAATCCAAATGTCCACCAACCAAAATAATTTCATTTGGAAACTCTGAACCTTTGATCTCACCAATGACAGAATAGCTCGTCTGCAAACCTCGATCTTCAGAAGAAGTTTTTACATTTAGACTCACTGGGCCTTGCTTCAATAAAGAACTCAGAAATTCGGCATCTCGAGTGCTCAACGCTACCGCCGGGATTTTCTTTACTCCATCTTCAAAAATGGTACTTCCGGTATGTGGAAAATCGTCTATTCGGCTGCCCATAGAACGCACTACACAGGCTACAGCACCATGTTTTGAGGCGACATTGGGGCCAAAAGCTCTTTGATCTACTGCTCCCCCATAGGCATGAAATGTGCGCAGATGAGATTGATCAAAAGCTCTGGAGAAATAAACTATTTTGCCTTTCATTGCGTCTCCGGCCGCCCTTGCCTCGTCGAGGGATTTGAATTCTATGACTTGGGCTGTTACCCCATTTTTTGGGCTGGCTCCGGATCCACCAAGCGCCAGGGCTTTTAGATGGCGAGATTTATGCTCCAGATGTTTATGAAGTCGCACCTGTTCCGGGCTAGCTCCACGATACCAATATCGCACTGTACAAGCTTGATTCCAAACTTTGTCAGTATTTAAAGTATCTAGTACAGCGTGAGTGTAGTCAATGGCTTTCAATGACTGTGGGCTTCCGGCCAATCGGTGACCAATTTTTTCTGATAGATGTTCCAGCCACTGATAGGAAGTCTGGTGCTCAAGGCAGTTTGAAAAAATGGCCTTGATAAAATGAGCATCGTCATCTGTTTGAGCCCGTAAAACGGGGCATAATGCCATCCCTAACAAGCTAAAAACAAACAATTGGAACAAATTTTGCTGCTTAACCATAAGTTTTAAATTTATAAATAAAATCCAGTGATCCGCACAAAAGTTACTTTTGGCCAATCCGGCGTCAAATGTAAGTATTTCAAACCACATAGTTTAAAAACGAAAGGTGCCCCAGACAACTAATACGAAACTGTCTCAACTAACAGACGAAGAGATTGTAAGTACTTACCTTGTGAGTCAAAATGAAATGTATTTTTCTGAACTGTACAGAAGATACTCTTCTAAGATTTACGGTAAGTGCTTGAGTTTTTTCAAAGAAGAGAATGAGGCGACAGATGCGGTGCATGAAGTTTTTATGAAAATTTTGATCAATCTCTCCAAGTTTGGAGAAAAATCAAAATTTTCTACTTGGGTTTATTCCATAACGTATAATTATTGTATTGACGTAATCCGAAAAGGCAAGAAAATGCCGATAAGTTCATTTGATGCGCAAGGAACGGAACTTGACATTGAAGACGAGCAAGATGAATCCTGGATGGAGCAGATTGAGATGGAACAGATAGAAGCTGTTCTTGACCAAATGCACCCTCAGGACAAAGCTGTATTGTTGATGAAGTATATGGATGATATGTCGATCAAAGAGATTTGTGTAGTGATGGAAAAAACCGAAAGTGCAATAAAAATGAAATTAAAACGGGCTAAACAAAGATTTAGGGAGTCCTTTATTATAAATGATTAATATTTTTGCTATGAATAGAAAATATAAAGAGTTTTATGAAAGCAAATCCAATGAATTTTCGGTTGGAGCTGCTAAAAAAGTAGAGAAAAAAATTAAAGGGAATTTAAGTTTTTTCGGATTGTTGGGTAATTTGATTGAATTATTTTTACCAAAACATTCTGCTACTTATATGCAAATGCTAAACAATCAATCTGCCGGCCAAGTGGAAGATAGAAATTCTGACGCTCCTTTGAATAAATATCCAAAATAAATCAAATGAAATTCATTTTATAAACCCCAATTTATGTCGATTACTTCCAATTTGCAAAGCTTATTAATGGGCTTTTTGTCTGTTGTGCCAAAACTTGTGGGCGCTCTTGTGGTCATTCTCATTGGGTATATGATATCCATGATTGTTAGAAAAATGATCGCTACAACTTTTCAAAAGCTTAACATTGATCGATTTGCAGATCCCATAAATCAGTCGGACTTTTTTGATAAGTCCAGCTTCAAAGTTGTTCCCAGTGCTATTGTATCTACCATTATTTATTATTTTGTTTTTCTTATATTCATTGTAGCCGGAACCGATATTTTGGGTATGGAGTCATTGTCCCAATTGGTGAAAGATATTTTGAACTGGATCCCCAATTTGATCACCGGTTTACTATTGCTATTTGTGGGATTTCTATTTGCCGATGCAGCCAAGTCGGGAGTGATCAAAGCCTGTGAGAGTTTTGGCATTCCCTCGGGAAAATTTATAGGAGCTGCTGTATTTTATTTTATTTTGGTCAATGTGCTAATCAGTGCTTTGGGACAAGCTAAAGTAAATACACAATTTATTGGGACCAATATATCCATCATAATAGCAGGCATAGCCTTGGCCTTTTCTATAGGTTATGGCTTGGCTTCTAAGGATGTGGTTGCTAATTTTTTGGTATCTTTCTACAGTAAAGATAAATTGGTAATCGGCCAAAAGGTTAGTTTAGAGGGTGTTACAGGCTACATTACCGAAATTGATAAAACCTCACTTACATTGGACTGTGGAGATAAAAAAGTAATCATTCCTTTGAACAAATTAGCTAAAGAAAAAATAGAAATTTATAACGAAAAAACTAAACTCATTGATTAATATGAAAAAATTTGTACTACCCGCATTATTGTTAATGCTAGGAGCAATGGCTTTTGCTCAAACAGAAGAGAATCGTAAAATGCAAGAAGATGAGCGCAAGAAAAAAATGGACGCTCAGATGGGAGGCATGACCGAAAAAGAAGGTTGGGCCAGAAAAGGTGGACTCGGATTGGATTTGGCTCAATTGGCCAATATAAATCCTTATGCAGGATCCGGATCCAACAGATTGGGATTGGGTGGAGCTATAGCATACAATGCCAACTACAAAAAAAATCGATTGTCTTGGAAAAATGTATTAAACATCAATCTATCTACTCAGCGAATTGGTCAGGGCTTGGTTCAAGCAGGATCTGACGTTAAAAATCCTTTTGAGAAAGCCTTAGACATTTTTAGTTTGAATTCTAACATGGCTTACAGTGTGAAAGAGGGGTCAAAGTGGGCTTATTCGTTGGACGCAACCATGATCAGTCAATTGTTGCCTTCCTACATTGATGCCACAAATAAGAAAATTTATCTTAAAGAAATCAAAGCCGGTGCATTCAATACCAGTTTGGTTTCAAAACTTTTTTCACCTGCAACAATCACTGTTGCGCCGGGTATAAAATACACTCATGACAGTCACTTCAGTGCATTTCTATCGCCGGCAGCAATGCAAGCTATTGTTATAGGAGATAAAAATGTTGCTAATCTGGGCATACATGGCACCAAGCTAAAAGACGGCAGCACTACAGAATACAAGCAGTCTAAAATAGGATTGGGAGCAATGGCTAAATTGGTCTATACCAATACCTTCTTTAAAAAGTTGAACTTTACATCTGACCTTAGTTTGTTTTCTGATTATCTAGACAAACCACAAAACATGGATGTTTTTTGGTTTAATTCATTAGGTTTGGAAATTTTCAAAAATTTCAATTTATTAGTAAAAGGTGATGTTTTTTATGATGACAACAAAACCAATAATATCACAGATATTAATGCCATCGGAGGAATCTCCGGCAAAGGAAAAAGACCAAATTTTATTCAACAATTACTGTTGACTTACAATAGAAATTTCTAATTCATAGAAATAAAATTCTTTACAAAAAGCCTGTGCTGTCTTTATGATGCACAGGCTTTTTGTTTTAAATTTCCTATCTTTCGGCCAAAGCAAATCCATTGGAAACAAAACGACTTTTCTTATTAGACGGCCATGCATTGGTTTATCGCGCTCATTATGCATTTATCACAAGACCCTTGATCAATTCTAAGGGGCTCAATACCTCTGCCATATCCGGTTTTGTGAGGTATATGTGGGACATTATCAAAAATGAAAAACCAACTCATCTTGCCGTAGCATTTGATTTGCATGGACCCACCTTTAGGCATGAATTTTTTCAAGACTATAAAGCAAATCGAGAAGCTCAACCTGAAGATATAACCATTGCTCTTCCCTATATTCAAAAAATCATCAGTGCATTCAATATCCCCATTGTTACAGTTGAAAAATTTGAGGCCGACGATGTCATCGGCACTGTGGCCAAACAAGCTGCAAAAGAGGGATTCAATGTGTATATGGTTACTCCTGACAAAGATTATGGACAAATGGTAGAGGAAAAAATCTTCATGTACAAACCATCGAGACAGGGTAATGGCAATGAAATTTGGGGAATCAAAGAGGTAACAGAAAACTGGGGAATCCAACGAGTAGATCAGGTGATCGATATGTTGGCGTTGCAAGGAGATGCTGTAGATAATATTCCGGGTGTGCCCGGCGTAGGCGAAAAAACTGCGGCAAAATTGCTTGCCGAATTTGATCATTTAGAAAATTTATTGGCCAATGCAGATCAGATTTCAGGAAAGATAAAAGAAAAAATTATTCAGTATGCAGATCAAGCAAGACTCTCCAAGCGATTGGCCACTATTGATATTGATGTTCCGATTCGTTTTGATGAGAAAGCCTACCGAATAGAACATTTTGATAAACAAAAATTGTCGGAACTTTTTAGAGAGTTGGAATTTCGATCTCTTGCCCTAGCCATATTGGGAGAAACGGAAGAACCCAATACATTGTTTTCTTCGGCTACAATAGGCTCTTCATCAGTAAAAAAAGAAGAAATACCGGAATCAAAGTCAGAGGAATATAGAATAGCAGATCGCGATATTCAGAATACTGCTCATCAATATCATCTTGTGACTACGGAGGATGAAATCAAATCCTTGATCCAGCTTCTTGACAAAACTGAGATCATATCGTTTGATACAGAGACTACCGGAATTGATGCCAATCAGGCGGAGTTGGTGGGAATGTCATTCAGCATTCAAGCTGCTGAAGCCTATTATATTCCTATTCCAAAAGATCAAACCGAAGCCAAAAAAATAATCGAAAATTTCAGAGCTGTTTTAGAAAATTCATCAAAAAAATTCATCGGCCAAAATATCAAATACGATATGCTGATGATGAAATGGTACGGCATCGAAATGCCGACACCTGAATTTGATACCATGATCGCTCACTATCTTTTGGAGCCGGACCAACGACACAAATTGGATTACCTGTCGGAAGCTTTTTTGAATTATAAAATGGTTCCTATAGAAGCGCTGATAGGAAAAAAATCTTCGTCTCAAGGAAGTATGAGAGATGTTCCTCTAGAAAAAATAAAAGAATATGCCGGTGAAGATGCAGATGTGACCTTGCAAATCAAGAGCATTCTAGCAGAAGATCTCAACAAGCAAAACACATTGCATATTTTGAAAGATATAGAGCTTCCATTGGTCACTGTTTTGAGAGATGTGGAGTACGAAGGAGTAAGAGTGGATTCAAAATTTCTGAACGATTACAGTAAAGTACTGGAAAAACTTGTGCACGAAAAAGAGCAATCCATCTACCAACAAGCCGGCTCAAGATTTAATATTTCCAGTCCAAAACAGGTAGGTGAGATTTTGTTC
>DEQQ01000049.1 GCA_002360455.1 Saprospiraceae bacterium UBA3362
GGTGAATGCAGCCATTGAGGAAGTCCTTCAAGATCCCACAGGAGAGCAATCTTACCGGGCTCAATTCTGGAGCGATGATCAGGTAGGGCTTACCTTCAGTCCACCGGCAAGATTTGTAGCCATTGCCGATCAAGTTTATGTGTTGCGCAATGTGAATCTCGAGAAAGCTGCAGTGAGTTTTGCAAAGCTGGGTTTTGCTCTCAATGATGCTGCTGTAGCCTGTTGGCATAACAAGTACACTTATAACTTAGAGAGACCCGAAAGTTTTATAAGAAGAACAGGAATCAATCCAAATTTCAAACTGCCATACCTCCCGGCTACACCACCTTTTCCGGCTTACCCAAGCTGTCATTCTACCTTTGGTTGGGCAGCTGCTATGGTGATGGAAAATGAACTTGGATCTGTACCGAGCTTTGAAGATAAATGCCATCTGGGGCGCACAGAATTTTTGTCCGAACCGCGAAAATTCAATTATTTTTCAGAAATGGCAAGAGAAAACGCAAGGAGCAGAATTCCGCTGGGAGTTCATTTTTCTATAGATGCAGAGAACGGCGAAAAATTGGGAAAGCGCATAGCCGCTTTTGTAAATCAACTTAACTGGAAAAAATAAGTTGGCTTAAAAGGATACGAATTTGGAGATGCAGATTTCATCTGTTCAAATTGTGTCCGCAGTCCGGCTATCCATTGCGGTGCTTCGCATCCTCCATTGCTATCCGGTCTAGGTTTGCAGCAATAGAGCCCATTTTTTTTGGCAATAGGGAAATCTATTGGAGTAAAAAAACAAGCTAAAAATCAAATTTATTCGTAGCGAAGTGATTCTACAGGATCAAGCGCAGCAGCCTTCATAGCAGGATAAAACCCAGAAATGATCCCAACTATAGTACAAACAATCAAACCTAAGCTGATCCAAGCCCACGGAATAATAAAACTGCCTCCCATGTATATAGTCACCACATTGCCCAGAGGTATGGCAAGGATAACTCCCAGCAAACCACCTATCAAACAAATGATCACAGCTTCCGAGAGGAATTGCAACATGATCGTTTTTTTGGTTGCTCCCAAGGCTTTGATGATTCCGATTTCTTTGGTGCGCTCAGTGACAGAAACCAGCATAATATTCATCAATCCTATGGCTGCACCCAGCAAGGTCATTAACCCGATGGCTATGGCAGCAGCTCTTAGTTTGACCGTATTTTCTTTGAGGAAATCGATAATTCCATCGCTTTTCCATATTTCGAAGTCATTTTCTTCATAAGATTTTAAACCACGGACTATGCGCATGGTTCCGGTTGCGGCAGAAATGATTTCGTCCATGTTGAGTTGGTTTCCAACAGATACAGAAATGTCAAAATCAGTATCGGAATAATCTATTCTTGCACGTTGCAAAGGAATCAATGCTCGTTTGTCTGCGCCCTCATTCATAGTAGCCCCTTTGGACTTGAGCACACCTACTACCTGATATTTTTTATCATCGATTGATATCCACTTTTGCAAAGCAGACTCCGGTTTATCATCAAATAAAATCTTGACAACATCCATGCCGATGATGGCAAGACTCGAACCTGACTCTTGCTCTGCGGGTGAAAAATTTCTGCCGTACTCAATTTGATAACCTGAGGTGGCAAAATAATCTTCATCAACCCCTCTGATTCTGTAGGTTGGATTTGTTTTTTTGGATTGGTATTTTAAGGTTGAACGAAACGAAGCTCCCAGGCTCAAGGCAACGGTGGCCCGATCTTTAAACTTGGTTTTGAAATCATAGGCCTGAGCATAAATCAAATTGGGGCTTTCTTTAATGTCTGTACCGTTTCTTCTTCCACGACCTGCCGGAGTGAGTTTTTCAATGTTGAAGGAGTTTGCACCAAGAAAACTAAAATTGCTGCTCATGCTATAAATTACTCCATCTATGGATGTTAGGATGCCTACCAATGCCATTACTCCTAAGGCAATAATGATCAGTGTGAGAATGGATCTCAACAGGTTGGTCTTAATATTGGAATACGAAATCTTAATCAGCTCAATCAAATCCATACTACAAATGTAATCTCCCGACTCAATTCTTGTCTGTGAAATAGACCAACGAAGGGTTTTATACTATCAACCAAAGAAATCATCAGACCTTTTGCTTGCCAAAAGAACTAAGATCAAAATGGAATCCTAAATGACTGCTGCCTCCGGCAAGATGATACTTGGCATAAGAATAATCCAAATGGAATTTGTAAATCTTGAGACCAAAACCAAAACAAAGTCCATTGAAAGCTCTGTACTCTGCCAAGGCCAGATCTTTGCTGCGCAGATGATTGTAGCCAAAACGAATCACCATGCTTTCAGATTTGTTGAGAAACAATTCGCCCCCGAATCCAAAATGCCTCAACACATTTCCAATGGCTTTAGAAAACTCACTGGTTTGCTTAACCTCGCCCAACAGATCCACCTGCTGCCCTATAACAGGATCATCATAGTGTACATTCCATGTTTGAAGGTTATTGAACTGAAGATGATAGACCAAAGGCAGATGCTTAAGACGTTTGGAAAAACCAAGCTCCACCTGCACAGGACTTATGTTTTCTCTTACTCCGGCATAACTTTTGAGCTGTGTTCCGACATTTCTAACAGCGAGGCCGACTCCAAACTTTTTGTCCGGATTAAAATAATGCAAGCCTCCGTGAAGAAGGATTCCGTTAGAGGAATAAAGAGTTAGATTGGATTGAACAAATTCGATTCCGAGGCCTGCAGAAATTCGTTCGTTGAGCTTGCGCGAGGCCATAATTTGACTGCCGATTTCGGAAGCCGAACTTGGTCCCAACGAATTTCCGTTGATGTCTTTAGCGTCCGGGATTTTAGTAGAAAAGTAGCGCACACTTGCTTGCAAATTGGTTTTGATTTTGTCTAATCGGTAGGCATAAGAAAAACTTCCAAAGGAGATGTCCGCAAAATAAAACAATTGTTGCGCACTTAGATAATGGTGTTGTTGCTCATTGAGAAGAGCAGGATTGAGCAGATTGGAATTGATATCTCTTGCCATCCAGGACACACAGGTTCCTCCAAGAGCTGATATTCGGGAGGACGGGCTTATCTTGGTAAAATTAAAAATACTTCCACCTCCTGCCTGAGCAAAGCCGGATAAATAACTGCAAGCAATCAGTGCAATAATTAAATTGAATCTCTTTTCCATGTTGTAGTGCATATTCCTTTTGTACAATTCATTTTTCGTTGCAGTGTGCCCAAGCTGTCATACATTAATAATTCTCCATTCTCATCGGGGCCATCCAAATAATTGCCTTTGGCTTTTATTTTTCCATTTTCGTAATATTCTTCAAATGGACCATTTTCTGCATTGTCTGCCATAAGGACTATCTCTTTGAGCTTGCCGCCGGGATAGTAGGATTTCCATTGTCCCACGGTGATATTATTGTCGTATTGTCCTTCGAGCTTGAGAGTTCCATCGGGATAGTATACAGCAATAGGCCCTTGAAAAAGACCTTTTTGATAATGTTCTATGCTATAGAGAACTCCGTTTTCGTAAATTTTACGTTCGCCCTCCAACAGATTATTGCGATAGGAATCTTCACTAAAGAGCTTCCCCTCTGCTGTGAAAAGCTGTACCACGCCATTGAGTCCGAGACTGCTATCGCCCTGATTGATTATTTTTTTAAGCAATCTGCCTTGTTCGTCTTTGATTTCATAGATTTTCTCTCTGGAGCAAGAAGCCATGAAGATCAAAAAGCAAAATAGATGCAGGGATATGCGGATCATGCATTTCAAACGGCAATTTTTAAGTTTCATTTTTCTAAGGGCAAATTTTAGCTAATTTTTTTTGTTTGGACTGTGGTTCTAATTTGAGTGAATAGCCTGGATGGCGCCGATAGGCGGTCCTGAAAGGACGGAGCGTCAGCGAACCCTGTAAGGCTATGACCTGAACAAAGTGAAGGGCACTCCCCAAATCCTCATTACTACTCTTATTTGTAGCTTGTTTTTGGACGGCAAAGTTAATCTATTGCAACTGTGTCAGGGAGCCTAATCAAATATCTTATGACTCGGTTTTGCCCTCGGTAGCCAAAGCAATTTTGATGTGCTCTGTATGATGCTTGCAGTGCCAGGCATACATCCCCAAGGATTCGTCCAAAAGAATGAGTCTGCCGTGTCCGGGATGATAAAAACCTCTTGCAAAATCCTCTTTTTTTAAGCTTCTCAAAAAAACAGTCCAGCGTTTATGAAGTGCTTGAAGCAGTGTCAAAGCTGTTGCAAGATCTACTTCTACAACATCGGCCATCTGTGCCCATGCGTTTTCGTCGTAGGGGTTGATGGTAGGCTGATCTGAGCTTAGCGCAAGCTTCTGTCTGATGTAGGCATTCATGTGACTGTCGCCCATATGATGCACAAGTTGTTTGATATTCCATCCATCTTTTCTGTAGCAGTATTGCTCTTGATCGCTATTTAAATTGCGAATCAAACCGGCTAAAACGGAAGGAGTGTAATCGATTTCGTCAATCCACCGTTTGATTTGATCTTCTGAGATGGATTCAGGTTTTATCCATTTGCCAATGGGGAATCTTCTTTGTTCGGTAACCATAAATTAACTAAATTAACCAAATGTAATACCATTTCACCAAGTCTTGTATATAGATTAACATTGCGTTTGATAAACCGCAGTGACTTAGGGAGAACTTTGCGTCATCACGATGTAAAAATGTTTTACATCACATTAAATCAAACAATTAATCTTTTTCAAACATGAATGTTATCGATCTTTTGAAAGGGCATCTTACACCTGAATTGGTGGGTAAGGCTGCCGGTTTTTTAGGTGAATCCAATCAAGCTACATCTAAGGGTTTTGATGCGGCGATTCCTGCTATCCTTGGAGGTATCTTGAATCAGTCAGGCAACAGCTCTTCAATGGGCAAAATTTGGGATTTATTAAATCATAAAGACAACGACCCGGGATTATTAAACAACTTGGGAGGATTGTTCTCAGGAACATCAGCTTTGTCTTCCAGTAACGGTATTGGTTCTACATTATTGAACCTTGTTTTGGGAAATAATCAAAGTGGCATTCTAAGTGCAATTTCATCTTTGGTTGGTTTTAATAATTCAGGGTCAGCAGGAAAATTATTAGGAATGGCTGCACCATTGATCATGGGATTTTTGAAGAAAAAATCTAATGATGAGAATTATGGAGTAAGCGGATTGACTACATGGTTAGGAGGTCAAAAATCTGCCATCAATGCTGCACTTCCAGCAGGCTTATCCAGTGTGTTAGGTTTTGCAAATTTGGGAACTACTTCCGGATCTGCTACAAAATCTACTGCATCTGTGAGCTCAAACAACAGTGACGACAACGGCGGTGGAAGCAACTGGTGGATGTGGTTGGTAGGATTGTTGGCTGCATTGGGTTTATTGTGGGGTTTGATGAAAGGTTGCAATAAGACCAATGTTGCAGAAACAGTTAAGACAACAGTTGACAATGTTGCTGCTGCGGTTGACTCAGCTGCTATCAAAGCTGCTGAGGCTGCTAAAGCTGCTGCAGAAGCTGCAAAAAATATGTACACAGGAGTTGACTCTGCAGTAAGAGTAAAATGGCTTGCATTGGGAGATATGATGAAAGCTACGCTTCCTGGCGGAATAGAATTGAATGTTCCTGCAAATGGAGTTGAAAATTCATTCATCACTTGGATCAATGATGCAAGTAAGCCTGTTGACAAAACAACTTGGTTTAATTTGGATCGTATCTTATTCGAAACCGGTAGTGCAAACTTGAATAGCGCATCCAAGGAGCAGTTAATGAACGTTGCTGCAATCTTGAAAGCTTATCCTAATGTAAACGTAAAAATCGGAGGATATACAGACAATCAAGGTGATGCTGCCAAGAATAAAGCGCTTTCTGCTGCGAGAGCAAAAGAAGTTATGAACACCTTGGTAGGTTTGGGTATTGATGCTAAAAGAATGGAGTCTGAAGGATATGGCCAAGAGCATCCTGTAACAGACAACTCTACACCGGAAGGTCGTGAGCAAAACCGTCGTGTTGCTCTTAGAGTGACCAAGAAGTAATTGGCACGTCTCAAGAAGGTATTTCTTCTAAAAAAATAACAATCACAATTGTTGGAAGCTCCGTCATAGCATGGGGCTTCCTTTTTTTTTGTGAGTGCCAAATATTAGAATTAATTTTACCCTGCGAACAGAAGAGTGTTAATTTTTGGGTATGCCCCCACATAAATGTGGGGTCGGTGTCTTTCAGGCTCGCTGTCGCTCGGTGCTTTGCACCAAGCCTTTCAGCCACCTCATACAAGGAAGTTAACTCGATTTTAATTAATTTCAACAAGCTAAAATTAGATTTACATTGTCACAAAGCGAAATTCTCTTGCACATAGAACAAGTAGACCCTGTAGAACTTTTAGGTGAACACAACTCGAAAATCAATCTTCTCCGAAAAGCATTTCCGGAGCTGGTCATCACCTCTCGAGGGAATCAGATCAAAATACTGGGAAATAAGAAAGATGCTCAAACAGCAAAGTCAAAGGTCGAGCTTATGGTCAAAATTTTGAAAGAGACCAAAGAACTCACAGCTCATACCGTAGAAGATTTGTTGCAAGGAGAAAATCCTCTTCTCATTAAGCCAACGGCCACAGAAAATAGACCTGTACTTGTGCATGGCAGAGATGGTCGCGTGATATATGCCAAAACTAAAAATCAAATTGCCTTAATAGAAGCCGTCGAGAAAAATGATGTGACCTTTGTAATAGGTCCTGCCGGAACAGGAAAGACCTACACAGCAGTTGCCCTTGCTGTCAGAGCTTTAAAAAACAAGCAGATCAAAAAAATAATATTGACAAGACCCGCGGTGGAAGCAGGAGAATCTTTAGGTTTTTTGCCCGGAGATCTCAAAGAAAAAATCGACCCTTATCTGCGTCCTCTTTATGATGCATTGGATGACATGATTCCTGCCGATAAGCTTGCTCAATTTATGGAATCAAGAATTATCGAAATTGCTCCTCTGGCGTTTATGAGAGGTCGAACCCTGGATCATGCTTTTATTATTTTGGACGAGGCACAAAATGCCACTCCCCTTCAAATCAAAATGTTTCTAACAAGGCTTGGTCCTAATGCAAAAGCAATTATCACAGGAGATCTGTCTCAGGTAGATCTTCCTTACAGCCAGACATCTGGATTGAGACAGGCCAGTAAAATGTTGCACCACATAGATGGCATCACTACCGTTTATCTCACAAGAGATGATGTGGTAAGACACAGATTGGTCAAAGAAATATTGAAAGCCTACGAAACTCAGGATAAAAAATACAGAAAAGAAGAAGACGACACAGAGGAAGAATGATCCGATTGCCCAATCATGCCAAAGATAAATGGATGCTGATATTTCTATTGGTATTGCATGCTGTTTATTTTGGTTTGGCGGTCAATTTTAGATCGATTTATTTATCAGATTCTTGGGAGTTTTTATTTCAAGCACACAATCTGGTTCATAATCACACACTGTATGCCAATGCCTATACATTTCCTTTGTTGGAAGAATACTATAGCCTCAGAACTCCTTTGTACGGCATTTTTATAGTGTTAATTCAACTATTATTTTCTAGTCATCTGGTGGTTTTGATTGTTCAAAATTTATTGAGCATTTGGATATTATTTTCATGTTGGTCAGAGGTTCAGAATAAGCAAACTTGGCATTTTGTTTTATTTGGTTTATTACTCCTGATTTATCCTACTCAGCAAGTGTATAGCAATATGATCATGTCGGATTTGTTGTTCCAATTCTGTTTGTGGATGGCCTGGATTTATTTCAGAAAGTGGACAATACAGCAAGAAGTAAAGAACTTGATCTTGTTCCATGTGATGATTCTTTTGGCGGCACTTACAAAGCCTGTTTTAGTTTATTTTGCCCTGGCTCTATTTGCTGTGGATGTGGTTTATTTTGGTTGGATAAAAAACCGATGGAAGTGGGTTGGAATTGTCTCTTTTGTACCCTTGGTGCTTTTGATATGGTGTCTAAGGAATCAATACCATACAGGCGATTTTCATTACTCCTATATGCAGACCAACAACCTGTATAATTATAATGCCGAGTATTTATTAGAATATCATTACGGCTCTGCAAAAGCAGATTCTATAACAGATTCATGGAGAACAGAATGTGAAAAGTACAATGAATTTTCTAAGAGATGCGACTGTCTGGAAGAGAAAGCAGTGCATTGTATTAGTTCAGATTTAATGAAGTATTCTTTATTACAGGTACGAGGAATGATTCGTTTTTTTATTGATCCGGGTCGTTACGATTTGATCAATTTTTTACCTGCATTGAATACAAAAACTTCGCTTAGTTTTTTTGGTGAGCTCGACCAAAAATCATGGAAAGGAATCTTAAACTATTTAAGTGAGATGAGATCAGGTTTGTTGTGGTTTATGATTCTTGCCGGCTTGGTTAATATGGTGGTTGTATTCTTTCTTATTTACCATTTTGTGAGAAAAACGATTTGGTTTGATCTGCAAACATTATTCCTATATGCCATTATTTTTTATATCGCTGTGATTACCGGCCCATTGGGCAATGCAAGATTCAAAATGGCAGTTTTTCCTTTCATATTACTTTTAGTTGTGATGTGTCTAAATCGTGTTAAAAAATCCGAAAGCATAACACAGCTTTTTCCTTAGCTTTGCCTGATTTTATTAGAAAAGGCTTATGCTAGAATTGAAAGGGACTCTCATTCCTATTGGCGGTAATGAAGACAAAGGAATGGGTGAAAATGAAATGTACACCTTAGATTTTATTGAGGAGGGAATCTTAGCCCGCGTCGTCAAAGAAAGTGGCGGTCCGGAGAGCAATATTGTTGTTATTACCTCTGCTTCGAGTATTCCTCAGGAAGTGGGGGAAAACTATCTGAACGCTTTCTCCAAATTGTCTTGCCATAACGTAAAAGTTTTGGATATCCGAAAAAAATCAGAGGCTGAGTCCAAAGCAAACTTGGAGCTTATTTCTCATGCGCAATGCGTCATGTTTTCCGGTGGAGATCAATCAAAAATAGTAAAATACATAGGAGGAACAAAGATGCATGAATTGCTCACCAAACGACTTATAGAAGGTCCATTTGTTCTTGCAGGGACGAGCGCAGGAGCTATGTCTATGTCTCATGAAATGATTGCCGGGGGATCGGTTTCTGAAGCTTTGTATAAGGGTAATGTTCTGCTGGCCAAGGGAATGTCCTATTTGGATCATGTCATTATTGACACCCATTTTATTCAACGCGGTCGCTTTGGAAGATTGGCAGAATCCATGGCGCAGTTTCCTAAATTGTTAGGGATCGGATTGGCAGAAGATACTGGCTTGGTGATCCGAAAAGGCAATGATTGTGAGGTAATAGGATCCGGCATGGTCATCCTTTTTGATCCTCGTCATTTGACTCATAACCGATTTATGGATTTGCAAGCCGGAACACCTATGTCTTTATCCAATCTTACTACGCATATTTTGGCGGTAGGAGATCGTTTTAAGATTAGAGAAAGAAGCCTTAAAATTATGCCCTTGGAGGCTGCTTTTGTTCACTAAGATGTAGAGATTTGGAACAGCTTTTGCTCCTTTTCCGACGGATTTGTAGCCGATTTGATCACAAAAAATTAGATATAAATTCTAAATAAGTATTATCTTTACCTGAATTAAGTTTAAGGGATCTATGAAAAAAATGTACTTATTTTTTATCTTATTGATTGTCAGTGCGTTATCAAATGCTCAGACGAATCGTTATTCTGTAACACCGTCACCTTGTGTTCATGAGTTTACTTTTGATCCTAATGAACCTGACCAAGCCTGTCATTCTAAAGTAAAAAATAATACCAATACAACCATTAATATTTTGTGGGCAAAGGAGAACTTGATGCTTCCGGAAACATGGACAGCTTATGTATGTGATGCTAACTCATGTTATTCCTATCTGGCCAATAAATCACCAGAAAATAATCCTAATGTGATCAAACCCGGCGATGTTGCTTCTATTGATGTTCATGTTAACGCAGACAGCCAAGATGGAGCTCATATTGTGATGTGGATCTATGAAAGAGAAGACACTACCAAAAAACTAAAAGTAGATTACTTATTTAATAAAACAGTAGGGGTAAAAGACTCCAGAGTAATAAGCATGAAAGTGTATCCCAACCCTGCTCAAAACAGCATTAGTTTGGAGTACAATACCGGCGTAAAGAGCATAGAAATTATCTCATTATTAGGCAAGCGTCTTGCAAGTTACCAAACTTCTCAAAACAGAAGTTATGATATTTCTCAATTGGAGGACGGATTATACCTTTTGAAAATTATCGGAGAGAAAAACGAATTGCTCAAAACATTGAGAATAGAGAAGCGAGCTGTGAGGCCGTAGTGAGTAGTTTTCTCTTTAAAAATATATTTTGTTTTTCAGGATTCCTCAGTAAACCATGGAGGAATGCTATTATCTAAGCTGAGTGTAAGAGTTCACAAGCGTGGATGACATTGGATCGTAAAAGATTGGGTCGATAGCCCAACCATTTGACCAAAAAATACCGTCTTTAGACTAAAATGATTACCATGAAAAACACTTTTAGTATGTTCCTTCTCATTTCTTTAATTTATTGCTGTCTTTCTTGTACAGATAGTGAATCAAGTCAAGTAGTTCCTGTAATTCCTCCTTGCTTGCAGGCTAAAATTAATTCTTTGGAAGGGAAAAATGAATTCCTCTATAGATTGTATGAATTGAAAACTCAAAATGGGATCCTTTATTGGCTTAATAATGACTCTATCGCAGATGAGATAGAATCGATCTTTGATTCAGACTGTAATGTTGTTTGCATTACCGATTGTGAGTGTACCAGCAATAATCAATGTGAGACTTGGGTTACCACATCACCAAGAAGCCTTCTTTGGAAAAACAAATAATTGTGATTCTGTCAATGTGTAATTTTCAAACCGATTCTGTTTAAAATAAGATCCGTTATTTCAGTTGGTTGATCTAATGGGCCTCCCATTGAATTGAGTTTAGATCCACACCGTCTTTGTACATTTCCCATATTGGAGACAAATTCCTCATGTGGTTTACGCCTTCTGTAATGGATTTGATTGCAAAATCAACATCTTCCTCAGTATTAAATCTTCCCAAGCTAAATCTCAAAGAAGAATGAGCTAAATCATCACCCAATCCAAGCGCAACCAAAACGTATGATGGCTCCAAACTGGCTGAGGTGCAAGCTGAACCGGAAGATAGAGCTATGTTTTGATTGAAGGTCATCATCAATCCTTCTCCTTCTACATGTTTGAAAGACATATTGGTCACATGAGGCATTCTATGTTCTCTATTTCCATTGATATAAACCTCTTCTAGGGCATTTTTTAAGCCAAGCTCCAATCTATCTCTCATTTTGCTTACGCGCTCTGCGTCTTTTGCCATTTCAAGTCTTGCAATTTCTGCAGCTTTTCCGAAGCCTACAATTCCGGGAACATTGAGCGTTCCGCTTCTCATTCCTCGTTCATGACCTCCGCCATCCATTTGTGCTGTCACCTTAACTCTTGGGTCTTTTCTGGAAACATACAATGCACCAACTCCTTTTGGTCCGTACATTTTGTGTGCACTGAAGGCCATGAGATGAACTCCATTTTCTCTTGGGTTAACAGGGATTTTTCCAACGGCCTGAGTAGCATCTGACATGAACAAAATACCATGTTTTGCACAGATATCCCCAATCTCCTTTATAGGTTGGATGACCCCGGTTTCGTTATTGGCCCACATGATAGAAAGCACGATGGTGGTAGGCCTGATGGCTGCTTCTAGAGTTGCCAAATCCACCCTTCCATCAGATCCAACTTCCAGGTAAGTTATTTCGGCGCCTAATTTTTCCAATTTTTTACAGCTGTCCAACACCGCTTTGTGTTCTGTTGTAGCCGTGATAATGTGATTCCCTTTTCTTGAATACATCTCAAACACACCCTTCAAAGCTAGATTATCTGCTTCGGTGGCGCCTGAGGTAAAGATAATTTCCTTCTCGTCTGCCCCAATAAGTTCAGCTATCTGCTGTCTTGCAATATCTACAGCATCTTCTGCTTCCCAACCAAAAGGATGACTCCTGCTTGCAGCATTGCCCGGATGTTCATAAAAATAAGGCAACATGGCTTCGACCACTCTTGGATCGCAAGGAGTGGTCGCATTATTATCTAAATAGACCTTTTTCAAAACCAACAATTTAATGATACAAAGATAGCAGATTTCAATCTGCAAAATATAGTAATAAAATTAGAATAACAAAGTTTAATTCTTTGAATTTAAGACCTTCTTGTCTTTTATTTTTTAAATTTCGGGTTTTTCAAAACAAGCTTCTATTTTCTATTGAAAAATACGGTAAATGGGAACAACTGTTGGGCAGTTGGAATGGCCTAATTAATTATTTACCTTTGCAAAAAAAACTAGAACTTTTGTTATGCAAAACTGGGAAGTCAATGGCAAAACCGTTTTACTTAGAGTAGACTTTAATGTTCCGATCAAAGACGGAGTAATAAAGGATGCCTCGAGAATAGAAAAATCATTAGATACGATCCGTTTTTTGTTGGCTAAAGGAGCAAAATTGATTGTCCTGTCTCACCTTGGCAGACCGCTCAAGGAATTGCTTCCGGATGGAACTATAGATTACGGAAAATTTTCATTGGCACCGGTATCAGAAGCATTGAGGAAGAGTCTTGGCGTGAATGTTATTTTTGCAAAGGACTGTGCCGGATCCGATACGATTGAGCAATTAAATCAGCTAAAAGCCGGTGAAATTTTACTTTGTGAAAATACAAGATTTAATAAACAAGAAGAAAAGGCAGATCCATTGTGGAGCAAGCAGTTGGCTGATTTGGCAGAATTTTATGTAAATGATGCTTTTGGGTCTGCACATAGAGAGCATGCAAGTACTGCGACTGTAGCTCGTTTTTTTGATCGAGACCATAAGGCATTTGGCTTTCTTATGAAGGCCGAGGTGGACAATGGAAAAAAAGTTTTACACGATGCTCAAAAACCATTTACAGCAATTTTAGGTGGGGCTAAAGTGTCGGATAAAATCCTTTTGATCGAAAATTTAATGGATCGTTGCGATCATATTTTGATAGGTGGAGGAATGGCCTATACTTTGCTTGCCGCTCAGGGTTACCGCATTGGAACATCCTTATTAGAAAAAGATAAAATAGATCTGGCAAAAGAATTGATTGAAAAAGCAAAGAGCAAGGGAGTTCAGCTTGTTCTTCCTGAGGATTCGGTTGTAGCCGCACAGTTTAGTAATGATGTTCCCATCAGGATTACTCAAGATCAAAATATAGAGGATAATGAAATGGGATTGGATGTGGGGCCAAAGACAGTTGAACTTTTCAGTCAATATATATTGAAGTCTAAAACATTGATTTGGAATGGTCCAATGGGAGTATTTGAAATGTCCAACTTTGCCTCCGGAACCAAAGCAATAGCACAGGCTGTAGCTGATGCAACTTCGCAAGGAGCTTATTCATTGATTGGTGGCGGGGATTCTGCTGCAGCGATAAATCAATTTGGCTTGGCGGCTCAGGTAAGTTTTGTTTCTACCGGAGGAGGAGCTATGCTCGAGTTATTGGAAGGAAAGGAGTTACCGGGAGTTGCTGCCATTTTAGATTAATCAATACTTACAATATTCTAGCCAATGCTTGGCTTGTTTGTTACTGAAGTCTTTGATTTGGTGTCTGCATGAAAACCCTGTGGCAATAATTTTAGTATTTGCTGAGGCTTCATTTAAGCTTGGGATCAAGACTGAATCTGCAATTTGTTTGGAAAGATCAAAATGTTCTTTTTCATAACCAAATGATCCCGCCATTCCGCAACATCCTGTATTCAATTCTTTGATGGTGGATTGCTTATTTGATCTAAAAATTTCCAAGACAGAAGATGTTGTGAAGATTGCTTTTTGGTGACAGTGCCCATGCAATAAGTAGCTTCCACTTTCTGTTAAATTTTCTAACGAAAACGATCTGTTTTTTGATTGCAGGACAATAAAATCTTCAATTAAGTAAATTCCTTTTTGCAAAGAACGAGGCAAAGGATCTGTAAATAAATCCGGCAGATCATCTTTGAATGCTGTAGCACAAGAAGGCTCACAAACGACGACCGGAATTTGATGTTGTAAGTAACTTGAAAGTTTTGAAAACGAAACGGCTCCACGATCTTTGGCGTGCTGTAATAATCCTTTTGAGATAAGAGGTCTCTGACAACAAATATCTGTTGCCACTTCAACATTGTATCCCAAAGATTCTAAGAGCTGAACTGCTTTTACACCAATTTGAGGTTCATGAAATTGGACATAACTATCAGCTAAAAATACAACTTTTGGTTTGTCTGAGTTATCGAATTTTTTATGATTGTAGACAAAACTTTTTTCAGTATACAGAGGCAATACTCTCCTTGCATCAAGTCCACTTATTGCTTGTAAGAGGGAACGAAACAGTTTGAATTTCAGAATGACATTGATCAGTTTTGCCTGCGGTCCTGAAGTTAATTTTGCTATGGCATTTTGCCATAATATAAACCTCTGTTTTACATTGATTCCGTTTTTTTGATTGTGCACATGTTGAACTTCTGCTTTGAGTTTTGACATATCGACATTGCTTGGACACTCCGATTTGCATGCTTTACAGCTCAAGCATAAATCCATTGCATTTTGTAACAATTCACTGTCCAGTCCATGCTTGTCGAGTTGACCACTTAAGGCAAGCCTTAGTGCGTTGGCGCGTCCCCGTGTACTGTCTTTTTCATCTTTTGTAGCTCGAAAACTCGGACACATTGTTCCGCCATTTTGTTTTCTGCACTCCCCAACACCATTGCATAGATGCACACTTTCAGAAAAACTGCCTTCGTCCCTGTATTGAAACATACTTTGGAATAAAGCATCTTGATATTGACTGCCATAGCGAAGATGTTGATCTGCCTTGGGAGTGAGTACAATCTTCCCGGGATTCATGATTCCATCCGGATCAAAAGATTGTTTGATTTCTATAAATCTATTGTAAAGTTTTGTTCCAAAGAACTCTTCATTATAGGCTCCACGAGCAAGCCCATCTCCATGCTCACCACTCCAGGAACCCTTATATTGTTTTACCAATGCCAGTACCTCTTCGCTGATTTTCTTCATTCGTGCAATATCCTCGGCATTGCGTAAATCTAAAAAAGGTTTCACATGCAGTAAGCCAACACTTGCATGAGCATAAGCAACTACCGGAGTATCGTATTTTTTACAAACTTGAAAGACATCGTAAATGTATTGAGCAAGCTGTTCTACAGGCACAGCAGCATCTTCGATAAACGCTATGGGTTTGCGAGTTCCTTTGACCCCCATCAACAAGCCCAATCCTTTTTTTCTCACATTGAAGATGGATTCTATGTTGTTTTTTTCTGTAAAAATGGGATAAGCATATCCAATCGATTTTGATTGCAAATGCTCTATCATTGTATTGGCTTTATGGGTAGCCTCTTCCAAGCTATTGCCATAAAACTCTACCACAAGTGCGCCTCCCGGATCTCCGTCTATGAAATCACAATAGCGTTTGGTTTCCAGATTTTCACGGGCTAAACGGATTACTGCTTCGTCGAGAAGCTCTACCGCTGCAGGTTGGAATTTATTGATCTCGGCAACGTGAGATAGAGAGTCAAAAAAATCCTCAAAATGGACGATGCATAGAATTTGATGTTTTGGATTTGGGACAAGATTAATTTTGGCTTTGAGAATGATGCCAAGTGTTCCTTCGCTTCCAATAAAAAGTCTTGACAAATTCCATTCATCAGGATTTAAAAATTCATCCAGATTGTAACCACCTACACGACGCATTACTTTAGGAAATTTGTCTATGATCTCTTCTTTTTCGTTTTGAACGATTTGAAATAAAGTTCTGTATAAATCTCCCTCTCTGGTTTTTAGCTCACATTTTTGTTCCAGTTCCTCGGCCTTGATTTTCTTGCAATGCAACACTGTTCCATCATCCAACAAAACTTCGAGTTCAAGGACGTGGTCCAATGTTTTGCCATACAATATTGATCGTGTTCCGCTCGAATTGTTGGCAATCATTCCTCCCACTGCGGCTCTGCTGGTAGTAGCCGGATCCGGAGCAAAATGTAAACCATATTGAGCGCATTGTTGATTGAGCACATCTCGAACAATTCCCGGTTCCACCCAGGCCCAATGTTCCTCCGGGTTGATTTCAAGAATTTTATCCATGAATTTGGTAAAATCCAGAACAATTCCTTCACCAATGGTTTGGCCTACGAGGCTTGTGCCTCCTCCTCTGGGGATGATAGGGATTTTATATTTCTTACAGAATTGTACAATGCGTTTGATTTCCTCTGTATTTTTTGGAGTGTGAAATGCCAAGGGTAGGATTTGATAATTGCTGGCATCTGTAGAATAGATAGACTGATCCAATCTGTTGGCATTAATCTCGAGACCTGTTTCTTCTTTGAATTTTTGGCGAATGAGATCTGATGGAGATGAGGTAGAGGAATTCAAATGAGATAAAATTGATTTTATAGCCCAAAGATAAGGATTCGTTTAAAGACGGGATTGGAATTTGAAAGAACGAGCTCAAGTTATTGCGTGAGGAGGCTGGAGGGCTTGGTGCAAGGCACCGAGCGCCAGCGAGCCCGTAAGACTCCGACTGTCCTGAAAGGGCAGGCACGCCCACTTTTTTGAGCTTGTTTTGAATGAGCTCAAAACATTGTCAAAATTGGCATGAATTTTTAAAAGATATACTGAAATTCTGTATATTTCGGCTTTAAATGATCTTTCATTGATGAAACTAAAATTTTACGCAATTCTTTTGACGGTTTTCGGGTTTATTTCCGGGAATGCTCAAGATCTCCATTTTACTCAGTATGAGTTTGTTCCGATTCACATGAACCCTGCGAATACAGGGGGATTCAGCGGATCATACAGGCTTGGGGCATTGTTCCGAAATCAGTCTTCTGTCGGATTGGCCAGCTCATCGGCTTACAGAACGCCAATGGCTTATGCAGATGTTACCTTTCCATGGGCTTTGCGCAAGAAAGATTGGACTGCCTTAGGTTTAAATTTTTCGCAAGACAGACATGGTGAAATAGGGGTGGGCTCCACTGGTTTTATTGCTTCTGTAGCTTATCACTTTGGTTTGTCTAAGAATAGTGATATTGCCATTGGAGGTCAATACGGTAGCATGAGTTATGGAATTTTTGATGCACAGAAAGCAAAATTTTATTCTACTCTGCAAGGGGGAGCTCAGGATGTTGATTTTTCTAGTTTGCAGGGGCAAAGTAAGTCGAATATAAGTGATCTTACCATTGGAGTTCAATTGACAACACAAGTGGCCGGTAAATCTAAACTGAGTGCTGGGATAGCCGCGTCTCATCTTAATAAACCGGTTTTGAAAATATTTACTGCAGGAGGTGGCGGAGGATTTGTGTATAAGTTGCCAATATTGCTTTCAGTAAATGCAAGTTTAAATTATCCACTCAATGAAAAATTGGATTTGATTCCTATGGTTTATTTTAGAAGTTTGAGGGATCCTAAGACTTTTACGACACAATGCAAGGCTTCTTATTTATTGAATCCGGAAAAATCTATAAGACTCAACGGAGGATTGGGGATGCGTTTTGGAGACGCTATTCAATTTTTGGTGGGAATGGATTATGGGAAAATCAAAGCCCAGTTGGGTTATGATCAAACTATTGGAGGCTTAAAATCTGCACGAAATTCTCCGGCGGGAGTTGGAGCGGTAGAATTGGGAATTCAATACATCGGTATTGTGACGAAAAAACCAAATCCAAAGCCAAAAGTATTCTGTCCAAGATTTTAATTTGAACTACTGAATTATATTATTTCATGCCAAGAGCGCAAAGAAATTATTACGGTGCAAAAACGAAATCGGTTTTCTTTGTAGGCTTCAAGCTAAAACGTTTTAAAGTTTAAATCAATGAAAAAAATTGTTTTCTCTATATCTTTTCTTTTTGTCAATTTATTATTGATCGCTCAACCCACCAATAGCAATTCACCAAAAGCGTTGTTGGCTTCCGGAGATGAAGAGATTGAAAAAGGACAATATTATAATGCACTTGCTGCTTACGAAAAAGTGTATAAAGAAACAAAAGATAAAGATGTAGCTATTAAAATAGCAAAGACGCATTTTTTATTGAGAGATTATAACAGATCTGTCAATTATTATAATAGGATATTGGCAAGAGACAAAGCCAATAAATATTTTGAGGAAGTTCCAATGTTTGGGAAGGCATTAAAAATGAATGGACAAGCAGAGGAAGCTTCTGCTGAATTTGCAAAATACATTGCAACAGGAACTGACCCAAATCTTAAAGCAATGTGTGAGCTTGAACTTGCCGGACTTACTATGATGTCTGAGATGAAAGAAAATGTTCAGCTGAAGATGAAAAACGCCGGAAACAGAATCAATACGCCGGAGTCACAGGCCAGTCCAAGTATGGATAGTGAGGGGACGCTTTATTTTGGAAGTGTGGATTATAAAGATGATGATGGTAAAGAAGAGAAAAGCAGTAAAGTTTTTTCAAAGCTAATGAGCTCAAAATACAATGCTGAAAAAGGATGGAGCAAGGCTGAGGAATTGGAGGAAGCCATCAACAGACCCGGTTATCACACAGCGAATGTTTCGTTTTCTAAGGATGGCAACACAATGTTTTATACAAGAGTTGTTTCTGATGGTGGATTGATGGAAGAAAGTAAAATTTACTGTTCAACAAAAACCGGAAGTGGCTGGAGTCCGGCCTTGGAAGTGGAGGGAGTCAATGGAGAATATATGGCCCGTCATCCTGTGGAGGGAGAATTGTTTGGCTCCAAAGTGTTGTTTTTTTCTGCCAATATTCCGGGAGGAAAGGGTGGATTTGATCTTTATTATGCCACAAAAACCGGGGATTATCAATATGCAACTCCTGTTGCATTGTCAACCTTGAATACTGCCGGAGACGAAATCACTCCGTATTACACAGAAGGAGTTCTTTATTTTAGCTCGGATGGATGGCCAGCAATTGGTGGTCTTGATGTTTTTTCTTCTAAATGGGATGGAAGCAACTGGAGTAGTCCGATGAATATGGGATTGCCCATCAACTCCGTTGTAGATGATATCTATTATAAAATGGATCCTGCAGCTGACAAAGGATTTTTGGTTTCCAACAGAGCCGATGCAGAGTCTAAATCGTTGAAATCAAAAACTTGTTGCGATGATATTTATTTCATCGAAAAAAGGAAATTGGTTATTGATCTTACCAATATTATGAAAGATGAGTCCGGTAAGCCATTGAAAGGAACAACCGCACAATTGATCGAAATGTCACAGGGCGCCGAAGGTGGAACTGAGTCCAAAACAAATTCTACCGGCAATAAGATTCAATTTGTTTTAGATAAGGATAAGTCGTATAAAATAATAGTAACAAAAGATGGTTATTTTCCGGCAGAGGCTCAAATGATCACGGTGGGAATAAATTCTGATACAGCTCTAAGCAAAGAATTTATTCTTAAAATGATGCCACCGGAATCTGATGTAGAGATTATAACTATGAATGAGCCCATTAGACTTAATAATATTTATTACAACTATGATGATGATAAAATATTACCCGATGCAGAAAAAGATTTGTCTGTGTTGAGAGATTTGATGAATCAATACCCAGATATGGTTATTGAATTGGGATCGCATACAGATTCTCGAGGTGATGACAATTACAATCAAAAATTATCTTTACGAAGAGCAAATTCTGCAAAGAGGTGGTTGGTGAATAAGGGAAAAATTGTAGGAGACAGAATTCAGACTAAAGGATATGGGGAGACTGTTATCCTGAACAATTGCACAAATGGAGAAGACTGCACTGATGACGAGCACAGACTGAACAGAAGAACAGAATTTAAAATTATTGCAGGTCCAACTACGATTGAGGTTAAAAAAGAGGTTCTTAATAAAAAGGCCAAGCCAAACAAGAAAGGATAGTTTGCTTTCTAGGTTTGTTATGGTATTTATCCACTGATATTCCTATATCGGTCTCGGTTGCTTTTTACTGCTGTCTGATTCGTTCTATTGTATAGTAGTCCGCCCTTTATGGATGGATTTGGCAACATGATTTGCTTCTCATGAAATTCTATTTTATTTTTTTATATAGGCCAGGCAACGAATAATCTGATCTTGCATAATATGTATAGACATTGCAACAGATTAAAACCGGATAGCTAGGTCGGGTGGTTGGCATTAGCCGATACCCGGCCTTTTTTAGTTGATTAAACAGCTGTGAAAATATTGGAATTATAGGTTGTTAATGATCTGTTTGGCAAGGAGACTATTCCCTATCAAATTATTTGTCTCCAATTTTTAGTTTATTTTTTAATTTCTTTTTGGGAAAGTTCCTGTGTTATAAAATAAAAAACATCAGTCCAGCCTTCCCACTCACCGTCATTGCTCAAAGAGCTGTTATGCCAGATAATATGAGCATGTCCCTGATAATGTTTTATCGTAGAAAGGATTGATTTAATTTTTGACCTTGCCTCTTCGGGATTCAACTTCATATAATCTTTTAATGTCCTGTCCATGAGCACCGGACAAACTATTTTCAATGAGCTTGGCTGATCTAGCATTGCATCGTACCAATAAAAAGGTCTGCATGTTCCAGATCTGAATCCAACATGTTCAGCATAGACCATAGAATAATCTGAGAGAATTCCCAGATTAATAAGATTGCGATATGAATTGGGAAAACTTAATTTCAAAAAGTGAAATCTGGAAGAGTCAATCTTTTTATTCAGGACTGAGCTCAAAGAAAGAAATTCTTCTTTCAGCACTTTGAAGTTGTCAGATGCCGAATAGGAAGGGTGGAGTTGAACAGTTGCTGCTCGATTTAATTTTTGAATTAATGCTTGAGTTTCTTGCAGTTTAAGACTGTGATTGGTGTCCTGTTTTGTTTTTCCGCCGGATAAAAAGAAAAATTGAAGTTTGGAGGATGGAACTAATTGAATAATGGTATCATACTGATCATAGGGGTCTTTAATACTTCCTAATAAAGTCATCATTCTTTGCGTCCAGGAATGAATTTTGAGGAATAGAAAATCTTTGACAAAACCACCAAATTGTTTCCAAGAAGGTTTGTATAAATATTTCCATGAATAATCTATGTCTATCCCTAAGCTAAAATCATAGGCAGAGTTTAGTCTAACCTCACTATCGACAGTAGAATTGATTTGCTGAATTAATTTTTCTATGTATTGATCTAGTATTGGAATTTCAATATAGTTCTGTAAAATGGATTCTGAAAAAGGAAATCTACCGTGAGCGTCTTTTGTAAATTTTTGATATTCCTCAACTCTTGCAAGACAATAAAAAATAGCTGACGGCAAATCAAAGACTTTATTCCATTTCAACTGGATTATCCCGTCATTATTTTCAATGTCAGGTTTTGGAAAATCATCCAAAGGAGAGAGTAGTACAGAGCTAAAATTCCAATGGATATGAACTTTGGCAGGCAGCTCTTTGCAGTTACTATAATTGATTCGAACTCCTTCAGTATTCAAGAAATTTGAAACTTCATCATGTAAAATTACCTGAGCATTTTGTAGAGAAGACTGAATCCAATCTGTTACGTATTGAATTCGTGGATGGATCTCGGGAACTAAAACATGAATTTGTATCATTGGTTAGATGTTGCTCCGAGCAGATTTAATTTCATTCTGTGTGACTAAAAAAATGAAACACAGAATGAAATTAATCTTGAATTATTGAATAAAAAATTTCTTAGTCTGTAATTGTCTATTTCTGTCTGAAATGGTCAATAAATAGAATCCCTTGGACAATGCTACGGTATTAAACTCTTTAGAATAGATTCCCAAGCCTTGTTTTTCTTCTTTATGTTGTTGAATTATTTTACCATCCAGTGTACTTATGGTAAATAGTAATTGCATCGAGCTGGTGAGTCTATATTGGAGCTCAATCGATTCTTCATTGGTGAATAAGTCCAGAGTTTTGAAATCCTCTTTTAACTGAGCATCATGCACTGAGGTTATTTCTGATTTTGGAATTTCTCTTTTCATGATTGCATGACCATATGCTCCAATGACAACAAAAAATGGTCCACCATTTTTTGTTTGATCTTCATAGGTGAGGGTCGTGATATTTACACCATAAGGAAGATTAAGATCCCAGCGCTCGTATGTAGCTCCGCCATCCAAACTTCTAAAAACGCCATAACCTGCAGTACCTACATAGATTTGAGATGGAGCATAAGGATTTTCCAAGATTGTACTTACAGGGACGTCCGGAAGATTTCCGGTAATATTGACAAAATTGTTTCCGCCATCTCTGGTAATGAATATTTTTTTACCTGCGGTGCCGTTGGCATTTCCTACCATAGCGCCATAAGCTACTAATGGATCTACGGGAGATGGGAAAATTTTTGGCCATGAATTTCTACTTCCTACACCGGAAAAAGATTTATTTGTCCATCCATTATCTTCATAATTGTATACCATGAGTTTGGTAAGATTATCATTGTGAATTCCGCAATATACTCGAGGTTTGTCTCCGCGACTTACAGAGAGATAGCCTGTCTCGAAAGAGAATTCATTTCCTGCATTGAGCTTAGTAAATAGATTGCCTCTATCTTTTGAGGCAAAGACATAACCACAAGCATGATAGAAAAGGGTACTCGGATTTCTAAAATCTGTTGCAACCATTGGATACCATTGGCCACAATTAATAAATAAGCCGGAAGAGACATCTCTCCAGCCCAGAGTTGGAGTTTTAACAAAGGGATGAAATGACAGATCAGGACCAAAATAACCTTGCACACCATAAAGGATGGATGCATCAAAAGGGTCCACTGCCGGATGTCCACCATCACCTGCAAATCCCACCCATTTTCCATTTTCTCTCCACATAATCCCATTATCTTGAGATCCTCCGATCATCACATTTGGGTCAGAAATTCCCACACCAATGCCATTAAATTGAGTGATAGGCATTGCATTTACATTAAGATTTGGGATTTGAGCCATTGCAAACTGGGAAATCGTTCTGTAGATGTAGACACCACCATCAGTTCCTACAAAACAAATAGATCCATCCGGTGTCCAAGTTGCAGTATGTACATCTGAATGATGTTCAAGAGGTGTTTCTTTCATAACAATAACTGAACTGGCAAAATAAAGTCGAATACCACCAACAGCAGCTGTGCGAGGGTTAGTGGGGGAGACACTCACCATATTGTCATACCAACCTTGATCGTTGTGAATGTTGGAGGACAGGGCGCCATTTCTATTATACATTACAATACCTCTCCAAGCATTTCCTCCGTCATCAGTTTTGAGTACGGCTGCTGTACTGTTGTCGGTTTTGATCCAAACTGAATAAATAGTATTTGGAGCATTTTGACATATAGAGAGATTAATTCTGCTGAAGTTGGTCGGAAAAACAGAATTCGTTAGTTTAGTAAATGACTGTCCTCTATTTACTGATCTATTAATTCCAACACTTCGTTCGGCTGTATAAATGGTATCAGGATTTTTAATATTGAAATCCACGTCCCAATGAAATCCAAATTTGGCCAGATTAAATGTTTCTCCTTCATCATCACTTTTGTAAAGGGCTAAATTTGTAGCGATCATCACAAATCCATTTTCTGCAAACTTTATTTTTGTGAAGGCATCATTACCTGAAGGCAAAGGAATATTCTTCCAGGTGATCCCTCCGTCAATACTTTTCCAAAGCCCTGTGCCGCTAGAGACATTGGGCTCTCCGGTTCCTACCAAAATAATATTCTTATTTTTTGGATGAGTTGCAATGGCTCCGATATTGGCTGAGGTAATTTGGAATTGTCCCAAAGGTCTTGGTTTTTGAGTAGAGGGATAATCAACAACCCAAACTCCACCTGATGCAGCACCAATCAATAGCTGACCATTGTTGTAATCCAAAGCTCTTACTCGCCCGGAAATTCTGAAACTATCCGAAGTAAGGCCACCGGCAAGATCTCCATAATTCCAACCATCCGATCTGCTGGTTCTTTTTTCCTTAGGAATTCTCATCACATCCTGCCATAGCTTGATATTGTCTTCGGCAGTTATGGATTCTCGGTTTGGATTCATCATTTTTAGCCAATCCAAATTTCTACCGGGCTCAGAATTTCTATTGGGATTAAATCCGGGTTCAAATTGAGCTATTGCTATTTCTGAAAAGCAAAGAATAATAAAAGTAAAAATAAAACCGTACTTCATGTTTTTTCCTGTTTATTGTTATACTGCAAAATTACATTACAGTGATGTGCCTCAGGTGTATTTAATAAAAAAATTAAATTGTAAAAAATTCAATAATGAAAAAATATTATATTAAAACCAGCCTTAATGATAAGTAATAACAGAATTATATTTTGTGAGTGATTAATTTTTAATAAATTGGAGGCTAAGATTTTTTCCTCCATGTCTAATTTTCATAAAATAGCTTGCAGGAGGAAGTGTATTCACGTTTTGTATTTCATTTGTATAAATGTCTTTCTTTAACCAAATTTTTTGATTAATATCTTCAATCACAATCTGTAATTTTATTCTCTCCGGACTTTGAATGAAAAAGGAATTTGAGATAGGATTGGGAACTAATTTTAAATCCGAGTACAGATCAAAAGTATTGGTATGAATGTAATCAAGCTCTTTTGATTTTTCGCTCTCACAAAAATTTGAGTCGATGACAGTGAGACAATATTTTCCCGATTGTTTTAACAAAATGAAATTTGAAACAGAGGAGGCAAAAAATTGACCATTCAAAAACCACCTGTAAGATTTGAATTGTTCAGGTCCAAACAAAGAATCTGAGGATAATTTAATTTCCGGAGTGGGTGGCAATGGAAACACAGTAATTTCTACACTATCAGAAATAGAAGAAATGCATCCCATCGAGTCTATATATTGGTAAGAATAGAATCCGGATTCTCTAACCGCAATTCTTTTCGTTTTATAGCTTGAATCGATTTGTTGATTTTTTCTCCAAATGTGCTTTGTTACATTTTTTTCATCACAAGCAATAAGCAGTGCCGAATCATTTGCGCATACTTCTTGCCTGAAAACCGGAGTGATACAACTTGGTTTAGAAGATGCTGGAGGAACTACAAATTGCTTTGTTGTCTTACAAATTCCATTGATGACCTCAACTGAATAAATACCGGATGAGAGATTTCTAATGGTTGTCCCTGTATCTCCGGTAGACCATTGAAATTTATAATTGGAATTGGCTATAATTTCTATTTGACCATCATTGACTCCAATACAACTTGGAGTTGTTACTTTTTCATTAATAATAAAACTACAGGTATCTGTAATTTTATAAATTGCACCTTCTACTATAGCTGTGAAGTAAAGTTCTCCCTTCGAATCTTCGCCAAAAGAAGAGATTTGTTTGTCATTGAAATTGAGAAGACTCTTGTTGGTATAAGTATTCCCGGATTTTTGGAGAGACCAAATATTTCCAGAATCATAATCTCCATAAATATACAAACCTTGTAGTGTGGGAAATTCTTTTCCTCGATATACAAATCCTCCCGTGATAGAAATTCCTGTAGTAGAACTATGGAGATATTCATACACCGGGGCAGTATATAAATTTGCAGTTCCACAACCTGAAGTATTATAGGTTCGATTTCCTTCATAACAACGCCAACCGTAATTTTCACCTCCTTTACTTGAGGCCGACTGAAAGTCAACTTCTTCCAAAGTTCCCTGACCCACATCTCCTATCCAAAGATCTCCGGTCATTCTATCAAAACTAAATCGCCATGGATTGCGTAAGCCTGTAGCCCATATTTCCGGTAGGTAGTTGCTATTGGCAAAGAATGGGTTAGAAGCCGGAATTTTATATTGAGATGTATCACTGACATCAATGCGGAGCATTTTGCCTAAAAATGATTTGTTGTTTTGTGCATTTCCTTGAGGATCTCCGGCATTGCCTCCATCTCCTGTACCGATATACAGAAATGAATCCCGACCAAACTTCATGCATCCTCCATTATGATTGGAATAAGGTTGAGAAAACTGAAGAATTATTTTTTCTGAATTTTTATCAGCCCTATTGGAATCCAAAGAATTTCTAGAAAACCTTGAGATGGTCGTATTTCCATTTGAAGATGATTTGTCGATATAGTTTACATAGAAATATCCATTGTTGGCGTAATTGGGATCGAAAGCCAAACCAAGCAATCCCTGTTCTCCTCCTCGTGCATTGACTCGATCAGTAATATCCAAAAACTCTGTGGTTAGCAATTTTTTATCTTGGATGATTTTAATTTTTCCATTTTTTTCAACGACAAAGATGCGGTCATCGCCGCAATGATTTATGTCTAAGGGCAGAGTGAGACCACTAAGCATTTTTTCAACTCTGATATTATTTTGAGAAAATAAATTCGAGAAGCAGAGGCAAAGAAATAATAATCTATAACACAGTTTCATTATTGTATAATTAATTTTTTAATGACTTTTTGTTGGTTTTTATATTGTATGATATAATAGTAAACTCCCGGAGTTAATTCCAAATTTAAAACTAATGGATTGCCAATTTTTTTGGTTTCAAACTGATTTTGATAAACTAATTGAGATTGGCTATTTAAAATAAACAAAGTGAAGCGATGCAAAGGATCCGGATACTGCAACATTAAATTAGAAGTGCTGTTTCCGGGATTTGGGAAAATAGTAAAATCATATTTGGAATTAAAATCGCTTGATGATGTATTGAGCTTAACGGTAAACGTTTTAACAAACAAACATCCATTCTGATCCATAACAGTTAGGGTATAATTTCCGGCTTTAAGCTTAGATATTGTTGCTGTAGTATCATTATTACTCCAGCGGATTTTATAAGGTGGCTTTCCTCCTCTTATAAAGACAGAGATGGAGCCGTTTGAGCTGCCATTGTCATCGAGAATAAAAGAATCCAAAAGAATAATTTTAGGAAAAGCTCTTAGAGTAAGAAGCACAACACTATCACATTGATATTGATTTTCCTTATTTACTACGTGCTCATATTGGCCGGGAACAGAATAGGATTTACCATCAAAAGTATATTGAGTTTCAGCGCAGGCGGTATCTGTTTTATATAGCACAGATCTTTGTTTGGATTCTACAAAGATGCAGTCAGTCCCCGTACATCCATTGGCGGCAGTAACGGTAACACAGTATAATCCTCCAGTATCAATCTGAATTGAAGAACTTGTATCGTTTGTGTTCCAAAGATAGGATACAAATTGCTGATTGGTAAATACGCGATCGGTTCTTTTGGTGCAGATGCTATCAGGACCTTTCACATTAGGAAAAGGGGCAACAGAGCTGTCCAATTTTATACAATTTCTCGATCGGCAATTGTCAGCATCAAAGGCTGTGATGCAATATGTTCCAGGAGTGTCGACAAAGATTGTTCTTGAGCTTTCTCCATGATCCCATAAATAAAGACTAAAACTATCTGAGGCAACGAGTTTGGTTTTTTGTCCGGGACAAACAAACAGGGATCCATTGATTGCTAAAGGTTTTGGCTCTCTAAATGTCAATGTAATGTCGTCTTTAGATTTGCAGAAATCATTAACCACTTCTCTTGAAAAAACATAAACTCCGAATGTATCAACATGAATGGTGGTTAACTCAAGTAACGGAGAATCTATTACAGCAGGTTTTGGTCCTGACACAAATTTCCAAATTCCTGATTTATGGTTTCCAAAGCCTCCAATTTGAACGTCAAACTCGCAATAGGTTTTATCCGGAGTTGTAGAATAAAGAGGTTCAGCTCTGAAGTAGATGGTTTGAGGAGAACTTATGGCGACACAGGGGTGATTCAAATTGATTTGCCCGGATTGAGATGGCCTTGAAATTACATAAGCCACATAAAAAGGAATATTCATTTTGAATAATTGTGGATCAAATGCAAACAAGCCGGATTTGCTAATTTTAATTGTACTGGATTTAGGATTGAGTTTATCTGTAAAAATGATAAAAGCGCTAACATCTCCTGTATCTCGGATTGTACCGGGAGGAGCTTGGATTGAAAAATTTTGACCCTCACAAAAATTCAAGGTATCCGTTGGCAAAAGTCCTGCATACGAACCGCATCCGCAGGATTCGAAACCTGTAAGACTCACAACGCATTTCTTACTGTCTAAAATTTCAAATTGATATGCAGAATTGCATAAAATATCAACAGACTCAAAATCTCCATTCAAGCTATCCAAATCACCAGCTCCATTGACCATTCTATAAGGTGGATTTCCTCCGGAAATTTTAAAGAATACTTTGAAAATGGAGTCTCTACCGTATTTTATAATAATCGGTTTGCTCATAGATAATTGTGAATGAATCTGAAAAATTAATGAGCTAAAATTTGTAGAATCACAGTTGCTTAATCCTCTAACTTTAATTTGATAAATTCCCGGGTTGAAGTTTTTAATATTTACAAAGCTATCTGTAGTGGTTTGAAATAAACTGTCATTGATATACCATTGATAAGAATGTGCACCGGCAATTTTGTCTGTAGAAAAAATATGATCTTCATTATCCGGACAAAAAGCTTGCCTGCCAATAATTCTAACAGGATCACTCAGATTAAATATATCTTTTCCTCGAATGACTTTAATAAGATACTCACAAATACTTCCACCACAACCATCTAAAACCAATGAATAACGTTGTCCAATAATGAATCCGCCTCCACCAATTTTGAATGATGAATTTTTACATTCCGATTGGCAGAATAATACTTGATGATCGTCATCACATGAAGTCCATAGAGCGGCTTGTAAGCCTTTATATTCATTACCTTCTTTGATGACGGTTGTACAATTAATTGGAAAAATTTCAAGCTCCAATGTATCTTGAGTGGCAACGAATGATAACCACTTTGGATTATCTAAAATTGAATTTGAATCACAAAAAAAACTTTTGGTCATATTGGTATCCGGTATGGACAGAGCTCCGCAATAATTATTCAGTTCTATTGTCCCACACAATGCACCGGCATTGGAACAAAAATCACCTGCAAGAGGAGAATCACATTTTGTAGGATCTGTTAATACCACTCTTGATTCACTGACATTAAGTTCAAATCCGGGTAATGCAGCATTTGTGATCCTAGCTGAATAAACTCCTTCGTCTTCATCTTCAGCTTGGATAATATTGAATTCATTAATGTTGGAGATAAAAACCAGAGCTGTGTCATGATACCATTTGTAATTGTTATCAGAAATGCTGGGATCAGTGAATAATCGAATGGTGTAATTTCCATTTTTTGGTACAAAATGAATAGGGTCAATAAGGATAGTATCCTGAGGAGAAAAAGCGTAATAGTATTGTGAAGGAAGTTGTTTAAGAGGAATGAGATCTTCAAACGTAAATTTATTGTTCCTTATATCCAATCCGAAAGGAGCATTGGAGCCCCAAGTTCTTACAGTACTGTAATCCGGAATATCTGAAAAATCATTAGAATTGATTCTAAGGCTTCCAAGAGGAGACGAACGAAGATCTGGTACAGAACCTACGAATTGATTGTTGTTTAACCAAACATTTCTCAGTTTTGTAAAGCCGGACATGGAAGAAGGTAGACTTCCGTTAAATTGATTTTCATGCAAATAAAGTTCAGTCAATTTTGTAAGATTAGAAATATTGGAAGGAATATTTCCCGAGAGAATATTTCCCGATAAGTCTAATAAATTCAGATTGATTAGTAAACCGATATTAGGCGAGATTCCTCCGCTCAGTTGATTTCTGGATAGAATCAAATTAAATAATCCTGTTAAATTGTATAAAGATATGGGAATGGTCCCTGTAAGAAAGTTACTCCTGAGAGACAATGTGTGTAAAGCGCTTAGTGAACCTATAGAACTGGGAATTGAGCCGGTTAAGACATTGTCGTCCAATACTAATTCTTCCAACGAATTTAAGCTGCCAATAGTAGATGGAATTGAACCGCTGATTTTGTTTCCAAATAGATTCAAAATTTTAAGATTTGAAAGTTGACCTATTTCAGTCGACAGAGGGCCATTGAGATTATTATTAATTAAAGTAATATTCCGAACACAAAAAGAATTATCAAGAGTTAAACCAAACCAACTTGTCATGGGCATACTCAAATTCCATTTGACCACCCAAGATGACCCCTGAGTTTCATTATAAAGTTTAACCAAAACTAACGAGTCTGCCTGTCTAGAACACATGCAATTTGCATTCGTTGCATTGGAAACAAAAGGTCCTATAAAGAGGACAAAACAAAGAGTTATAAAATTTTTAACAATACTCATAAACCAAGCTTATTTAGTTTATTAATTAATGATTTATCGTTTAGAAAAAAGTCGAATAAATCGTTAGAGATTGGATATGAAATGGAGATTGAGATTCAAATTTATGAAATAATGAAGGAAAAATTAAAATCCTGTCAAAGAAAATAATATAAACTATTTGGATTATGTATAATAAACTTAGAATTAATTGACTAAAATTAATTTATTTGTAACATAAGTATTGTTGAGCTCGCAGAAAGCAGAAATAAAATACACTCCGCAAGCTAGCTCGCTCCATTGGTGGGAGCTTATTTTTAGTCCTTGATAATTAAAAATTTGGACATTTTTTAGCCCATTTATGGTCAATGAATTCTGCCATTCATTAAGCTTGAGAGCTTGAGTGAAAGGCATGAGACAGTCTACTTTTTGCACCTTAACCGTGTTGCTAATAATGAAAGGAATATCAATGGAATAAGAACACATTTTTTCGTCAATTAAGTGAAGTTTATAAGTACCGGACGATTTTACAAAAAAGCAAGGGCCATTTTCTCCGTTAGGCCAAAAAAATCGAAAAGGTGAATGTCCTCCTTTTAGTTTAGGACAAAGTAAATACCCATCAGCCTGTGGAGTGACAAGCAATGTATCAAGCATCGTTTTTTCAAAATATTGTAAATCGATATATATTAGGCTATCACAAGAGTTGGCAGCTTTGAACTTGAAACTGTATTCCCCGGGTTCTGTAAGATAAAAGAAATTGAAGTACAAGGAATCGCCTTGACAGATACTGTCTTTTCTGTATAGCGTTGGACTATTTTTCTGATGAATATTAATACATTCTTCTGCAGAACAATCATTATCGTTTTTTACAGCAACACAATATGTTCCACCTTTGTCAATTATAACTTGATCAGAATCTATTGTGTCATGGTTCCATTTGTAATTTTTATGTCCTGGAGTGGCAGAGAGGATTAATTTAGTTCCGGAACAAAATATTGTATCGGCAATGATTTCCAATTTAGGTAAATTGTACTCACTTACAAACCAACACGATGATCCTTTGCAATCTTTTTCATCTGTTACAGTGACGCAATAATTACCTCCTCTTTGAATTACTATTTCTTTGGATTTGGCAGCTGTATTCCAATTGTATTCTTTAGCTTGGTTTAGAACAGTTAAGATGTAGTTTTGACGAGGACAAATCTTGGTTGGGCCATCAATTAGGACAGGAATAGCATTTTCATTAATATACAGATAAACAGAATCAATAAAACTGCACTGATTTTTCCATTTTATCTCAGCAATGTACCAACCATTTGTGTCGAAGAGAATGTTTTTGGTATAGTTTGGATTTTTTGGATTTCTCCATGATACAGATAGGGTATCTGATGGATGCAAAGAAGCTAAAATTGATTTAGGGTTTATTGGAACATTAACGGTATCCTGTTTGCAAATGGATAAACTATTAGGAAAAAAATTAGGTATTGCATTTTTTAATATGATTATTTTCTGTTTCTCCCAATATTCGCAAGTATTGCTGTCTATTCTCTTAAGAATTCTTTCAGAAACAGAATCTGAGACATCCGGTTCGCATTTTATAAGGTAAGAGGTCAATGTATCTAAGCTTTGATATAAATGTATATTCTGAATCCATTCTTTGGGACAAGAAGTAGAATCCAAAATGGTGTACGATCGGAGAATGTATTTTCCCGGCGAATACAATGTGTCAGTACCAATAAATAGTGGAAAAGTTGAAGTACAAATTAAGCTATCAGGCAGGAGCTCTTGCTCTAAATTTTTTATATAATATCTGGCACAAATTTTTTTATTGGCACAAACTGTAGATTGATCATTGGTACCAATACTGTATTCACAACAAATTCTAATCCATCCTGTATCTTGAGGAGAGAATAAGCAAACAGGGTTTGTAGAAACTGTTTTCTGATTGGCTGTCCATTGATAATGCGCAGAACAATTTGCAGGACTATGGTCTAATGAAAGTTCTAAATCATTGAATCTGCAAACAGTATCTGATGAAGTGCCTGAACTAATTTTTATTGAATCTAAGTTGGGTAAAATAATTTGATCTGTAGTTATGGCAAACGAACACAGATCAGAAAAACAACCATCAATCAATAGAAAATATTCTTTACAAGGCGAAAGGTCTTGCAATGTAAACTGATGAATTCCAGGGCCTAAACACAGTGTCTTACATAATACGGCAGTTTTTGCAGGGCAATCCTCATATATGGCGAGCTGAAGTCCAAGATTGGAGCTGCACTGATCTATTACCAAATTGAATTTTAATTCCGGCTGATAGATAAAGAAACTCCACCACAATGCATTTTCTATTTTCCCCCCTTGTGGACAAAGACTTGTCAATCCGGCTTGATTTGGGGTAGTAGAGTTAGTGCACTGCGAGAAATTAATGTCATTAAGATTACAAATCTTTGTAGCTTGCTCACAGGTTAAAGCGCCGGAAACTAAGCATTGCGAATAGAGTTCCTGAAAGCTCAAGATAAGGAAGGCTGTTTTGACAATTGTTTTTAACATTGGTTCGCTATCTTTTGGTCTGTTGCATTTTATGGGTATTCAAAATTTTGATCCAATTATTAATTCATATTAAAAAAATATATAATATGATTACCAAATATTGACCTCTCTTACCAAGCTTATTCCAAATTTGTCTTGTATGTCTTGAATAATCAACTCAGAAAAATTATAAATCTCAGTGCCTGAAGCATTATTACAATTTACAATCACCAAAGGTTGGTCTTTATGACAGGCTACATTTCCTATTTGTTTTCCTTTCCATCCTGCTTTTTCAAGCAACCAAGCAGTTGGAATTTTTACTTCTGTATTACTCATTAAGAAGTGAGGAATATTTGGATGTTTGGTATGTAAATTTTCAAATTCAGTTTGAGAAATAACAGAGTTTTTAAAAAAGCTTCCTGCATTGGCCAGTAATTTTGGGTCAGGTAATTTACTTTGTCTAATAGCAATAACGGCAGAAGAAACATCCTTAATAGTGGGTTTGTATATTTTCTTAGAATCTAAGAAACTTTTTATTGCTCCATATTCTGTTTGAATTTGATGATTGGATTTGGAAAGTTGTATTGTAATAGAACTGATGAAAAAACTGTTTTTTAATTTGGTTTTAAAAATACTTTCCCTATAACCAAATACACACTCCTCATTATTGTAAGTACGGTGATTATTATTTTCTAGGAAAATTCCATCTACAGATACAAGTACATCTTTTATTTCTACACCATAAGCTCCAATATTTTGAACCGGTGCCGCTCCAACAGTACCAGGAATCAAACTTAAATTTTCTATTCCTCCATAGTCATGTTCTATGCAATAAAGTACTACCTCATGCCAATTTTCTCCCGATGCAATTTTAAGTTGAATTGAATCCTTGTTTTCATATTCCACTTCAATGCCTTTGAGCTGGTTCAATAAAATGGGAACATGTAGATTTTGTGTTATCAGAATATTGCTTCCTCCTCCCAGAATTTTATAATTGGGAGGTAAGTCGAGCTTCAATAATTGATTATACTGAGTAATGTAAATAATTTCCTCGCAATAAGCTTCTACAGAAAAAGTATTAATGTCTTTTAATGAAATAAGTTTGTGCACTCTTTACCGATTAAATCTAAGAGAAATAAATTGGCTTAAATTTCTTTACTGGGCAATTCAATTTTAAAATTACTGTTCGGTTTTTTACTGAATGGGGAGTTAATTAAAAACCCTATATTGGCACTATGAGTTTGCTTTTTACCATATCCCAATCTGATAAATAATTTGCCTGTTTTTCCTCCAAATCCACCTCCAAATGCGATCTCACCCACATAAGTTGGAAAAAGGTCTCGTTTAAGATTTTCATATCGACTTGGTTTAAAAACAAGATCGGTGATTTGGTATTGGATTCCTCCCCCTATTGCAAAGCCTATTATTTTACTTTGACTAAAACTGCTCAATCCGCCACTATTTAAATAAACCATCAAAGGAGCTGAGACAGCCATTAATCCTTTGTACTTCGGAATGTCAAATGCTAATAAGTTCAAATTGATCTGAGTTTCAAAGGAAACTGAAAAGTTGTTTTTTCCAATATACCAAGCAAGACCAATGGGTGTAGAAAATACACCTCCTGATGATCGTCCTTTGGAATCAAGGGAGTCTGATTGTTTCGGATTTGTATAGCGGTCATAAAGATTAATCCCTAAGCTGTAAAGCAATTTAGATTTAACTTGAGAATGTAAAGATCCACAAAAACATAGCATAAAAACCGAAATCCAAATTTGAGTTAACTTTATCATGTGATGATTTTTTTGAGATAATAATAAAGATCTAATTTTAAAGAAGAAAATTAACTTCACAAAGTTAACACCCGATTGCTTTATTTGCAAATTAAATTGTTTTGGATTCCAATTGAAGTTGAATAAGGTTGTGATAAACACCACTCGGAATCGCCAAAAGTTCTTCATGTGTTCCTCGTTCAACAATTTGACCATCCTTTAATACATAGATGCAATCGCAGTTTCTGATGGTACTCAGACGATGGGCAATAATAATAGATGTTCTGTTTTGCATGAGTTGATCTAAAGCATCTTGTACTACTTTTTCAGATTCGGCATCCAATGCGGAAGTAGCTTCATCCAAAATGAGAATAGTAGGGTTTTTTAGTATAGCTCTTGCAATAGCAATTCTTTGCTTCTGGCCGCCTGACAGTTTGATCCCTCTTTCTCCAACGATTGTATCAAACCCTTCTGGAAATGATTCAATAAATTCCATGCAGTTGGACTGGTTTGCAGCTTGTATCAGTTGAGACTCATTGGCATTGGGATTCCCGTAGAGGATATTTTCACGAATGGTCCCACCAAAGAGTAAAATTTCTTGCGGCACTATGGCAAAGTTTGATCTGTAAGATTTGATCTCATATTCTTTTATAGATTTTCCATCAATTTTAATTTCTCCCTCGTAGTTAGGATAAAATCGCAAGAGCAACTGGACAATCGTACTTTTGCCACTTCCACTGCTGCCAACAAAAGCGATTCGCTGACCTTGGGCAACATTAAATTCAATTTCTTTTAACACCTCCATGTCACTGCGAGAAGGATAAACAAAACTCAGCTGATTGGCTTGGATGTTGCCATGAAGTTTTAAAAACTGATTACTCTCTAAGTTTACTTCTTGATCTCTGTCTAGCATATCCTGAATTCGCTCTGTAGCTCCAATGGAGCCTGCCAATGTAGAGTACAGATTTCCAATTCCGGCAATGGCACCACCAATAATACCGGTATAGATAATAAATGAAAATAAATCTCCGGCTTGCATTTCACCTGCCTGCACTAATAATGCTCCTCTCCACAAAATAAAAAATAATCCTCCAAAAAGGACAGTTATGATAAAAATAAAAAACACTCCACGCATCTTGGCATAATGAAGTGAAATGTCTACCATATAATCTATAGCTTTTACAAATCTGTTGAGTTCGTATTTTTCATTAGAGTAAGCTTTGACAGTATGAAAGGATTGTAAACTTTCTTCAACAACAATATTGGTCTCTGCAAGAGCATCCTGCCTTTTTTTAGACAACCCTCTTATGTATTTTCCAAAGAAGATAAACGCAATTACTGTTATGGGAAAAGTGAGTAACATGATGAGTGATAACTTAGGAGCCATCCAAGCTAAAATAATCACTCCGGATACAAGAATAACAATTTGACGAACAAATTCTGCTAAAGTGATAGAAAAAGAAGATTGCAATTGTTCAACATCTGCTGTAAGTCTGCTGGTGAGTTCTCCAACTCGATGTTGTTCAAAGAAGTAAATTTCTTGACATAATATTTTGGAATAAAGGGCCTTTCGAACATCTGAAATTCCTTTCTCGCTCACTTGTGCAAAAAAGATTGTTCTCAAATAAGATAAAACACCTTGCACCAATAAGATGACCAAAAACAATAGACCGTAATCCTGAACTTTGAAGTTCCATTTACTTTTTCCTATCGCTGCATTAGCCATTTCTCCGGCAGCTCCGGGAAAAATCATAAACATTGAACTAGAGATAATGAGACAGATCATACCCCAAATAAAGGGCCATCGGTATGGCTTGATAAAGCTAAATATTTTTAAGGCTTTTTGTAATCCGGTTTTTGTAATTTTTGGCCTTTGTGACATGCAGAATAAACAGGAAATGTTTTGTAATGTTTAAGCCTTAAGTGTAAATTGGCTTTTTCAAAATGGTGCATTAATATTGAATGCTGAAATAAAAAGGGCATTTTAGAATCAGAGACTTTTATACCCAATAAACGAATGGTCTTTCGATTACGCAACTGAGACCAATTAAGTTCTTTATACCTTAATTATTTCTATCTTATTTTAAATATTGTATATTTACATTATGTAACGGCCCCCTAAGAAAT
>DEQQ01000066.1 GCA_002360455.1 Saprospiraceae bacterium UBA3362
ATTGATGGATATATTGTTCAACTTCCTTTGCCAAGACATATTGATGAACTAAAAATCAATTTGGCCATAGATCCCAAAAAAGATGTAGATGGATTTCATCCCAACAACTTTGGACGAATGGCATTGGGCCTCCCTGCATATCATCCTGCTACTCCGGCAGGAATTATGATGATCTTGGATCGGTATGGAATCGACACTGACGGAAAAAATTGTGTCGTCCTGGGCAGGAGCAATATTGTAGGAACTCCCATCTCACTCCTCATGTCAAAAAAAACAAAACCTGGAAATGCGACAGTTACCATTGCTCATAGCCGCACAAAAAATTTGAAAGAGATGTGCCTTCAAGCTGACATCATTATCGCCGCATTGGGGATTCCAAAATTTCTTAAAGCGGATATGGTAAAAGAAGGTGCAGTCATTATTGATGTAGGAATTAATAGAATTGCAGACCCTTCTTCCAAGTCAGGGTTTAGATTGGTGGGCGATGTTGATTTTGATGCACTCAAAGACAGGGTCGCTGCTATGACACCTGTTCCGGGAGGAGTGGGTCCAATGACCATCACTGCTTTGATTCAAAATACCTGGACAGCATACCAACAACGATAATCTAGATCCCCGATATCAAATGATGCCCTCTTATCAGTCGTTTAAATTCAACTGCTCCGATGATCAAAAAGAGCTGGTGATGGCCAGACTTTACGAATTGGGATTCGAAGCTTTTCAAGAAGAAGAGAACAGTCTCGAAGCTTATATTTCTGATGAACAATTAAAAAGCATTGCTCCTGATGATCTGCAAGACCTGTTCAGAAAACTCAACATTGAGGTAAAGCAGTTTGAACACGAAACAAAGGATTGGAATAAAGTTTGGGAATCCAATTTTTCCGATCTTATCATCAATCAAAAACTTCATGTCAGAGCCGAGTTTCATCCAAAAAATTCTTCCATCCAAGATGAACTCATCATAGCTCCCAAAATGGCCTTCGGCACAGGTCATCATCAAACCACTTGCATGATTTTGGAATGGATGACGGAACAACATTGGCAAGGAAAAAGAATATTGGACTTTGGTTGCGGAACAGGAATTTTGGGCATTTACGCCAAGCTCAAAGGAGCTACTTTGCTAAGCCTTATTGATATAGAACCCCAGGCTATAGACAATGTCCACGATACTCTCAAACTAAATAACAGCAGTGCGGATCATATTTTATTGGGATCGATAGACCAAATACCGCCGATGAAATACGATGTCATCTTTGCCAATATTACCAGAAACATTTTATTGGAATTCATGGATCAATTGGTCTTGCATTTAGACCATGATTCAAGATTGATTCTTTCCGGTTTTTTAAGTTCTGACGAATCTGCAATGATTGCAAAAGTAGAATCCCTCGGAATGAATGTCATAGACAGGAGACAGCAACTGGATTGGTTGTGTTTAGTTTGTAGATATAATTAGATTAAAGATTGTGATTGGAGCTCACCAATAAAAAGTCAGACAAGTTTTATTTTCTTTTATTAATCTCGTCCCGTATTTTAGCAGCCTTTTCATAGTCTTCGGCCTCCAATACTTTATTCAGTAATTTATTCAGTTCATCCAATGGCATGCTTTCATAGTTTGATCCTGTGCCGGAAGTTTTTTTTGTTTTTGATTTACTTGGAGCATGATCTTTGTCGTCCAATTCTACGCCTGCGGTGTCGAGTATAAATTCGTATGTGGATACCGGACATGAAAACCTAACAGCCATCGCCAAGGCATCCGATGTTCGCGAATCGATTTCTATGATTTCACCATCGCGCTCACAAACCAATTTAGAAAAAAAGATTCCATCGATCAAATCATTAATGATTACTTCACGAAGTTCAATCGCAAACATGCTCATGGTATTCTTGAAGAGATCATGTGTCAATGGCCTATTGGGTGTCATGCGTTCCAAAATAACCGCTATAGCCTGAGCTTCAAAACCACCAATGACAATGGGCAACCGTCGCACACCTTCACGCTCACCAAGTATGATCGCGTAATTTTGAGATTGGCTCACACTATGAGATAGCGCAATAATATCCAATTCAATTTTTTTCATGCTGTGTGCAGCCATCTTTTATGAATTTTCTGATTTGCTTTTCTTGATTGCTGCATTCAACTTCGGCACCACATCAAAAAGATCTCCCACGACTCCATAGTCAGCTGCTTTGAAAAAAGGTGCTTCCGGGTCTTTATTGATGACTATAATTTTTCTTGAGCTGTTTACTCCAGCAAGATGCTGAATGGCCCCCGAAATTCCAATAGCGATATACACATTAGGCCTAATGGCAATACCTGTTTGTCCAACATGCTCGTGATGCGGCCTCCAACCTATGTCGGCTACAGGCCTAGAACAAGCTGTAGTTGCACCAAGCAGATCGGCCAGTTCTTCTATCATTCCCCAATTGCTTGGGTCCTTCATTCCTCTTCCCGCACTCACCACGACTTCTGCCTCCGTAAGCGGAGTTTTTCCTGATTGCAAATCAAGAGAATTGATCTTATATTTTCCTCCGGTCAGCGCTATGTTCAAATTTTTCTTTTCTATCTGCGTTGCTCCACCTCTCACAATGGCAACACTGTTAGGCATAATGCTGATGACCGCTTTTGATCCCGGAATGGAATAAATTGCATTTGCCTTTCCGGAAAAAACCGATTTTTTAAAACAAATTTTTCCATTGTGTTGCAAGACCTCTTTCACCCCTGACAACAAAGCTGCTTTGAGCTTGGCTGCAATGACTCCTGCAACAGCCTTTCCAAGACTATTGCCCGACAAAACCAAATGACTCGCTCCACACTCATTGAAAGCAGCAGCAATAAATTGGGCAACCGTTACCGGATCTTGAGAATCCAACTGCTGCTCTGCCAAGCTCCTCACATTCATGTCCGCAAGAACTGCAGTATCTGTGGTTTGACTTGCCAGTAATCCAAGCTCCAATCCTGTCAAAGTCTTCAATTGCTGTCCAAAACTTATGGCCTCAAGCGAAGATTTTTTGATCTTTCCGTTCTGCGATTCTATATAAACTAAAATCATGATGTTTCCTGTTTAAAATAATTTCAAATCGTTCTTTAGTACATTTACCAACCCATCAATATCATCCGGAGCAATCATTTTGGCTCCGGTTTTTGCCGGAGGCAATTCAAACTGTTCCAACACAATAGTTGCCTCAGTGTTTACAGGAGACAGAACCTCAAGAGGTTTGTTTTTTGACTCCATAATGCCTTTCATATTGGGAATTCTTTGTTCGGCAAGTCCCTTTGCAGCAGAAACTACGCAGGGCATACTCACTGTAGAAAGCTCCACTCCCCCTTCTACCTCACGAGATACATTGATCTTGTCGGCCTCTACCTCCAGCTTATTGCAATAAGAGACAAAAGGCAGATCCAGCAGTCCGGCCAGCATTGCCCCAACCTCAGACCCATTGTGATCTATCGTTTCTTTGCCCAAAAAAATGAGCTCAAATGACTTCCCTTTACAAAATTCTGCTATCTGCTGTGCCACATCATAAGAATCTTTTGGTTTACAGTCAATCCTGAATGCCTGATCCGCTCCAATGGCAAGAGCCTTACGGATCATCTGATCCGAACCGGCTTCGCCCACATGCACTACAGACACTTTCCCTCCCAGCTTTTCCTTAAGTTCTACAGCTCTTACAAGCGCATACCATTCATCATAGGGGTTCAGAATAAAACTAACTCCCTCCTCTACAAATTTGGTCAAACCCGCATCAAAGGCGATTTTAGCCGTTGTATCCGGAGTTTTACTAATACAAACTAAAAATTCCATGTTTTGCCTAATTTAGCGGCGCAAAGATAACCATTTTTAATAGAGTATGAGTAGAAAAGACCAAATCCTGGAACTGCTTCAAGACAGCCCAGAGGACAGCTTCCTGCATTTTGCCCTGGCCAAAGAATACGAAAACGAGGGCAAGCCCATCCAAGCTCAACAGGCCTACCAATGGATTTTGGATCATACGCCGGATTATGTTGGAGCCTATTACCACCTGGCCCATCTGTATTGGGACCAACTTCAAGATAAGCCAGCCGCCAGACAGACCATCGAGGCCGGTATCCTTGTGGCACAGCGCATCAACGACCCTCATGCCGCCTCCGAGCTCAAATCTGCTCTGATGAATCTTAATCTGGAAGATTAGGGCATGCCCGCCCGTTCCGGTCGGTCGCAGCCTTACGGACTCGCTGTTCGCTCGGTGCTTCGCACTAAATCCTCCAGACTGCTCATGCTATGACCTGCTCGTGGGCAGAAGTACAACTTGGCATTTCGAATCAATTATAGAATTTTCAATTTTATTTTCGCCACCAAGCTACATCCTGATAGTTTACAACTTCATTTGTGCACTATTAATAATCATCATTGAGGATTTTGGGATGATATACAGAGTTGTATCTACAATTTTATGAGTATAGCAAATAGCAACTTCCATTTACATCTTTTATAAGAAATAAAAATTATTTATTACTTTTGGCTTCAAGTTTTATCCTGAGTAATAGATCAACACTTTTAATATGCTCAATTGTAGAATTCCTTTGCTATGTTTGCTATTCTGCGGCGCACATACTTTTTCATTTTCCCAAAACTTCACAGTCTATAAAACAAAGGACCTTAATAACTTTGATATAATAAAATTACAGCCGGAGAATGCTTGCAAAGAAATAAATACAAACATAACCAGAAACGAATCTTTTTGGTTGGAATATCATTATAATTCTAATGGGGACGTAGAACTTTTTGAAGATAGTCATAGTCTATTTACAGATGAAGACCTGAGCATCGGGCCCAAGGCCAAAACCAGATTAATTTTCTATGAATCATTCAATTTATTCCAGTCCTTCGCTGTGGATTACCAAGGGAATCATTATCTTGGAACGCAGTATGGTCAGTTGATCTATTTTCCTTATAAATACCACCGAGACTCAATGCATCGCGAAATCAGCAGAATCAATGGCAGGTCTTGGGAAGCTCTGACCCTGGTCCAAAACAAACTCTACGGTATATCGGTTCCTTACCATCATCCCCCAGATTTTGATTCTGTGTATCTTTATGAAATCCTATTGGATCAGCCCGATTCTCTGCGCCTGATTATGCCCTTGAATTTTGATTCTTCGCTGCTGATCCCTTATCAATCCATAGGTTATTCTCTCAATCAACATTTTTATTCCTGTGATTCTATCAGCCTTTATCTTACTCTCTCCATAGGTTACGATACTCGCAAAGCAAGTTCTGTAGTTTATAGAATCAACATGGAGGATAAAACTCAGAGATTTATTTGTAGAAAATCCATCTCGGAGGGCGAATACTCCTTTACGTCATTGGCTCACGAAACCGAATTCATGTCAACACGCTGTGTGCTCGCACTGGACCTTGACGAAGACGGCAGCAGCGGGGACTATACCAATGGAAATTTTATCCGGTCACCCTGTCCAACAGATTCTATACCTCTTCATGATGCAGATCTTTATATTCATTCTATTCATCCTATCGACAGCCTTCACTTGGAGTTTTATCTCCCACCCATTGATTCTGATCAAGAGATACTCCTGTGCAACAGCAAGGATCCTAAGTTTCGTATTCTCCGTCCCGATCCTCAGCACATCTCCATTTACAATCTTGGCAATGCCTCTACTATGGACTGGAAGGCGCTCATCCAAGACTTAAGATATCACAATCTTCTCCCTGTTCTTACTGAGGGCATCAGAGAACTAAGAATAAAGATGTACTCCCTTGGCAAGATGGTGGATGCTCTGATTTCCATTAGCCTGCCTACTCTCCCCATAGCCGGATCTTACGGTGATTATTTCACTTGTACTTCCGACGCTCCCTTCGATCCTTTTATTGTCATCACAGCCCCAAAAAGCAGAGGAGGCAGATGGCTTGAACCTCTCCATGATAGCATTGCGACTCTGTTTACTCCGGGCATAGATCCTCCGGGAATTTATACCTATGTTTTGGATAGGCCTCAATGTTACGGAGATACAGTGCAAATCTCCATTTCTTATTATCCTACTCCTGCCCTTAATCTGGGTCCGGATACTAGCTTATGCCATACCTCCGAATTCGTCATCGACCCTCAATTGCTCGATCTGGTGCCAACTTGGCAGGATGGAAAGAAAAAATTCAGCTATCTTGCCAAATCCTCCGGCTGGTATTGGGCAGAAATCAAAGATAGCAATTGGTGTGTGGCAAGAGATTCTGTGTTCTTGGATTTTAGAAATGAGCCTATTTTATCTCATTCTGTACGAAAGCTTTGCCCCAATAAAAAATTCTTGTACAAAAACAAAGAGTATTCTTCAGGACAAACCATTCTGGATACTCTTTTTCGTTATCCGCATTGTGACAGTGTCATCAGTATAGAATTACAGTATGATGAGCCCATTAGGCTCCATGATACTCTTCTCCTATGCTTGGGGTCGCAATTGCTTTATCGAGATCTTCTGCTCGTTCCCGACAGCAGTTACTTTTTTACGCTGCCACATTCTGCTTATGGTTGTGACACAGTTCTAAGCTTGACCACGTTGGGCAAACCTAACGTACAACAGCAGTTTGAATATACAATTTGCCCTGACAGTAGCTTGTTTTTTGATGGGAAATTATTGACAGCCAACAAAACTTATCAATTAAAGAAAAATGGATTTGGAACCGATTGTGATACTTTGGTTTCGGTTAAAGTAAATGCCTTTCCTCAACACAAGCTATCCATCGGTGGAGTTTACAGCGGCTATCTCAATGATGAAATCATCCTCCAACTCTATTCCAATACTCTCAGATCCTATTCTATCAATCCTCAAGACGATCAGATAACATCACTACTAAATGATCAGATTAAAATCAAATTCCTCCACAGCAATGATTACAGCATCCAAGCATTGGATGAAAATGGATGCGGACTTATCTCTTCCTTTCGGGTTCATCTCATCGAGCAAGCAGCCGTCTTTGCACCAAATGTCTTTACTCCCAACAAAGACGGGATCAATGACAACTGGACTCCCGTTTCCACTCCTAATGTCACAATTAAGTCTTGCTCCATCTACAGCAACTGGGAGCAATTGGTTTATTTTAGCACATCGCCCCATCCGACTTGGGACGGAAGCTTGCGCGGAAAAGAAATGAATCCCAATGTCTTCGTATATGTTATCCTATATCAAGATCAAAAAGGAAATATGAAAAAAGCGGTAGGCGATATTACTTTGATTCGCTAAATCCCATTGCGCGAACTGTTGCCAAGAGTTGAATACTAAAGTGGTGCTTTTTGCTTATGGGATCAAGTTTATGGACTGCAGATTTTTTGCATTGTGAAAGATTGAATTTAGATGTTGAAATGCTTGAATGTCCATGAATCTGTGATCTGTTTCAGAATATCTTTTTGGTGTTATTTTCTCATTTGATTTATTCCACCCTATATTATAAATGAGTACTTTTTATTATTAAATGACCCCAAAAATTTTGAATTTATAGTTGACTGTCAAAGGCACAAACCAATGAGATTTTATGTTAAAACTTTGAGGATTTGTAATACTGTTGAGTCAATTAGAAAGAGTAAAATGAACTAATAAAAACTTGGTTTCAGCATAAGCCCTCTGCTGATTTAGCATCCATAACTGCATCTGACAAAGTATTGATAGACCAAAATAAAAAAGCCAATCCTTAATACAGGATTGGCTTTTTAGCTTTTTAGCTTATTTGATTTGATTTGGCTTAGGCTTTTGCTTTTACCAACAAGTCATTGAATTTCTTAGACCCGGTTCCGGCAGGAATTTTCTTACCGATGATCACATTTTCTTTCAACCCTGATAGGTCATCCACTTTGGCAGCAATTGCAGCTGAGCTCAACACTTTGGTTGTCTCCTGGAATGATGCCGCTGAGATCCAACTGCTCGTTCCCAACGAAGCCCTAGTAATCCCTAACAGTAATGAACTTGATGTCGCCGGAATAGCATCTCTAAACTCCACCAATTTTTTGTCATTTCTCTTGAGGAAAGAATTCTCTTCTCTGATCTGTCTAACAGTTACAAGAGCACCACGCTTGAGCTTGGCACTATCGCCTCCTTCTGTAATTACTTTCTTATCAAAAATATCATCATTGGCATCTATGAAATCCCAACGATCCACAGGCTCTCCCTCCAACAATGTAGTATCTCCCGGATCTTCTATTTGTACCCATCTCATCATTTGTCTCACAATCACTTCAATGTGTTTATCATTGATATTGATCCCTTGCGAACGGTATACTTCTTGAACACCATTAACAAGATAAGATTGAACGGCAAACAAACCTTTGATATTCAAAATATCTCTCGGTGCTGTAGTTCCATCGGACAATGGAGTTCCTGCTCTTACGAAGTCTCCTTCTTGTACAAGAATATGTTTGGACAAACCGATTAGGTATTTTCTTCTTTGCTGCGTTCTTTCATCCTCTACAAAGATCTCGCGATTTCCTCTTTTGATCTTTCCGTAGAACACGATTCCATCAATTTCTGACACTACTGCAGGGTTAGAAGGATTTCGAGCTTCGAACAATTCTGTTACCCTTGGAAGACCTCCCGTGATATCGGAAACTTTACTTACATTTCTTGGAATTTTTCCAATGCGTTGTCCTGCAGATATTGAGTCGTTATCTTCTACAGAAAGATACGCACCTACCGGCAAAGAATAAGTTTTTAATTCTTCTCCTGAGGCATTCACAATGGAAATTACAGGAACTTTTTTCTTATTCTTAGATTCGATAATTACTTTTTCTGTAAATCCGGTTTGATCATCACGTTCCATTCTAAAAGTTACACCTTCTTCAATTCCATCGAATTTTACAATTCCGGAAAATTCTGAAATGATCAAAGCATTGAATGGATCCCAACTGCAAAGCAATTCTCCTTTGGTTACTTTTTGACCTTCTTTGGCCAACAAAGTGGAAGAGTATGGTACGTGAGCACTGGACAATAATTTTTTTGTGTCTGCATCAATGATTTTTATCTCTCCTGATCGTGATAGCACTATTTTGGATTTGGATCCGCCTTCATTAAATTCTGAAAAACGAACACCATCAAATTCTACAATACCATCAAATTTGGAATGCATTTCGGATTCTACTTTAGATACTGCAGCAACCCCACCCACGTGGAATGTACGAAGAGTCAACTGTGTTCCGGGTTCTCCAATACTCTGGGCAGAAATGATTCCAACTGCGTCACCACTTTCGGCAATTCTACCTGTAGCCAGGTTTTTACCATAACATTTTGTACAAACTCCTTTTCTGGTTTCGCAGGTCAAAACAGAACGAATGGTAACAGACTCAATGCCTAATTTTTCGATAAGCAATGCTGACTTTTCATCTATAAAATCTCCTGCGGACAAAATCAGTTCCTCCGAGTGCGGATCAATTACATTATGCAATGTAAATCGACCAATAATACGAGAAGATAAATTTTCTATTACCTTGTCGTTATCAATCAAGGCTGTAGTTTCTATTCCTCTCAATGTATTGCAATCTTCTTCTGTTATGACTACATCTTGAGCCACATCCACCAATCTTCTTGTAAGATAACCGGCATCAGCTGTCTTCAAGGCAGTATCGGCAAGACCTTTACGAGCACCGTGAGTAGAGATAAAATACTCCAATACACTTAGTCCTTGCTGGAAGTTTGACAAGATAGGGTTCTCAATGATTGCTGAACCTGTATCTCCTGATTTTCTTGGCTTAGCCATCAATCCTCTAAGTCCGCACAACTGTTTGATCTGCTGTTTGGAGCCACGAGCACCGGAATGAAGCATCATATACACCGAGTTGAATCCTCCTTTGTGCAATGCAAGCTCCTTCATCAAGTTATCGGTAACACGATTGTCGGCATAAGTCCATCTGTCAATGATCTGATTGTAACGCTCATTGTTTGTAATCAAACCCATGTTATAGCTTTCCCAGATTTCATCAACTTCTTTTTGTGCATCATCCAAAGTTTTGGATTTGATGGAAGGAGTAATGAGGTCTCCCAAATTGAAAGACAATCCGGCCTTAAAGGCCCAAAAGAATCCCATTTCTTTGATATCATCCAAGAATTTTGCAGTAACGGCAAAGTTGGTTCTTGTCAAGATTTCAGCGATGTATTGTTTAAGATTCTTTTTAGTCATCAATTCGTTTACGAATGGAACCGATGTCGGTACTGCAGTATTGAAGATTACTCTACCTACAGTTGTCTTTTGCAATTTCGGAATCAGATGACCAAGTTCATTTTCAGTTCTTACCATCACCTGAATGCTATCATGCAGCTCTATAGCTCGTTCATTGAACGCAATCAAAACTTCTTCGGGTGAATAGAATGAGCGAACTTTCTTTGATTTATCTTCAATTTTTTCTTTGGTCAAATAGTACAATCCAAGAACCATGTCTTGTGAAGGAAGGGTAACCGGAGAACCATCTTGAGGGTTCAACATGTTATGTGGAGCAAGCATCAACAACTGGGCTTCCAAAATAGAAGCATGAGCCAATGGCACGTGTACGGCCATTTGGTCACCGTCAAAGTCGGCGTTGAACGCACCACAAACCAAAGGATGCAATTGAATTGCCTTACCTTCTACCAACTGAGGTTGGAATGCCTGAATAGAAAGTCTGTGAAGCGTAGGAGCTCTATTCAAAAGCACCGGATGTCCCTTTAGAATATTCTCTAAAATATCCCAAATCACAGGATCTTTTCTGTCCACCAATTTTTTGGCAGACTTCACTGTTTTAACAACACCTCTTTCGATCAGTTTTCTGATGATAAAAGGTTTGAATAACTCGGCGGCCATACCTTTTGGCAATCCACACTCATGCAATTTAAGAGTTGGCCCAACAACGATTACCGAACGACCTGAATAGTCCACACGTTTTCCCAATAGGTTCTGACGGAATCGACCTTGTTTTCCTTTGAGAATATCGCTCAAGGATTTGAGTGCTCGACCACCTTCGGCTTTCACCGCATTTGACTTTCTACTGTTGTCAAATAATGAGTCTACTGCTTCTTGCAACATTCTTTTTTCGTTCCTCAAGATTACCTCCGGAGCTTTGATCTCCAACAATCTCTTCAAGCGATTATTTCTGATAATTACTCTTCTGTACAAGTCATTCAAATCTGAACTTGCAAAACGTCCTCCATCCAAGGGAACGAGAGGTCGCAGTTCCGGTGGAATAACAGGAAGATATTGGATAATCATCCATTCAGGTTTGTTGTTTTTTGAATTCAAACCTTCGCGGAATGCTTCTACTACTCTTAATCTTTTGAGTGCTTCAGATTTTCTCTGTTGAGAAGATTCTGTTGAAGCCTGATGTCTTAATTCAAAAGAAAGATCATCCAAATTAATTTTTTGAAGCAAATCAAAGACAGCTTCTGCTCCCATTTTTGCAACAAACTTATTTGGATCTTTATCATCCAACATTTGATTTTCTTTTGGAAGCGATTCTAAGACTTCAAAATATTCTTCTTCTGTCAATAAGTCCATAAATGAAACGCCGTTGCCTCCTGCCATTCCGGGCTGGATAACAACAAATCGCTCGTAGTAAATTACAGTTTCTAACTTCTTAGAAGATAATCCAAGAAGGTATCCAATTTTATTTGGCAATGATTTGAAAAACCAGATATGAACTACGGGTACAACTAATTTGATGTGACCCATGCGTTCACGTCTCACTTTTTTCTCTGTAACTTCTACACCGCATCGATCACAAACGATACCTTTATATCGAATTCTTTTGTATTTGCCACAAAAACATTCATAATCTTTTACCGGACCAAAAATTCGCTCACAAAACAATCCATCTCTCTCCGGTTTGTAAGAACGATAATTGATAGTCTCGGGCTTTAGAATCTCACCAAAAGAACGCTCCAAAATTTCATCTGGAGAACTTAAGCTAATGGCAATTTTCTCAAAAGCTTGATCCTGTTTAAACACTTTATTTTTGAAAGACATTGTTCTAAGTTTAATTGGATTTACGATTCAAATTTTACATCTAATACCAACCCTCTCAATTCGTGAATCAATACATTGAATGATTCCGGAATATTTGGTTCAGGTAAATTATCTCCTTTTACAATTGCTTCATAAGCTTTTGCTCTGCCTATAATATCATCCGACTTGATGGTCAACAATTCTCTCAAAATATTGGATGCTCCGAAAGCCTCCAATGCCCAAACCTCCATCTCTCCAAATCTCTGACCTCCAAATTGAGCCTTACCTCCAAGAGGCTGCTGTGTGATCAATGAGTATGGACCAATAGAACGAGCGTGCATCTTATCGTCCACCATGTGAGAAAGTTTAAGCATATAGATTACTCCAACAGTAGCTTGCTGATGAAATCTGTCTCCTGTTTCTCCATCCTGCAGATAGGTTTGTCCAAATGCCGGCAAACCTGCTTTTTGGATATAGTCATCAATATCCGCCATGGTTGCTCCGTCAAAAATTGGAGTAGCAAACTTGGTTCCTAATCTCTTTCCTGCCCAGCCCAAAACGGTCTCAAATATCTGTCCCAAGTTCATACGCGAAGGTACTCCCAATGGATTCAAAACAATGTCCACAGGTGAGCCATCTTCTAAGAACGGCATATCTTCTACACGCACAATTCTAGATACAATTCCCTTGTTACCGTGACGGCCTGCAAGCTTATCTCCAACTTTCAATTTACGTTTTTTGGCTATATATACTTTTGCCAATTTTAAAACTCCCGATGGAAGTTCATCACCGATACTAATGTTGAATTTTTCGCGTTTGTATCGTCCAATTTCCTCATTCACTTTGATGTTGAAATTATGCAACAATCTTGCGACCAACTGATTCTTGTCCGTTTCTTTAGTCCAGTTGGAATAATCCACTTTTACAAAGTCGATTTTCTTTAAAATTGCATTGGTATATTTTGTTCCCTTTGCAATGACTTCTTCCCCATATATGCTTTTTACACCTTGAGAAACTTGATCCTTTAGAATCTTTAAAAGTTTATCAATCAATATGGTTTTTAATTCATTGATAGCAACGTTGTGTTTATCTTCCAATTTGGTCAACAAATCTTTCTCCTGCACTTTTTGATACTTATCTTTTTTAGCTCTCGCATAAAGTTGTTTATCAATAACAACTCCTTCTATAGAAGGCGGAACTTTTAAAGAAGCATCTTTGACATCACCTGCTTTGTCCCCAAAAATTGCGCGCAATAATTTTTCTTCCGGTGTTGGATCAGTTTCTCCTTTTGGAGTGATTTTTCCAATCAAAATATCACCTTCTTCAACATTGGCTCCAATTCTGATGATTCCATTCTCGTCAAGATCTTTTGTTGCATCTTCACTAACATTTGGAATATCGTTGGTCAATTCTTCTTCGCCAAGTTTTGTATCTCTTACTTCGAGCTCAAAACTCTCAATATGAATGGAAGTAAAAATATCATCTTGAATTACACGTTCAGACAATACGATAGCATCTTCAAAATTGTACCCTTTCCAAGGCATGAAGGCTACTTGCAGATTGGTTCCCAAAGCAAGCTCTCCGCTTTCTGTCGCATACCCTTCGCAAAGAATAGTAGAAGAACTTACTCTATCTCCTTTCTTCACAATGGGTTTTAGATTGATACAGGTTGCTTGATTGGTACGAGAAAATTTGGTTAATGGATATTCCTTGATATTATCTTCGAAAGAGACCAATTGATCTTCGTCTGTTCTGTCATACTTAATAACAATTTTTCTTGCATCTACAAATTCCACCACTCCATCACCTTCTGCGTTGATCAACATTCTTGAGTCAAGAGCCACTTTTCCTTCCAATCCTGTACCAACAATAGGTGACTGAGGTTTGATAAGAGGAACGGCCTGACGCTGCATGTTGGATCCCATCAAGGCACGGTTTGCGTCATCATTCTCTAAGAACGGAATCAAAGAAGCAGAAACTCCTACGATTTGGTTTGGAGCGACGTCCATGAAGTCCAACTCTTCGTGACCGAATATAGGGAATTCCCCATGTTCACGTCCTTTGAGCTTGTCTGACTGGAATACTCCACTCGCATTGACAGGTACGTTGGCCTGTGCAATTCTAGCATAGTCTTCTTCCTCAGCAGATAAAAATTGAATTCCGTTTTTGATGGCAACTTTTCCACTTTCTACTTTCCAGTATGGGGTTTCCAAGAAGCCCATGGAGTTCACTTTTGCATGTACACAAAGTGTAGAGATCAAACCGATATTCGGACCTTCCGGAGTTTCGATAGTACACAATCTACCATAGTGAGAATAGTGAACGTCTCTGACCTCAAATCCTGCTCTTTCTCTGGATAATCCACCGGGTCCAAGAGCTGAAATTCTTCTCTTGTGAGTGATTTCAGAAAGAGGATTGGTCTGATCCAAAAATTGAGATAACTGGCTTGTCCCGAAGAACGAATTGATCACCGAAGACAGTGTTCTTGCATTGATCAAATCTACCGGAGTAAATACCTCATTATCTCTTACATTCATACGCTCACGAATCGTTCTTGCCATACGAGCAAGACCAACTCCAAATTGAGCAAACAACTGCTCTCCTACTGTACGAACTCTTCTATTACTTAAATGATCAATATCATCAAGCTCTGCTTTTTGATTGATCAATGAAATCAAATATTTTACAATACAAGTGATGTCTTCTCTGGTCAATACCAAAGTATCCATCGAAGTGTCAAGGTCCAATTTTTTATTAATCTTATATCGACCAACTTCTCCCAAATTGTATCGCTTATCAGAGAAGAATAGCTTGTCAATAATTCCTCTTGCTGTTTCATCATCAGGAGGATCTGATCCCCTCAACTGTCTGTAAATGTGAATCACAGCCTCCATCTCACTAGAAGAAGGATCCTTTTGTAAGGTATTATAAATGATAGAATAATCTTCTTCTATATCCTCTTTTTGAAGAATTACAGTGTCCACTTGAGCTTGAGTAATAAGAGCTGTATTTTCCTCATCAAGAATGATATCTCTTTCCAAGATAATTTCATTACGCTCAAGGGTTACCAATTCTCCTGTATCCTCATCTACAAAGTCCTCTGTCCATCTCCTCAATACTCGAGCAGCAAGTTTTCTCCCGATTGCTTTTTTAAGTTCCTTGGCTGTTGCTTTAATCTCTTCTGAAAGATTAAACAACTGGAGTATATCTTTATCTGTATTAAATCCAATTGCTCTAAGCAATGTGGTGACCGGAAATTTCTTTTTACGATCAATATAGGCATACATCACCATATTGATATCTGTAGCAAATTCCATCCAAGCTCCTTTGAAAGGAATTACTCTTGCAGAAAATATTTTGGTTCCGTTGGGATGGAAAGTTTGACTGAAAAATACACCTGGAGATCTGTGTAACTGAGAAACAACAACCCTCTCTGCTCCATTGATCACAAAAGTACCTTTGGGAGTCATGTAGGGAATATTTCCTAGAAATACATCTTGCTCGATGGTTTTGAAGTCGACGTGTTCTTCGTCATTACAGGATAATCTAAGCCTTGCTTTGAGTGGAACGCTATAAGTCAATCCACGCTGAACACACTCGTCTATATCATATCTTGGAGGATCTACATAATAATCCAAAAATTCCAGCATGAAAATATTTCTGGCATCGGAAATAGGGAAATTCTCTTTAAACACTTTAAACAAACCTTCGTTTGCGCGACGGTCCGGTGTTGTTTCCAATTGGAAAAACTCAACGAAAGACTTGAGTTGGATTTCCAAAAAATCCGGATAGTCAGCTTTAAGCGGTACTTTGCTAAAACTATGTCTTGGTTTTGTTTGCTGAGTCAATGCTTTTACAGCCATGATTATTTATTTAAGGACCAGAGGGTCAAATGAACTTCAAATAATATAAAATAATGAAAGGCTTAGACCATTATTACCAATGATCTAAGCCGAACATTTATGTATTCCTTTCAAAAAAAGGCATACAATGTTTCTGCCATTGAAGAAACAGAATTATTTAATTTCTATTTCAGCACCTGCAGCTGTAAGAGCTTCTTTTAAAGAGTTAGCCTCTTCTTTTGATACTCCTGTTTTAACAGTTGCCGGAGCTCCATCAACCATATCTTTTGCTTCTTTCAAGCCAAGGTTAAGAAGGTTTTTAACTTCTTTGATCACATTTAATTTATTAGCACCGCCTGATTTCAAAATTACATCGAACTCAGTTTTTTCAGCAGCAGCAGCTTCGCCACCGCCTCCAGCAGGAGCAGCAGCAATAGCAACAGCTGCAGCAGCCGGTTCTATACCGTATTTATCTTTCAATACAGCAGCCAACTCGTTAACTTCTTTGATTGTTAAGCCTACTAATTGTTCAGCTAAAGCATTTACATCTACCATTTTATTTAATTTTTGTGTAGGTGAATTAATTTTTTTTGATTCTATTTTGCGTAAAACTTGGAAGCCTTAATGGGTTTATGAATTTCCTCTTTCTTCTAAAGCCTTCACCAAGCCTGCAATGGTATTGCCACCTGATTTCAAAGCTCCGATTACATTCTTCATAGGAGATTGTAACAACATGATTACGTCTCCGATCAAATCTTCTTTTGACTTTAAGCTAACTAAAACTTTGATCTGATCATCTCCGGAATAAACAGCTGTATCAATATAAGCTGCCTTCAGCACGGGTTTTTCGTTAGACTTTCTGAACTCCTCAATCAACTTGGCAGGAGTTGATGCATTTTCTGTAAAAAGGATTGCTGTTGGCCCTTCCAAAGCAGAGTACAAAGGCTCAAATCCTCTTTCTTCTCCAAAACTTTGTAGGGCTTTTTTTGCAAGAGTATTTTTTACAACTTGCATTTCAATACCTTTCTCGAAACACATTCTTCTAAATTGGTTTACCTGTGCAACAGTCAATGTAGAAGAGTCTGTGAGATAAAAGAAATTTGCTGATTCAAATTTCTTCTTTAATGATTCTATTTCTTGCGTTTTTTGCTCTTTGTTCATGATTTACAATTTTAAGAATTAACGGACAACTCTTGGATCAATATTAATCCCGGGACTCATTGTAGAAGCCATTGAAATAGACTTAAAATAAGTTCCTTTTGCAGAAGAAGGTTTCATCTTAAGAATTGTACTTAAAAACTCATCTGCGTTTTCTTTTAGTTTATTTGGTGCGAAAGATACTCTTCCTATAGAGGCATGGATGATTCCAAACTTGTCTACTCTGAAAGCAATTTTTCCACCTTTTACCTCATTAACTGCATTGGCAATATCCATGGTAACAGTTCCTGTTTTTGGGTTGGGCATTAATCCTCTAGGTCCCAAAATACGACCAATTTTACCGAGTTTTGCCATTACCGTTGGCATCGCTACGATGACATCAATATCTGTCCAGCCTCCTTCTATTTTTTGGATATACTCATCAAGACCCACATGATCTGCTCCTGCGGCTTTTGCCTCAGCTTCTTTTTCCGGTGTACAAAGGACTAGTACTCTTTTGGTTTTTCCTGTTCCATTGGGCAATGTTACAGTTCCTCTGATAGCCTGATCCGGTTTTCTTGGATCGACTCCTAATCTGACATGCAAATCTACAGATGCATCAAATTTTGCAGTGTTAACTTCTTTAACAAGTTGGCTCGCTTCATCAAGGTTGTAGAGTTTTACTCTATCTACTTTGGGATTGGCGACCTGTCTTTTTTTACTGACTTTTGCCATAATCGTAAGGTTTTAACGTCTCTCTATAGGGTGAGACTCCCTTTATTTATAAAAAAAATTAAAAAAATATCTTAGTTAGCCCAAGGAGCTGCTCCGGTAACCGTGAGTCCCATACTTCTTGCTGTTCCTGCCACCATTTTCATAGCAGACTCAAGCGTAAAAGCATTGAGATCCGGCATTTTATTTTTTGCAATCTCTTCTACCTGAGCCCAAGTAACAGAGCCGGATTTTTTTCTATTGGATTCAGCAGAACCTTTTTGAATTTTTGCTGCCTCCAACAATTGGATAGAGGCCGGAGGTGATTTCACCACAAAATCAAAAGATTTGTCCTTATACAAAGTGATCAATACCGGCAACAATTTGCCCGGAGTATCTTGTGTCTTTGCATTGAATCGTTTACAGAATTCCATGATATTAATACCCTTGGAACCCAAGGCCGGACCTACCGGAGGTGCCGGATTGGCCTGTCCACCTTTTACTTGTAATTTTACGTAACCTTCTATTTCCTTTGCCATATCAATTCAATTTATGAATTGGTCTTTTCTACCTGCATGAAGTTGAGTTCAACTTCGGTACCACGACCAAATATTTTAACAATAACTACGATTTTCTTTTTCTCTTCATTCACTTCTTTAATATCACCCACAAATTCATTAAACGGACCATCTATGATCTTCACAGTCTCTCCTGCGATAAACGGCTCCATCATGGTTTCTCCGGTTTCCATAGACTCATCAACTTTGCCCAACATTCTGTTGGCTTCTGTCTGAGACATAGGAATCGGAACATTTTTTCCCAAGAAATGGATTATGTCTGGCATATTGGCAATATGTTGGACAATCTCGGGACTGAATTTGCTTGGTAATGCTTCAACCAAAAGGTAACCCGGGAGCAAATTGCGTTCCATGATTACTTTTTTACTATTTCTTATTTTGTATACCTTCTCAGAAGGTACAATAACTTGCGAGATAATTTCTGACCAACCGGATCTATGAATTTCCTGTTCAAGTCTTTCCCTTATTTTTTTCTCCTTGCCACTTATAACTCGGAGAGAATACCATCTTCTTTCTTCAGCCATTGGAATTGCTTATAGACTGTATATGAAATCAAGAACAGTATTCGTTAAAAGGTCCATCACGAAAATGATCAAAGAGATAAGCAAAGTGGCTATAACTACTACTCTTGCGCTATCCAATAGATTTGCCCAAGTTGGCCAAGTCACTTTTTCTACAAGTTCACTATAACTTTCCTTTAGATATAGTATGATCTTTTCCATAATTTTGATTGTCTTATTTATGTTGTATTGCACGGGCAGAAGGACTTGAACCCTCAGCCTACGGTTTTGGAGACCGTCGCTCTGCCAGTTGAGCTATGCCCGTATGTTTTCAGAAAAGTAAATTTTTAGGTTTACTTCCCTGAAAACACGGTTTTATTTCAAATATTATTTAATAATCTCAGTAACCTGACCTGCACCTACGGTACGTCCACCTTCTCTGATCGCAAATCTCAAACCTTTTTCCATCGCGATAGGGCTGATCAATGTAACATCCAAGGTTACGTTATCACCAGGCATTACCATTTCTACTCCTGCCGGTAACTGACATTCTCCAGTTACGTCAGTTGTACGGAAATAGAACTGTGGGCGGTATCCCTTAAAGAATGGAGTATGACGTCCACCTTCATCCTTAGAAAGTACGTAAACTTCGCATTTGAATTGCATGTGAGGCTTCACAGAACCCGGAGCGCAAATTACCATACCTCTCTTGATATCATCTTTTTCGATACCTCTAAGCAATAGACCTGCATTATCTCCAGCTTCTCCTCTATCCAATAATTTACGGAACATCTCCACACCGGTACAAGTCGAAGTAAGAGGTTTTTCCTCAGGCTTCATCATCCCTACCAATTCTACGTTCTCACCAACTTTGATCACACCTCTTTCTATTCTTCCCGTAGCAACAGTACCTCTACCTGTGATAGAGAATACGTCTTCTACCGGCATCAAGAATGGCTGATCTACAAGTCTTACCGGCTCAGGGATATCTTTATCTACAGCAGCCATCAAATCATAGATAGCTTGTTTGCCTGTAGCATCACCTTCCAATGCCTTTAATGCAGAACCTTTGATAATAGAGGCGTTACTTCCGTCAAACTGGTATTTGTCCAAAAGTTCGCGAACTTCCATTTCTACAAGTTCCAACATTTCAGGATCATCCACCAAGTCAACTTTGTTCATAAAAACAACGATCTTAGGTACACCTACCTGACGAGCCAAAAGGATATGCTCTCTTGTTTGAGGCATAGGACCATCAGTGGCTGCCACCACAAGAATAGCACCGTCCATTTGAGCCGCACCCGTTACCATGTTCTTAACATAGTCTGCGTGACCGGGACAATCTACGTGAGCATAGTGACGATTTGCCGTTTCGTACTCAACGTGAGCTGTATTGATTGTAATACCCCTTTCTTTTTCCTCCGGAGCATTGTCGATGGAGTCGTAGTCTTTCTTTTGAGCTAGACCCTGCTCAGAAAGAACAGAAGTGATAGCCGATGTCAGTGTGGTTTTACCATGGTCAACGTGACCAATAGTACCAACGTTGACGTGGGGTTTGGAGCGATTGAAAGTTTCCTTTGCCATTGAATAACTATTTTAAATTGTATGTTATAGTTTTTTAAAAAAATAATTTGAAAACAACTGGATTTTAAAATTGTGAGCCATAGAAGGGAATTGAACCCTTGACCCCTTCCTTACCATGGAAGTGCTCTACCCCTGAGCTACAATGGCTTGAGAATTATTTTACTAAAAGATACTTTGTTCATTATTTTTTAGAATAGGATTTCTAAAATTCCATTTCTAAAAAATGTAGAGCGGGAGACGAGACTCGAACCCGCGACCCTCAGCTTGGAAGGCTGATGCTCTACCAACTGAGCTACTCCCGCGGTTACAACATTATTATTAACTTAATGAAACAATGTGTATGTATGCTTTTACTAAAAATACGTCTTTCAACGTTTTGAAGACTATTATAATTTCTTATATAATTCTCGGTTCAAAAATCGCTTCTTGAACCCTACAAAATTCAACATTGTGCTGAGTAGATCTGTGTGGAACTCGAATGCAGTATAATTTGAGATCAAGACTATAGTTTTTTCTTGATCCGACATCTCTACAGTCCGACTTTGTTAAAGTTCTGACTGTGGATGCAACAAACAAAACAAACTAAAATTATAAGTTTGTCTCATTTCAAGATTTTCACAAATCATTAAAATACTTCAGACCGAAAAAAAAGAAAGTGGGGGTGATTGGATTCGAACCCATTCAGTCAAAGACACCAGATTTACAGTCTGGCCCGGCTCTCCAACTCCGGCGCACCCCCTCAATTTTTGGACTTAGACAAGCAAAACATTCCTGCTTTTACTTCCCCGATGATAACACGGGATGCCTCCTCCTCTGAATCTTTCTATTCAATTTTTATCCTCGTAAAACCTTCGTTTACAAGACTTTGGAGCCAGTGGACGGACTCGAACCCCCGACCAGCTGATTACAAATCAGCGGCTCTACCAACTGAGCTACACTGGCTAACACTCTCTAATAATCCGGGCACACTTTTCTACCCTTCTTAAAATTGAAGTGCAAAGATATAATTATTTTTAATTTTCAATTCAATAAAAATGAATTTTTTTCTAAGACTGGATTCTGTCTTTATGTTTGAGGATCTGAACTTTGATAATATCAACAGCCTTCTTCACGGCGGCTTCAAAGCTCTTGCTTGAGGTTCGTGCAACGCAGGCTTTGCCCGGAAGCTTGATGATGATTTCTACTATTTTGTCCTGAATTTTGGCAACCTTCTCCATTTTGAGAATTACATTGGCGTTGAGCTGCCTCAGTTTGAGGGTTTCGGCTAGTTTGTCTAATCTTTCTTGGATCATCAAAAGTAACTTTTGATCTGCATCGAAATGAATGGATTGAATTTTTGCTATCATATTAAATTAATTTTATGTATTTAATAATCTGATTTTGTATTATTTAAAGGATGAGCTTTACTATAAAGTTGTTTGAGGTGCTCAATATTGGTGTGGGTATATACCTGGGTTGCAGCCAAGCTGGAATGACCAAGCAATTCCTTAACGGCATAAATATCTGCTCCGTTTTCGAGTAAACCCGTGGCAAAGCTGTGTCTTAGCGAATGGGGGTTCTTGTGATTTGAACTGCTGTACTGACCCAAAAATTGACCCACTATTCTGTGCACCAACTTAGGATATAGAGCTTGTCCGTTAGCTCGAAGAAAAACGCGATCAGAATACATAGCTTCTAATTCATTGCGCATAGATATATAACGCTCAAAATCTTGTTTTAGTTCGTGCTTAATGGGAAGAATACGTTCTTTCTGTCCCTTGCCTATAACCTTGATTAACAGTGAATTAAGATTAAGTTGAGTCAAATTTAATTGAATAATCTCTGACCTTCTGAGGCCGGAATAGGCGATTAGTTTTACAATCAAATGATTGCGACAGTCTTCGAACTCTGTCATTTTTTCCTCCTCTTGCCGAAGACCGGAGTTGATCTCTGCCGTTTTACTGAAACCGGGCAGCCTTTTGGGTGTTTTTGGAGTAACCAGCTTGTTGCAAGGATTGGATCCGCTGATGAGTTCTCGCTTGAGAGCCCATTTATAAAAACTTCTTAAAGATGAAATTTTTCTTAAAATGGATCTGGACTCCATGCCGTCTTCTGAAAGTTGGGCCATCCATGAGCGGATGATTGAGCTGTTGACTGATTGAAATTGGTCTATCTGATACTGCAATAAACAGTATTTTCTAAATTGCTGTAAATCTCTAAAATAGGCAGAATAACTGTGCTCTGAGTAGCGTTTTTCTTGCTTGAGATAATCTCTAAACTGTGTAATGTAAACGTCCAAACCTTAGCTCTTTTATGGAGCTAAGATAATGATAAATATTTGAATAAATATTAAAAAAAATTATAATGCGTGTCTTGTGATGTACTCTTGCTTGGTGATAGCCTTGAGTACTTCTGCTCTGCGCTCAACAGACGGCTTTGTGAAATGCTTTCTTCTACGCAATTCTTTCAAAGTCTTGGCTTGCTCAAATTTCTTCTTGTACTTTTTGAGTGCGCGATCTATTGATTCTGAGTCTTTTACGTCTATTATCAACATATTTTCAATAATTTGGAGCGCAAATATACATATTTTTATCCATAAGATTTCTTTTTTAATAAAATTGATCTGCGTTAACTAAGTTTTTACTTTTAAGAAAGAGTTTTGCTCTTATTTGCTCTTGTTGCCTGGTGAACAAGATTTTCGGTAAAAATGAGCTTAAGAGCCCCTACCCTGCTTTTCGAATATGTTCGTTTCTGTGAGGTGCCTGGAGGATGTCCCGTTTACGGGACAGTGCAAAGCACCGAGCGATAGCGAGTCTGTAAGGGACCGACCGGACTGAAAGGCCGGTCACAGCCAAAAAAATTTATTTCTTCATCTTACTTATGCCATTATACCTTTGTCCGGAATTGGGCAGAGCGCGAATCAATCTAACAACGATCTTCTGAGTCAAAATGGAAAATTGAATTGTTGGGTGTCGAACTCTGACTCTTTCTATTTTATAAAAAATAAATTGTTTATTAGATGAAACTTTATGGACTTCTTGTCGCCGTCGGATTAAGTCTGTGTTCTTATGCGCAAAAACCAACTCCACCGGATGTGCAATATGGCATTTTATTTACAGAGGTACAGTTGCAAAAAGTGTTTGAGGATAGCAAGATTTTTCCGGACTGTGAGGCAAAACAAAATCCGGTAGATATTGCAAGATCATACTACAAAATTGCAAAACATCCCGAGCTAAAAATCGACATGAAGCAGATTGTTAAAGACAATTTTGAACTGCCTAAAGAGAATCTGATCAATTATAAAACCGGAGAGAAGGATCTCAAAATTCATTGTAAAAATTTGTGGCCTTTGCTCAGAAGGGAAGCCGATTTTGATATCAGCAAAACCAAAAATCCTTATTCTTCTAAGTCGAGTATTTTACCACTTCCCTATGCACATATCGGATCCGGAGGGCGAACGAGAGAAATTTATTATTGGGACTCTTATTTTGTGATGTTGGGTCTTCGTGCGACCAAACAGCTGACCGAAATAGAATCTATGGTTGATAATTTTGCTTATTTGATCAACACTTATGGTCATATTCCGGAATCCAATAGAAGCTATACTCTGAGTAGATCTGCAGCACCTTTTTTTCCTATGATGGTAGAAATGCTTGCAGAACTCAAAGGAAAGGAAGTTTATAAAAAATACTTCTCTGCTATGGAAAAAGAATATCAATATTGGATGGAAGATCATGAAGTAATGATCGATGGAGAATTGCTCAAACGGGTCTATAAAACGAAAGAAGGATGGTTGCTAAACCGATTCTGGGATGATCGCTCCAATCCTAGAGCAGAGTTCTACTATGAAGATGTAGAAATGGCCAAAACGTCCGGTATGCTTGAGCAGGAATGTTATACTAATTATCGAGCGGCATCAAGCAGTGGATGGAATCTAAGCAGCAGATGGTATGCACCAGACGCACAACCAAACAAAAGTCGTACTGCAGAAATTATACCTGTAGACTTGAACTGTCTGATGTATAAAATGGAAAGCATTCTGGCTCTTGCTGCATCGCTTCAAGACAATGTACAGGCAAGCAGAGCCTATACTCTCAAAGCTCAAAACCGCGTGAAAGCCATAGAAACTTATTTTTGGAATGAGAACGTTCATTTTTTTACTGACTTTGACAGCAAGTCTCTCAAACAAACAGAGCATATCACACTCGCAGGACTGTATCCTTATTATCTGATCAACATCAATAAGTCTCCTGTGATGAGTTCCAATTCGGCTGCGGTAATTAAAGTCTTGGAGCAACAATTGTTGCAAGAAGGAGGATTGATGTGCACAGCAAAAAAAAAAGGTTTAAGCTGGGATGCGCCCTACTCTTATGCTCCACTACAATGGGTTGCAGTGCAAGCTTTAAGTTTTATGAATGAAAAATCTCTGGCTAAAAAAATTGCCAATTCGTGGCTGGCACTCAACGAAAAAGTTTTTCAGAAA
>DEQQ01000029.1 GCA_002360455.1 Saprospiraceae bacterium UBA3362
GACACGACTGCTGCGCGTCCTTCAGCAGGGCGAATATACCACCGTCGGCGGCCGCACGCCGATCAAGACCGACGTGCGCATCGTTGCGGCGACGAACAAGGACCTGCGCACCCTGATCAACCAGGGACTGTTCCGCGAGGACCTGTTCTACCGGCTCGCGGTGGCCTAACGAAAACAGAATTCGAGAACGAATATTTAAAAAAGTCCAAGCCTGTGGTTTTCACAGATTTAATAAAGGATTGGCCGGCTAAAGATAAATGGACTTTTGACTTTCTCATCAAAAACTATGGTCATATCAGTGTTCCAATTTACGACGGCAACTACAGTAAAGCTGGTAAGGGATATATGACAGCCTGCGGTGAAATGAAGTTTGGGGATTATCTTCATCTAATTCAAGAAGGCCCTACGGACAAAAGAATTTTTTTATTCAATCTTTTTAAACATGCTCCGGAATTGCGAAATGATATTAGAATTCCGGAAATCACAGAAGGCTTTTTTAACGAATTTCCTTTTATGTTTTTTGGAGGACAGGGTTCCTACACCAAGATACACTACGATATAGATTGCTCTCATGTATTCTTGACTCAGTTCCAAACCAGAAAACGAATTGTGCTGTTTGATCAATCTCAGTCCAAAAAACTTCAAGCCTTGCCCTTTACCGTAACCTGTCTTGTGGATCCAATGTATCCGGATGAAAACAAATTTCCTTCTATAAAATCATTAGAAGGAATGGAAACAATATTAAATCATGGAGAAACCGTTTTTATTCCTAGTCAGTACTGGCATCATATTGAATATACTGATGGTGGATTTTCTATTGCATTAAGGGCCAATAATTCGATTCCATTAAAACTCAAAGGGGCATTCAACATTGCCCGACATTTTGTTGTGGACAAAAGTATGAATCTTATTTTAGGTGAACATTGGATGAATGTTAAAAAACAAATTGCTCAACGTCGAGCCAATATAGGCTGATTTCAAATTACAATAATTCCGATTTAATTTTTGTATCAAATTCTATGAAGAATTTCATGGAATCAGGATTTCTCATTGCATCCTTGGTATAAGCCTTACTCAATTCTTTTTTCATCAATATTTTTTTGACGGGGCTTTCCATTTTTTTACCGCTTATGGTGTATGGAATTTCCGGAGCCTGAATAAATAAATCCGGCACATGCCGAGGTGAATATTGCTTTTTTAATTCTACTTTTATTCTGTCAATCAAATCAGTTGTAAGTTGAAACCCCTCGTTCATTTGGACAAACAATGGCATCCAGTGATCTCCATTTTTTAATTCAATATTGACTACTAAAGAATCTTTGATTTCATTAAACTGATTGATCACATTATAAATTTCTGCTGTCCCTATTCTGACACCATGGCGATTTAATGTAGCATCGGATCTTCCATAAATGACAATCCCGCCATGTGATGTGCGCTCTATCCAGTCTCCATGTCTCCAGTAACCCGGAAAAAAATCATAATAAGAATTATAATACTTAGAGCCGTCCGGATCATTCCAAAAAAAAATGGGCATACATGGTATATCTTGTGTTATTACCATTTCTCCGATTCCTTCTTTTACAGGAGCTCCTTCCTCATCCCATACCTGTAAGTCTATTCCTAGCCCTATGCATTGAATCTCACTTCTATACACCGGCTTCCATATACAGGATCCAACAAATGCAGTACACACATCTGTTCCGCCACTCATGGAGCACAACCAGACAGAAGATTTTATGTGTTGGTACACATAACTAAAGGCTTCCGGAGGTAATGGAGAACCTGTAGATCCAATGGAAATAAGGGAATCAAACTGATACTTACCGGATAAATCAATATTCACTTTCATACAAGCTACAATATAAGGAGCACTTGTACCAAAGTGATTTATTTGGTACTTGTCTACAAGACTCCACAAAAAGTCAGTGGAGCCATAAGCAGGATTTCCATCAAACAAGACCGCAGTAGCTCCGGCCAATAGTGAGGCATTGACAAAATTCCACATCATCCATCCTGTGGTAGAATACCAAAAAAAACGCTCCCCCTGTCTCACATCATTATGCAACACTAAATACTTATAATGTTCCAGTAACATGCCACCGTGAGAATGGACTATTGCTTTTGGGATACCTGTGGTTCCGGAAGAAAATAAGATCCAAAGAGGAGAAGAAAAATTGGTTTTTACAAAAGTAAGATCGGCATTATAAAAGGAGTTGTTCTGGATGGAAGTCCAATGAATTTCCAAGTCACTTTCTAATTCTTCTGTGGAGTTAATCCAAATAATTTTTTCTATGGATGGGATTTGTGCAACAATTTCTTTAACGATTTCTCTTCTGGAAAAATTTTTGCCATTGTAGCAATAATGATCGCAGGCTAAAATAATTTTTGGTTCTATTTGCTTAAACCTGTCTATTACACTATCCTTGCCAAAATCCGGAGAGCAAGAACTCCATATTATTCCTGAACTAGCACAAGCTAAAAACCCAACACTAGCTTCTATCACATTAGGAAGATAGGCTACTACTCTATCCCCTTCTTTCATTTGTAAAGATTTCAAATAATTTTGGAGCCGGGCTGTTTGTCTTTTCAAATCCGAAAAACTAATATACCTGGACTCACCGGATTCTTGAATCCCAATATAAGCTACATCATCATCACTTCTATTTTTAAACAAGTGCTCTGCATAATTTAAAGAACAATGAGGATACCACTGAGATCTATTCTTTCCTTCTTTTACAGTTACAGGCTGCAATGTGCCGGTATAACTTATTTGAAAAAATTCAAATAACAGTGTCCAAAATGTCTCACTATGAGTTACTGTCCAAGAGTGAAGTTCTTCATATGAATTAAAAATGCAATTGTATTTTTTCTCAACATAATGTTTGAACTGGAATAAAGCGCTTGTCTCTAATCGAGCGGAGTTGCTAGTCCAAAGTAAATGATTATCTTGACTCATTTTTTAATACAAAAAAAAATAAACACTAGAATACAAATATAGGCTCTCTTAATACGAACCGTGAAATTGCGCTTCAGAAATTTTCTTAATCATTTCTGCTTGCTGCAGAAGTAAGTCTTTCAATTCCTCCAAGCTTGTCTCCTCTTTAGAAATTGGAGAATCAAAATGCTTGGTAATTTTAAATTCTACTTCCCACACCTCAATAATATCGGTCACTACGACAGCATAAGGAGAATACTCTTCATTTTCTGAATTGAGAATTACTTGGTTTTCCTTTTTTGAATAGGCTATTGGATTTTTTAGTACAATTCCATTTTTTGTAACGAAAACAAATGATTTGCTCGAATTTAATTTAGTTTCCCAAAAATAACTGTGTACATAGGTGCACACTACGATATCTCCTGCCATGAAACAGGGCTGCATACTATCTCCGGCTACTTCAAAAGATCTCATCGTATTTTGAGAGCTAAAATTATGTAAGGGAATAGAGTATGTTTCCAATTTCTCAACATAGTGAGCTTGGCCAAAATTCTCCACATATCCTGCATGAGCTTTTTCCGGAATATGAATTATTTTTTCATTACCAAAGTGATCTGTCTGAATGGTAATCACTTTTAAATCATCCATACAAAGCGAAGAACTAAACTTTGCCCCTTTCCCTGTAAATAAATAATCAGAATTTATCTGGAACACCTCAACAGATTTGCTGATAAGCTCTAGGCTAATGTCTCTAGTACCTTTAAGGATAGGATGCAAACTCTGAGGAAGACATTGAAGAGATTGTGCAAAATGTCTTGCAGACTTCACTTTACCTACCTTACTTAACTCTAGGTAACATTCTACAAATCGTTGACTTACTATGTTTTGCACATCTACAGGTTTTTCTAGTGCAAATATATGCAATAATTTTTATATATAAAAATCATTTAATACGTTTTTTAGACAATATCATTGTTGGAGCCATTGATGAAGCCACTGTTCAATAAGAAAATTATAGCCTTATTGCTCAGCTGATGGCAAACGTTTTCTCATTTTTTTGCTTACTAATTGAAACCGGCAAATAATGTTATTCACAGAATATTGATTACTCGGCTGAGACAGTTTTGAAAAAAAATCTTGTGCAAGAATTTATTAGAAAGAAAAATTCCCATTTCTCCTCATGGCCGCAGTCCCGCTCTCCACTGTACTTCGTACACGCTACGATCGGGCTTATTTTTTTGGTTGTCAGGTTTCCATGTTTTGCAGCAATATTCTATTATAAAACCATACCTAAGTTAAGGAACATGCAATGAGAATTCCACTAGATGTTAATCAAGTAAAATTAGGTCATAAACCGAAAAACGATTGTTTCCTATATTAGCTATAAGCTGTTGCTAATCTATTAATAAAGCTTTAGGCTTGGAATAGTTCGACGCACAATCATTACGACGCTTTTGACTTTCACCTTAATATAATATTGTACATGAGTTAGCGAAGTCTCAGAAACTGCGTTCTTTATAACAGGAAAAAACATAAACCCACGTTCGGACTATATCCCTTCGGTACAAATATAAAAGGTCACTTAGGGCGTAGATACAAACAACAAAAATCCCAGGGCTTTAGCCAGGATTCTTCTTTGGTTTTTTGCTAAACATCTTTTTCACAAACTCTCAAAAAGCTCATATTGTTAATTAACTAATATAAACTCTTTCACTTTTTAAAACAAAAAGAGGCATTTTTAGTCCTAAGAGGTCATTTTGTTTCATTTTATAAAAAACTATTTTATTTTTTTTCAAAATATGAAACAAAATAATTAGGAAGAGGCTATTCTGGCGCCCTAACTTTGTAAGGTAATTTTTTAAAAAACGAATTATTCAAAAAAAAATAAATTAGTCAGT
>DEQQ01000014.1 GCA_002360455.1 Saprospiraceae bacterium UBA3362
TTTTTCCTTCTTTGAATTTTGACAATGGCCCTTCTATCAGTGCCTTCGCCATAAATGGACTTGCAGAAACCAATCCTCCTAACTTAGTCTTGTTGCCTTCACGGGTTTTCATATCTACAATAGCAGAAATTCTTCCTCCATATTCTGCTCCAAAGCCTCCCGTCAAAACATCTACAGTTCGTATGGCTTCAGTCTCAAAAACAGAAAAAATTCCTATAGAATGGAAAGGATTGAATATTGTCATCCCATCCAATAAAATTTTGTTTTGCACCGGACTTCCCCCTCTGATATAGATCTGCCCGCCTTGATCTCCTGTTGACACAACGCCGGGAATAATTTGAAGATATTGAGCTATATCGGGTTCGCCTCCGGTCGATGGCAGCGCTTTGATTTCGCGAGGAGAAACCGTCAAAGTAGAAATTTTAACTTCAGTTCTGGCAATTTCTTTTTTTCCCGAAATGGCCACTTCGTTCAGCATCACTCCGGACTCTGTAAGATAAATCTGTTTATTCAGAATTTGATTTGCGTTGAGGGTTATTTCGTATCGCGCGGTATCATAACCGATATAACTTGCTATGAGTACATAAGATCCTTTGGGCACTCCTGCCAAAGCAAAAAATCCCGTGGCATCCGTTGTTGTACCTATATTGGTATTCAAAAAAAACACATTGGCATAAGCCAAGGGCTCACCCGAATTTTTATCGTAAACATGTCCTCGCAGGTCAGCCTTTTGAGCAGATACGATTTGAAAAAATCCAAAAATAAAATACAAAAAAAACAAGCTAAAACTACTCTTAAGCGAAAGAAATTTTGGGTATGCCCTTGCTGCTCGCAAGGTCGGTGTATTACGGAGTTCGCTTCGCTCCGTCCCTTTGGGACCAAGTCCTCCATCCACCTCATACAAATCGAGTGCATCCAATAGTTTATCCCTATACCTTTTCATGAAGTTCTTCAATTAAAGTACAAAACTAAACCATTTCTTCAGAAATGCAAAAAGCCCCGGAGTGGATTCTCCGAGGCCTTTCACTATGAACATTTTAAATTATCTTAATAAAGTAAAGTCTCCTTTGTAAATTTCTGTACTATTGGATCCTTCAAACTGCACTTCTGCCCAGAACACATAAACTCCCGGCAAACTGCGTTCACCTCTAAAGTTACCATCCCAACCTTTGGTGAGACCTCCTTTATTGCCGTCTGATAAATTGTCGCCATCAAACACTTTTTCACCCCAACGGTCATAGATAGCCAGTTTCTTAATATTTCTTACTCGCTTACCCCAAAGTGTAAAGTGATCATTCAGTCCATCGCCATTTGGTGAGAATACATTTGGCCACCATACATCTTTCACTATTCGCACAATAACTCTTACTTGATCTTGAACTTCACATCCTCTATCGTCTACAGCGGTTACAGTAAAATCATAGGTAGAGTCTGCATTGTAAACTCTATGAGTACTCCATACAGAATCCAAGCTATTATTATACCATTCGTTTTGTGCGTACGGCTTAGTTCCTCCTGTAATTGCATTGACCAAGCTATCCAAATCAACTTTGCTTCCTTGATCTACTACGATCGTGCTTGTCACAGATATTCCAAGCTTAGTTGGCTCTACAAGAGTCAACACTGTATCTCTGGTACAACCATTTTGGTCTTTAACAGAGATCTTATAAGTTCCTTGACCTAGATTTGGAAAATCTTTTGCAGAAACATAAGCTCCACCATTAATTGAAAACTGTAGATTATTCAATTTATTATTATTGTAATCCAAAACATCCAGAATTTTGATATTTCCATTTCGCTCACCAAAACAGATTGGGTCCTGCGGATCAGTTTGTATCAAGGCCAATGGGTTTCCTAATTCCACAACATCAATGGTATCGTAATCCAAACATCCGTTTCGAGAATCTTTTACTTGAAGTAAGAATTTACCACCCGGCTTACCCACCACAATTTCTCTAGTGCCTTGACCGGAGATAATATTTCCATTTAATGCAGTCCAACTATAGCTTGCTATCTGAGCATTGTTTGCACCCTTAGAAGCAGATCCATCCAATTGAACCTGAGTAATAGAACAAGTTAATTGTCCTTTTTGACTGATATTGGCTGTAGGCAAAGCTCTATCCACTCCAACTATTGCTTTAACAGAATCAACGCAACCGTTGCTTGTATTCGTAACCACCAATGTGTACACACCCGGTTGGTCTGTCGTAGGAGAGTATGAATTAGGATTACTCACCGATCCAATCCAAGCTGCCGTATAATTATTTCCTTGAGATGATTTGGATCCATCCAAAGTAACCGATAACCTATCACAGGTAAGTACAGACGGCTCGGCAATAGATACTGTTGGCAATGTGATATCTTGAGCAACGTTGTATGTAATCTCGTTGGTACATCCACTTATCTTATCTTTAACGAATAACTTGTAAGTGCCCGGTTTATTAATATCTACGGTGCTATTGCTTACATTAGCAGGATTTACAAATTGTCCATTTGCAGTACTCCAGGTATAATCCAATCCACCATTTGATCCATCTTTAGATGAAGATCCATCCAATTTTATTGAAGTCGTTTTACAGGTCAACAAATTAATACCTTTAATTTCTGCTACAGGATATGCATACCATGTTACAGGCACACCAGGAGTGTTTTTCAAACAACGGTCGCTATAATTTACATTTCCGGTACTAGGATCAAGATTACCAACAAAAACAGCTATATAATAAGTTTTACCAAGCTGCATCTTGTTAGGATCAAAAGTAAAGATACCGTTGTCATTCACTCTTACTATCGTTCCTCCTATAGGATTTGCAGAAGTTCCATCATACAATACATACCTTACCACATCATTTCCATCCGGAACAGTCTTACTGTTGTCATACTTGGCCGTTGCAGTTCCATCTGCGCACAAAATAATTGGCGTTAAATCCAATGGACCTATATCTGTGATACAAACGCATTGATGAGTGAAAGACTTAGTATCTGTCGCACAATCATGCCTATCGTTTACAGAATAATCTACAGTACTTCCGGTAGGAATCCAACCGGATTGATAAGTACTTGGTCCGGTCTTGGTCATGGTCACCGGAGATGAGGCGTTGTAGAATGCTTTCACATTCCATGTTGTTTGTTCTCCGTTTGCAACATCAATTCTAAATCTGAAATTTTCTGCTGTGTTATCACATTCGATAATTGGATTACCAACAAAATTTGGCGAATCCCAGAATGTGATACTTACCTGATTCTTTCTTTCGCAAGTATAATTTAAAACAGTCCACTCAAAAGTATAGGTTCCTTTGCTTGGAACAGTAATTGTGCTCTTTGGATCTTTTGTATCCGAGAATACCACTTGCCCCGGACCGCTGACAGATGTCCAAGTTCCATTTCCTAAAGTCAGATTTGCATCAAGAGTATAATTAAGCCCGCAAACACTATCCGGCTTGCCCGGATCTGCCAATGGATATGCTGTCCAAACAAATGGCTGTGCTGTAAAACGAGAACAATCATCATTAGCATCTACTTTGTTGTCATTATCCAAATCGTTACCTACAACTTTGATAATATAATAGATTTCTTCAGTTCGCATTTTAGCTTTATCAAAACAAATTTGCTGAGCAGCATTGGTGTATGTCTGGTAAATCACCGTTGTAGGGCTTTTACCTTGCCAATCATTTGCAGAATTGGATAATACATACATTCTGATGTCTTCATTTGCAACTATAGTATCCGGATTTACTACTTGAATTGCTACACATTCATCTTCACAAACTCTTGTAACCTGTGTTTTAAGTTCCCCTGCTGATATAATTCCACAATTGCAGTTATGAATATCTGCAACCAACTCAGAAATACATCCGTTGGCGTCTTGAACCAAGATCTTAAAGGTATCCAAACTCACCAAAGTATCAGAATAATATTTGTTACCTATCAACTGTCCATTAGGTGTTAGCAATGTATAAGGACCTTTACCTCCTGTAATATCCGCTTCAACTCTGTAAGTGAATTTAATATTCTTGTCAACACAAATTTTATCCACATTTTCGATATCCGGTGGAGCATTAAAAGTAATTTCAACGATGTCTGTTCTTGTACAAATATTGTTTGTTTCTTCCAATTCAAAGGTATAAGTCCCATATCCACTTTGAGCCGTAATATTTGGATTCTCGATATCAGTCCCTGAGAATACCACTCCTTTTCCTCCGGTTACTTTCCAACGCAAAGTACTATTAGGAATAGAAGCTGTACGTTTTCCATTAAGGTCATAAACGAGACCACAAATTTTATCGTCTATTCCAGCATTAGGTTTAGGAAATTCATAATAAGTAAATGGTTTTCCATAAGACTCACGAACACATCCGCCTGCAAAATCAATGCCTCCTCTGTTATTTCGTCTTCCAAGGATGGCACCGATATAATAAGTAGTGTTGAAACTCAAAGTCGGATCTTTAGAAACTGTATTGGTTGAAATGTACTTTACCAAAGATCCAAGAGGATTATTTGGATCCGTATAGATAAAAAACATTACAGTATCTGTAGGGTCCAAAATTTCTCCATTTCCGGTATATACATCTGGTCTAAGATTGATGATGCCATCTTCACACAAATCTTCCGGAGAAGAGTCAACTAAACCAATAGCATTGGTACACTTACATTCATGATTCAATTTGAAAGTGAATTCGCATCCAAAAGCATCTGTGATAATTACAACATCATCCACTAAATTCAATACATATTTAGAACAGTATTTGTTATTGGCGTCGATGGAACCATTGCCTTGTTTAACCTTGTATGGTGGAGTTCCTCCGGTTATATTGAAACAATAAGTATATCCTTTATTATCACCTGCACAAATAATTTGTTCCTTGTCTTTTTGCGGATCAGAATTGAAATAAAGTTCCACGGTATCCATTGTAGTACATCCCTGTCTTGTTTCTGTCCAAACGTAACAGTATTTACCATACTTATCTACAGTGATATTTGACTTTGGATCAAACTCATCGTATGTGCCTGTGCCGGGACCACAAAGTTGCGTCCATTTTCCACCGACATCTGCTTTTCCGGTGAACACATTGGACAATGAGCAGATAGAATCATTTGGTCCAGCAGAAGGATTAGGTGCAGGATACAAACTAACATCCAAACAAGTTTGAGGAGCATATCCACAAAGAGTTTGATATTCAAAACATACCTGACCCTTATTTCCCGGTCCTGTCCATTTCACTTCGATAGAAGTTTTTGTAAATGGATCAGGAGTAGTGATTACACCGCCTATTACACTCCAATTGTACAAGGTTACCCCGGTGAGGATGGTGTCAATATAATAAGTACCATTTCTTCCTAAGCATATTGCAGTATCTCCTTTGATAGGAACAGGTCCAGGTTTGAATTTGTCTTCATCAAGGTTTTCACACCATGTTTTCACACAAACTTCAGTAAAGTCTCCATAAGTAAAAGTAAAGGTTACTTCTACACAGTAGTCGTCTTTCTTGTTGACAATCAAATCCTCTTCCCTGCTTATGGTTTGAGATGGGTTAGACTTTCTATACCAAGCATAATCAATTCTTACAGCCAAATCAGCTTGGTTTCCGCAGTAGTCTGTAAGATCTTGAAGTTCTGGTTTAATAATGATGTCATTTCCGTTACATTCCAATTGAAAAGCGGGACTATACAATGGGAATATTGTATAAAGTTTATAAGAAGAATCACATCTCCATGGCTCACTGGCCCTTGGCAAATCCACAATTACAGGATTATTGCATCCTCCGTATCTTTTATTGGTTGTTGGATCTTGATACAAATCACTTGGCGAACAACCTATATAGTAAACCACTCCCGGATCAGGCTCCGGTACAACATAAAATTGTCTAATTGAATCGTACTTGCAACAGTTTGCTCCTGTGAAAGTCACTTTATATTCACCTTCTCCCGATACACTGACTCCATGCCAATCATAAGGTACATCCTGTGGACAAAGATACTTATCAGGTCCGCGATATTCAGGTTTTGGAAGAATGGTGATTTGTTTACAAACCGGACCTTCCTCATCACAGGTACTGCCATTATCAGGGTTACCGATATAAGCTGTAACACAAAGGGTATAAGTTCCAGGTCCCCACTCATCGTCCAAGGTTACTTCGGCATCACGTCCACCAACCTCTGCTCCATCCCAAGTCCATACATACTCCGGTTCGCAACCTCCCGGCTGTGCATTGACAGACCAAACTTCTCCGCAAAAACCTTCACACACCTTATCTTTCCCTCTGATTTGTCCTAGCGGGGATAACGTTGGTGAAGCTCCTCCGGATGTTGACAAACTAAAATCACAGACGTCTCCGGAACATCCGTCTACAAACAGATAATAAATTTTACAAGGAGTCAAATTCGCTGTAATAGTAATGGTGCCGGGTCCTGCACAAAAAGGATTACAAGCTACCTCTTCGCCGCAATTACAGTCACCCCAAATCCCAATTTGCACTCCTGCTCCACCACAGTTGGTTGTAGTTATTGTAATTGTTACAGACCCTCCATTGGTTACAAAAGCCCACCAACTGGTATTATGGGGTCCTCCACCACTGCTGCAAAGGCTTCCTGCTCCGCAAGGATAAAGGTCTGAATGGATATCAGAGGTATTTTGGCAGGAATATCCGTTTACCTCATCAAGTCCACATAGTACGTTCGCATCTGCACAGTTATCTACCGCAGGTGGAGTACATTGAGCTGTTAACGAATTTTGAACAGCTGCAATGAATAACATTAAAAGTGGTAAAAATTTCTTGAACATATTGTTTTTGTTTGTCTTAAACATTAGAATTAATAATCAACTAATCCTAAATTGGCTTCTAAAATTAATTGTTTTTATGGATTTATTAAAAATTTTTTAAAATCTTAATAATTTTCCAAAAATCGTACCCAAATTTTAACCCTTAGTTAATAGTATAGACACCACTTTTTATAAAAATGCTGCTTTGAATTAAATTTTAGAGAATTTTTTATTTGGGTAATTAAATTAATGCCAGGCCATAGTGTTGATTTTGGCCTATGCCCGTATTATGTACTAGCTCATCAAATACAAAAGGCATCGACAATTCGTAACTGCCGATGCCTTAGGTTGTACTAATTAATATTTTACCTTAATAGCGTAAAATCTCCTTTATAAATATCGGTTTGATTTGAACCTTCGAAAACTACCTCTGCCACAAACACATATACACCAGGCATCATCATTTCTCCTCTGAATTTTCCGTCCCATCCTTTATTGAGCCCTCCTTTATTGGCATCAGCTATATTCTCAGCGACATACAGTCGTTCGCCCCAACGATCAAAAATGGACAGTTTCCTAATGATCTTAACTTTTTTACCCCAAAGTGTAAAGTAATCATTGATATTGTCGCCATTAGGAGAGAAAACATTCGGCCACCAAACATCTTTTACAATTCTGACTAAAACTCTTAGCTGGTCTTGTATTTCACATCCTCTATCATCGATTGTATTTACAATAAAATCATAAGTTGAATCGGCTGTATATATTCGATGGTTTGACCACATAGAATCTAACGATTTATTAAACCATTCATTCTGTGCATATGGCTTTGTCCCCCCCTTAATCTCTGTTACTAGGCTATCCAAATTGACCAATGTGCCCTGGTCTACAATGGTTGTACTAATCACTTTGATCGCTAATTTTTCAGGCTCTTTCAAGCTTAGAGTGGTGTCTTTGACACAGCCATCTTTGTCTTTTACGGTAATTTTATATGTTCCTTGACCTAGATTTGGAAAATCTCTTGCGGAAACAAATGGACCACCATTAACCGAAAAGGTCAGATTGCTGAGTCTATTATTGTTTTTATCCAATACGTCTAGAATTTGAATGCTTCCGTTTCTATCTCCAAAACATCGTGGGTCTTGAGGATCGGATTGAATCAATCCTAATGGATTTCCATTTTCTACTACATCTATTGTGTCAATATCAATACAGCCATTACGACTATCTTTGACTTCGAGAATAAATTTCCCGCCCGGCTTACCAACCAATACTTCTTTTGTGCCTTGACCCGAAATAATATTTCCTTGTAGTGCAGTCCATTTAAAGCTTGTAAGAATAGAATTATTTGCGCCTTTAGATGCCGATCCATCCAGTTTGACCTGATTAACAGAACAGGTCAGTTGACCTAACTGACTAATTTGAGAGACAGGAGGCGTTCTATCAGCTACAACAATTGTTCTGGCAGAATCTTTACAGCCGTTATCACTGTTTGTGATAACCAATATATAGGAACCAACCTGCGAGGTAGAGCTTATGTAAGATGTAGGATTGCTGACATTCCCTTGCCACAGAGCAGAATACTGCGGCCCTTGAGAGGATTTTGAGCCATCTAAGTCCACCGACAAAACATCGCAGGTAAGCACTCGAGGCTCTGCGATAGCTACAGTAGGTTTTTTGATGTCTTGTCCAATAATGTAATTGATTTCATTTGTACAACCACTTAGCTTATCCTTGACGTACAGTTTATATGTTCCCGGTTTATTAATTTGTACTGTCCCACTGTTTGTCTGAGTTGGATCTACAAATTGACCATCTGCTGTAGACCAAGTATAATCCAAACCTCCATTTGAGCCGTCTTTAGATTGAGTTCCATCCAGAACAATTTTATCTGTAGTACAAGTTAATGTCTTCAATCCAGTGATATTTGCAATTGGATAAGGATACCAGGTCACAGGAACTCCGGGTGTAAATTTCAAACATCGATCGGAATAATTTACATTGCCTGTAACGGGATCTAAATTTCCAACAATAACCGCTATATAATAAGTTTTACCTAAAGTCATTTTTTGAGGATCAAAGCTAAATTGACCATTATCATTTACTCTAATGATTTTTCCTGTCAAAGGATCTGTAGGATTTCCATCGTATAACACATACCTTACTACATCATTGCCGTCTTTGGTTGTTTTCGAATCATCATATTTAGCTTGAGCTGTTCCGTCGACACATAGAATAATAGGAGTCAGATCTAGAGGACCTATGTCTGTAATGCACACACACTGATGTGTGAAGGATTTTTTATCAATGGCGCAATCATGTCTATCATTCACAGAATAGTCCACTGTACTGCCGGTAGGAATCCAACCCGACTGATAAGTAGCAGGTCCTATTTTTGTCATGACTACCGGGTTGACACTATTATAAAATGCTTGAACATTCCATGTAGTTTGCTCTCCGTTTTCGACATCAATTTTAAATCTGAAATTCTCAGCCGTGTTATCACATTCGATGATCGGATTTCCTTTAAAATTTGGAGAATCCCAAAATGTGATATCAACTGTGTTTTCTCTTTCGCAGCTGTAATTGAGAACTGACCATTTGAGTTTATAGGTTCCTTTTTGAGTCACCGAGATTTTACAATTGGCATCATTGACATCACTAAAATTGATATTGCCCGGTCCCTGGATCAGGCTCCATGTTCCGTTGCCCAAGGTCAAATTTGCATTCATGTCGTAACTCAACCCACAAACGCTATCCGGTTTGCCCGGATCAGCTTTTGGATAAGCAGACCAAACAAATGCTTGAGATGTAATTCTAAAGCAATCATCATCAGAGTCAATAATCATATCATTATCCAAATCGTTTCCAACTATTTTGATTAGGTAATATATTTGCTCGGTAATCATCCTTGTAGGATCAAAACAAATTTTTTGATTTGGATCTGTGAATGTTTGATAGATAACAGTAGAACTGTTTTTCTTTTTCCAATCTGTCTGTGAGCTGGACAATACATACATTCTGATATCCTCTACCGGATTAATGGTATCCGGAAGAATTTCTCTTAAAGTTACACATTGATCTTCACAAACTCTTGTCAAAGCTGTGTCCAATTGTCCGGCCGAAATAATGCCGCAATTGCAGTTATGAATATCTGCAACAAGTTCAGAAATACATCCATTGGCATCTCTTACCAAAATTTTGAATGTATCCAAACTCACCAAAGTATCTGATAAAAATTTATTACCAAGAATTTGACCTCCCGGAGTAAGAAGAGTATAAGGCGGTTTTCCGCTTTTAATATCGGCTTCAACTCTATAAGTGAAATCAATATTTTTGTCAACACATATTTTCTCTACGTTGTCAATTTCCGGAGGTGCATTAAAAGTAATCTCAACGATATCTGTGCGAACACAAATATTATTTGTTTCTTCAAGCTCAAAAGTGTAAGTTCCATAACCGCTTTGTGCTACAATGTTAGGACTTTCAACATCTGTTGCAGAAAAAATAACTCCTTTGTTATTTAAAACCTTCCATCTTATTTGACCATTGGGAATAGAGCTTGTCCTTTTACCGGCTAAATCATATACCAATCCACATATAGCATCATCCAATCCTGCATTCGGTTTTGGATACTCATAGAATGTAAATGGTTTGCCATATCTCTCCCGCAAACAACCTCCCTTAAAATCAATACCGCCCTTATTGTCCTTCCGTCCCAATATTGCTCCTATATAATAAGTTGTATTGAAATTAAGCGTAGCATCTTTGACTATAGTGTTGGTAGTTATATATCTTAGAATAGAGCCTAATGGATTTGTCGGATTAGTATAAATAAAAAACATCAGAGTATCTAAAGGATCCAAAATTTCACCATTTGAATCATAAATATCAGGACGTAAATTCAAAACTCCATCTTCACAAAGATCTTCAGGTATACTGTTGATCAAGCCTATGGCATTGGTACATTTGCATTCATGATTTATAATAAATGTAAATTCACATCCAAAAAAATCTCTAATTACCACAGTATCATTGATTAGGTTTTTTACATAGAGAGAATTATAGTTATTATTAGCATCAATACTGCCATTTCCTTTAATGACTCTGTAAGGAGCCATTCCCCCACTTACCTGAAAATTATAGGTATAGCCCATATTATCGCCGGCACAAATAATGGTTTCTTTATCCTTCTTTGGATCACCATTGAAATACATCTCCACTGTATCTGTTGTTGTACACCCCTGTCGAGTCTCTGTCCAAACAAAGCAATACTTACCATATCGATCAACAGAGATCGGAGATTTGATATCGTATTCATTAAAAGTTCCTGTCCCCGGTCCGCAGATCTGTGTCCATTTACCACCAACATCTTCTTTTCCATTGAATACATTAGATAGAGAACAGATGCTATCATTTGGGCCTGCATTTGGTTTTGGAGCCGGCAAAATCGTTACATCCATACAGGTCTCTGGACTGGTTCCACACAGGGTTTGGTAAGAAACACAAACCTGCCCTTTGCCCACAGGGCCGGTCCATTGAACTTCTATAGCAGAAGTATCAAAAGGATCTTTAGTTAAAATTATTCCGCCGGTTACAGTCCAGTTGTATATTAAAACACTTTGATTTATTATTGTATCAATCCAATAAAGTCCATTTCTTCCTAAACAAAGCAGAGTATCCCCTTTGAGTGGAACAGCATAAGGTTTATTCAAATCTTCATTTATATTTTCGCAGAAAATCCTTTTGCATTTTTTAGAGGCTGTTCCGTAATTTACTGTAAATGTAAATTCGACACAATAATCATCCTTTTTATCTACAATGAGATCTTCGTCTCTACTTATGATCTGGGTTGAGTTTGATTTTCTGAACCAAGCATAATCATATTGATATGTCACATCAGCATTGTTTCCACAATAATCTGTAATATCAGAAATACCGGGTTTTATGACAATATCAGAACCATTACATTCCAATTGAAATCCCGGTGAAAAATTGGGGAATATGGTATATAAATCATAAGCAGAATCGCATTTGAAGGGCTGAGTAGATCTGTATAAGTCAACTTGAATCGGATTATTACATCCACCATAAGATCTTCCTGTTGTAGGGTCTATATACAAATCACTTGACGAACAGCCAATGTAATAAACACTTGGCTTCTCCGGCTGAGGCAGTATAAAAAACTGTCTTATGGAATCATACTTGCAGCAATTTGGCCCGACAAATTCATACTCATATTCTCCGTCTTGGGAAATTGAAATACCGTGCCAATCGTAAGGAACATCTTCTATACAAATATATTTATCCGGCCCTCTATACTGTGGTTTAGGTAGAATTTCAAAAGTAAAACATTTTGGCCCCTCTTCATCACAAGTACTCCCACTTCCGGGATTACCAATAACTGCTGTTACACAGATCGTATGCATCCCCGGACCCCATTCATCATCCAGTTCAACTTCCAAATCAGTCCCTCCTACCTCTACTCCATCTACTGTCCAAACATACTCAGGCTCACAACCTCCGGGTTGTGGCGGCACAGACCATTTCTCATTACAAAATCCCTCGCAGACAGTTTTCTTCCCAATAATATTGCCCAATGGAGCTAGGGTCGGAGAAGCTCCTCCTGTGGTAGATAGAGTAAAATTGCAAACGTCGCCGGAACAACCGTCAATAAATAAATAGTAAGTTTTACAAGGAACCAAATTGGCCGTAAGCGTGAATGAACCGGACCCATTGCAAAAAGGATTACAGGCTACTTCTTCGCCACAATTGCAATCACCCCAAATGCCCAATTGCACTCCGGCACCTCCACAATTATTAAAAGTTACGGTAACCGAAACGTTTCCTCCTTGAGTCACAAATGCCCACCAACTTGTGTTGTGGGGTACATAAGCTCCTCCTGCACTAGGGCATAAAATTCCTGCCCCACAAGGGTAAATATCTGAATGGATGTCCGATGTGTTTTGACAGGTATAACCATTGACTTCATCAAGTCCACAAAGTACATTGGCGCTTTGACAATCGTCTGTTGCCGGTGGAGTACACTGAGCCGAAACGCTCACAGAATAAGCTAAAAATGGAATAAAATACCCGAGTATAGATAACTTTCTAAACATTGGTCAGTTGGTTTTGATGCCTAAAAATACTGTTCTTGAAAAGAAAATCAAAATTTAAGCCAAGATTTTCGTTTTCCTTCAATATTCTTTAGACCCTCCTGCCCATTTTTTCGCTGCCTGGACCAATTTCTACCTTATAACGGTAAGGTCTGAAACCTTATAAACTTTTTCTCCGGAAATGGAGCTTGCTATTATTTTAACCACAAAAACTCCCGGGTTAACTGATTCTCCGTCATTTCTGCCGTCCCAAGCTGCTGAGTCCACATTGGGGTCGAAATTATATTTACTGTAAACCATTTCACCCCATCTGCTGTAAATTTCTAAAGCATCTACTTGAAGAATATCTGCTCCGGTATGAATTGTAAACAGATCATTTACATTGTCCCCATTAGGAGATATTGCATTGGGTATAAAGATACTTGGTTCTGTTATAACCCTTACCAGTACCTTATCTTCTACCACACAACCGTTTTCACTTATAATCTTTAATTTAAAAACTGTTGTCTCGTATGGCTTTGCAATCAAGCTAAAACAAGATGTACAGTATTGGGCTGCTAGGTCTGGAGTCCATTCTATTAATCTTGTTTTAGAAGTGTCTGCATTGGTTACTCCGGTGATTAATACGGTCTCTCCCAGTTTGATCGTCCTATCATTACCTAAATCCAGATTTAGCTGCGAAACATCTTTGATTTCTACCAATGTGTCGTACTTGCAGCCAAATTTATCCTTGAAATAAAGTTTATAAAACTTGGCCTCAAGATTTTTTAAATCTGTAATTCTGGAATAATTTATCCCGTCCAACGAGTATGAAAATGGAGCCTCACCTCCTATAAGATCATGGATCCTGATGGTTCCATCATTTGCCACGTCGCAACTTGGATCTATCACTTCCAAATCTACCCCTTGAACAGTTGACTTGGCTTCTTTGAGTTGATAATTATATGAGCTAATACAACCATTCCTAATGTTTTCAATCTTCAAGATATACGTTCCCGCACCATCCGCTAAGATTTCCTTGATGTCATTTTGGTTAATAATCCTGCCGTCCGGAGTACTCCACTGAAATAAAACAGAATCGGCTTTGAGGTTCAATTCTGCAGACAACCTAGACATTGTATGATCGCATCGCAATGTATCCAGTTGCACTATTTGAGCTTGGGCCGTAGTTGTATCCAAGCCTACAACAACAAAAGTATCTTTAGTACACCCGTATTTATTACTCACTTTTAAGGTATAAATTCCTGGTGATTTTACCATTGGATTTCTTTCTATCTTATTCTCATAATTATTGGGGCCCTGCCATACAAAAGTTGTGTCTAGCGGACTGAAAATCGAACTCAATCTGGCCAATGTATCTCTGCAGTTTAAATCTGTCGCTTTAGCCCAAACTGTTGGATATTCCTTATTGTTGTTAACTTTTACAATCAAACTGGAAGAACAGAAATTGGGTCCTACTGCAAATACAGTATAATCTCCTGTATCTTTAACAAATGGATTTTGAACATTGCTATAGAAGTTTTTTGGTCCTTGCCAAATAAAGCTTGTACCGAATACTCCTGATTGAATAAGGATTTGAACAGAATCAGAATTACAAGGAAGTGAGACAGTGTTCCCTGTAATTTTTGGCGGAATTGTATCGGTAATAACATTTACTGTATCGAAATCTACACATCCATTTTTTGCTACACTGTAAAGTAGGTATTTCCCTGCCACATTAACTACAGGTGATTGTGATTTCAATGTATCTTGAGCCGGTGTGATCCAATTGAACTGCAAATTTGGATCTACTGCTTGGGCAATCAATCTTGCTCTTGGATCTTTACAATTGATATTTGTATTGGTAGCGATTACATTTGGCTTTAATGTATCTACAGGAACTGTAATCAAATACTCCGAAGAACAAAAATTATTGGATTGAATTCTTAAGGTAAAGTTGCCTCCGGTTCTGGTTGTCAAAACAGGAGCATTACTAAATACATTGCCTGCGCCTATCCATGTATAATCTGCATTTGGATCGGTCAACACTGCGGCAACCGTTGCAATCGGTTTAAGGCAACTCAATGTGTCTATACTGATTGAAACAACTTTAGGTGCTACAGTATCTTTTACAATTTCAAAACTGTCTATCACTTTGCATGCATCGGCATCAACAAGCTCAAATTTGTACAAACCTGCAGCTGCGTTATTCACTACACTTCCGCTAATTTGATTCCCTGAAGGTAAAGTCCATTGAATAGTGGCTTGTGGATCACTTGCTGTCAGAATAATCTGTTTTTGAATTATAGAGTCGCAATTCAATTTAGGAATTAATAATTCGTATTGAGGCTTTTTTCTCAAATCCAATACATGAACTGTATCCGACGTTGTACAATTTAGTTCGTTGGTAACATAAACAAGATAAGTTCCTTGTTCGCTGGTCTTCAAATGTGCAGAATCCCGCTGATTTGAATTCGGGAAAACCCATCTGTAGCTTACAGGATCCGGATCCAAGGAAATGATTTGAAGCGCTGCCACAGAGTCTTTACAAGTTATTGTATCTCTTTGGATTTCAATTTTTGGATATCTAATTTTACTTAATACGTTGACCTCGTCTTGATTAATACATCCGTTAGGACCTGTACACAAAACTTTATAATTTCCACCTTGCTCAATTTCAAGAGATGAACCTCCTATTTGTTGGCCTGCGGGATTTGTCCACAAAAACGTTGAACCTGGCAGTGAAGATGTTGCACGAAGTGGAATTTTAGGATTGGCGCAGGTTAAACTATCAACATCAATGACAATAGTAGGTTTTGCTGTATCTATTTTGATATAAACACTATCAAATTTGTAACAACCTTTATCTGACACAGCCGATAAGTAATACCAACCCGGAGTTTTTACTACAGGGTTTCTTGCTTTTGAGCTAAAATTGTTAACCCCTGACCATAAAAAAGTATCTACAACTGCCTGAGAAGAATACCATTCTAAGGCAAATGAATCCACGGCACAATTCAATGTTCCTTGAACCATATTTAAGAATGGATCTACTTTATCTGCGTCAATTAGGATTGATTTCTCAGCTTTGCATCCGTTACTATTTTCGACAACAACTTTATATACTCCCGGCAATCCAATACTTGGATTTTGCAAACTACTGGTGTACATGTTAGGCCCGGTCCAGGTAAAAGTAGTTGCATCTTTACAAATTGTATTGACCTGAATGACCGGAATTTTACAAGTCAATGCCGGCGCGGATAATTGTATTACAGGCTTCAAAGAATCTTGTCTAACTCTAACTGAATCCAAACTTGTGCATCCATTCTTTTGCTTCACTCTGACATAATACAATCCTTCTTCGTGCACCCAAGGAGATACATCTCCCGAAGAGTATCCCACCGGACCATACCAGCTAAATTGTAGTTCCTTTGGGTCTTCTCCTCTAAGATCTATTTGAATTCTAAGACTATCTGTTGTGCAATATAAGATTCCGGCTGACAATTGGAATCCGGCAACCACAGTATCTATTTTGACATCAATAAAAGTATCTAAAGTACAACCTAAAGAGTCAACTATTTTCAACTGATATCTGCCCGGAGTCGAAGTGGAAAAATCTTTTGTATTAAATTTTAAATTATTTGGACCAATCCAATCTATGGTCTTCGCATTATAAGAAAACACTGCTTCCACTTTGACTACAGTATCTTGACAGTTGAGCCTTCCGCTGATGAGAGAACATTGTGGAGCTTGATTATTCCTAACAATTGTGAATGTACTATCAGAATTACAACCATTAAATCCGGTCCCGCTAATTTTATAAATGCCCGTTTCCTTAATATAACTTATGCGATTCGTTGAAGAAAACATATTGGGCCCGGTCAATAAAAATTGCTCTAATAAATTGGCATTGTTTAACACAATCTGGACAGAATCCGATTGGCAATCAAAATGACTGTATTGAAAATCCAAAACTGGCAATGTCCTATCCTCAATAACCTTATAATTGGCTACATTGCTGCATCCAAGAGCATCCGTAATGGTAAGATAATAAATTCCCGGACTCGAAATTAACAACTTATCCGTTGAACCCAAATTCGTTGAGGTCTCGTCTGCCCAGTTGTATTTCAAATTGAGCACAGAAGATTTAGAAGTTAAGGTTATGGCAGATTTTTTACAATTTAATGTATCTCCTATTATTTCAAGATCCGGAATTGTACCAATTTTTTTAACCTCTATGATTGAGCTAACTTCACAATTCCCGTCTTTCAATGTTACTTTATATTGCCCTTCTGCATCTACTTTGGCTTTCAAGGGATCCGATATATCAGATAAACTGCCGTTGGAGGTAGTCCAAATAATTTGAGTATTGGGAGACTTCAATGAGTTACTGATATCCAAAGTAACAACGGAGTTATTGCAATCGATTTGACCAATAGGTTGTTTGATATCAATTGCCAATTCGACTACATTTAAATTGAGCTGAATTGTGGAATCACAACCTGCTTTTGATTTCAAATTTACAGTATAATTTCCTTGAGTCGAAAAAGATTGAGTCCCGATCTGATAGGTTTCTCCTTTGCAGATGGATTCAGTGATGGTTTGAGGAAGAATTTTGGGTTCAATACTCACGTTTACACAATCCTTGGAAAGATCTGCGCAAAGTCCATTTTTTGATGAAAAAACATCTGATTTAAAACTTGAATACTTAACTCCGGCATTACTCAAAGGGATCAAACCTATATCATCTTTTGAAAAAGAAACACCGCAGATACTGTATTTGCCCGGAGGCAATCCTGTTAGATCAGCATCATCAAGGACTTTTATTATAATATCATTTTGAATGATAAAGTATTTGTACAAATAGGAGGAAGGAGTCGGGGTAAATCCCGGAAATAGAACTTTTATTCCGGTATTATGAGTGCCGGGTTGATCTTCACACAAAACTAGATCGGCATGTTGAAAAACACCGCCATTGGGACTACAACTCTCGCAATTGATTCCATTCTGATCGCAAAATAAAAGACAAAAACTCTCCACCTTACCATCATAAAAATTCTCATTATCTATGATAGTCAAAGTCCATGTGCCATTTACAGTTCCTTGATTAATATCTTCCAAACAACCCTTGTAAGGATGATAAGTTCCACTGTAAAATTTTCCCAAAATACCCCAAGACTGGATGTTATCCCACTTGGCCTTGAACCCAATATCAGGGACAGGAGTTTGAGAGCAGGGCACAAAGCTTACATTCCATTTTGAGCTACTGGTAAATCCGCCGTTTCCTATAGGTCCTACCAATTGGATGGATTGCCCCGAAGGAGAAGTCAGAAGCATAGTAAGGTCTCCCAAAAACTTATGATCAAATTTTACCCTTACACCACAAAGTCCTTGAGCTGCAGAAGCCAAATCATTATTAATTGCGCCTTTTATCTGAAGTTTTAAACTGATACTGGATTTATCCTTGATCGCTTGTATTGAGTCCAAACAACACCATTGTGCTTGAACTACAGCTGTCCAGCACAAAACTAAAAGAAGAGTTAGTTTTGCATGAGTTTCCATTCTATTCTATATATCTTTCTCTATTGCAAAAGTAGGCAGAAATTAGATAATATTATAATTTAAAAAATATAAATATGTATATATTTCTGATATTTAATTATTTATAATTTAAAATTCAAATAATCTAAAGTCAAATCCAATTTAATATTGCTGATTCAATATCCTGCACCAATTTCGCTTAATCCTGAGACGCAGTTCCATAAAATTGTTACAGCATTTCTTATCTATTTAAAACCATTTAACAACATTTCACTTTATTATTCAATATGCTTATTAATTAGTAAACGTTGCATATGCTCTCAGAAATTGTAACAGATCGATGTATTTTGAAGCCATTTAGCACAGAACAAATTGATGGATTGTTCAAAATGGAGTCCGACCCAGAGGTTCACAGGTATCTTGGCAATAAGCCCATTACTCAAATGGAGCAACTTTATGAAGTGATCAACTTTGTCCATAAGCAATACAAGGAACATGGCATTGGCAGATGGTTTGTTTTGGATAAGGCGTCCCATGAATTCTTAGGTTGGAGTGGACTTAAATATTATGATGATCCGGATTACGCTCCATTTCCTATCTATGACCTGGGATATCGATTCACGAGGGAATGTTGGGGTCAAGGGTATGCTACTGAGACCTCTAGAGCTTGGATAAAATATGCAATAGATCATTTGAAAGTGGACTGCTTATATGCTACTGCACATCCACAAAATCAAGCTTCAATTAATGTTTTGACTAAGTTGGGATTTTTACCAACAAAAGAAATCAAAAATCCTGAATGTGAATCGAATTGTTACCAATTGCAATTAAATAAAAGCACCTCTCTACAATAGCGTATTGATCATCTTGTCTATCCCCAATCCGTCTGCCTCAGCCTTATAGTTTAATACCAGACGGTGTCTGAGAACAAGTGCGGCAATAGCTTGCACATCTTCAATATCTGGAGAATATTTGCCGTTGATTGCAGCATGACATTTGGCTCCGAGAACCAAGTTTTGAGACGCTCTAGGGCCTGCTCCCCAGCTTACATATTGATTTACTTCTTTGGTTGCAGTTTCTGTATTAGGTCTTGTTCTTGCTGTCAGTTTCACAGCATATTCTAATACATTATCAGCAATAGGAATCTTCCTTACCAGTTTTTGAAATTCCAAAATTTGAGAGGCATTCAATATGGCCTTGATAGGGTTATAGTGGTCCGATGTAGTCTGTTTTACTACCTGTAATTCTTCTTGATAATTGGGATAATTCAGTGGAATATTAAACATAAATCGATCCAGCTGAGCCTCCGGCAAAGGATAAGTTCCTTCTTGCTCAATGGGGTTTTGGGTGGCTAATACAAAAAATGGGGAAGGCAAAGTATGGTTCACACCACTTACTGTTACTTTGCGTTCTTGCATGGCTTCCAAAAGTGCGGACTGTGTTTTAGGAGGAGTTCGGTTGATTTCATCTGCCAAGACAATATTGGCAAATAATGGCCCGTGATTAAACTTAAATTTTCTGTCCTCATCCAAAATTTCACTACCGGTTATGTCAGAAGGCATAAGGTCCGGAGTAAATTGGATCCGCTTAAAATTTAGGTCTAAAGCTTGAGCTATTGTGTTTATTAAAAGGGTTTTGGCCAATCCCGGCACTCCGACCAAAAGACTATGACCATTGCTAAACAATGAAATAATACTCGCCTTGACCACATCATTCTGTCCTACGATTTGCTTGGCGATTTCTGTTTTTAAATCTTTATAGGATTGCGCCATTGCATCTATGGCCTGAACATCAGAATTATATTGCATTCTATTCTCTTTGGATTAATTAGATGACAAAACGTTTCCTCGCTGAAAAAGTTGAAATTTAATTAAACTAAAAAGCCCTGCGAAAACAGGGCTTTTATAGATTGAAAATTCTTTTTTTTACTTTACAGTATCAGATAAGCCTTTACCTGCTTTGAATCTTACAACTTTTCTTGCAGGGATTTTGATTGTTTTACCTGTTGCAGGGTTTCTTCCTTCACGAGCCTTTCTTTTATTTACAGAAAAAGTTCCGAAACCAACCAAAGTTACCTTATCTCCTTTTTTCAAGCTTTTTTCGATAGATGCGAAAACTGTATCAACAGCTGTAGTAGCCTGAACTTTTGTGATTTCCGCTTCTTTTGCTACATTAGCAATTAAATCTCCTTTGTTCATTGTTTTGATTTTTTATTTGTGGATAAAATATTAAATAATGGTGTAAAGATATATTAGGATTTTTAATTATACAAGAACATATTTAAAAAAAATTTATACATGAAACTCAACATAGAGAGGCGTTTTGACGTTAATAGGTCCTACAAGCGTCTAAAACAAAGGGTTTTTACATTGATTATCAATAAATTGCCAATAAAATGAAGGGATTCAAAACCACGCTTTCCCAAATCATCCTGTTTATGGGACTTTTTTTCATTATTGGCTCCGGATGCCATAGAAAATCGGGCTGTCCGGCTGAGGGCCAACATCCAAAATTGGATAAAAAGGGCAACCCCAAAGGCAAAGCCAGCTCGGGTTTATTCGATAAAAAAGGCAGAATGAACTCAAGATAAAATTAAGCTATTTCCTCAAAGGATCTTTTTGTTCTACTCCAGCCCAACAGGTAAAAACTGAGGCTGATCCAAAATATGATCAATCCCGGAAACAAAGTTGCCCACCAATCTGCAGGATAGTTTCTTGAACTGCTTATCAATGATCCTAAACTAATTTGTTCCGGCTTTAAGCCGATTCCAAGATAGGCCAAACTGCTTTCGGTAATGATCAAACTACTCATCAAATAAGAAAGAAGAGGAACAAGATCAAGAAAAACTCTAGGCCACAAATGTCTTCTTAAAATATCAAAATGAGTTAAGCCTAATGACTGTGCTGAAACCAAGTCAGCGTCAGCAGAATGTTTTATCACAGAAGCTCTACTGTATTTTGCAATCACTGGAGCAGTCAATAAAGCAAGTACAAAAGAAATTCCTATTGGCTGATTGGTTTGATATGTTTGAATCAACAGAAATATAAAAATGATGGAGGGGATTGCCTTAAAAATATTGATATAAAGTAAGGTAATGAAATCAAAAGAAAATGAAACTTTATTTCCAATTTTGTTCAATCTCCTCAGAATAAACATACTCAAAATAAACCCAATCAAAAACAAACTCCATAACTCCCAATTCATAAAGTTTAGCTGACTAATAACCAATAGAATCCAAATGGTCATCGCTATTAATATTAATCCAAACCACAGTCCCGCTTTGGAAATTGAGTGAACTTTATAAGCATGATAACTCACCATTGAGCTTGGAATAAACCCCAATAATAATCCAATAATCAAGGCCATACAACAGATCCATAAACTGCTTTGCAATCCATAAAAACAGGCACCCAACATATCTCGACCAAGCTCATCAGTGCCCAACAAAAAAAAGGATCCTCCACTTGAACTCATCGGTGACAGATGAGCTCTTCCCAAGTCAATCTCCTCTACTGATTTATAAAAAAGAGGCCAAAGCACAGTGCTGTATTCAAGCTTAGAAAAATCTTTTTGAACATTCAATAAATCTTGTGCAAGTGGAGAGGTCCGTGAATAAATATCTTCTATAACAGGAAAATAAATCTGATTCTTATACACTACCACCAATGGCTCAGTTCCAATTAAAAACCGAACAAACAAAGTTAAAAAGAACAACAGCATCAAGCTCAAGGATAGAGGTTTTCGCAATGCATTGATAAACTCAGATTTCCTATTCCTCATTGTCTTGGATCTATTTTGGATATAAACAAATCTGAAATAAAAAAACCAATGCAACTCAGAACAGCAGTGAGAAACACGATAAAATTCACTGTATTCCAATCCGAAGTTTTTAGTGATTGAACTAATAATCTACCCATTCCCGGAATAATAAATACATTCTCTATTATCAATGATCCTCCGATAATCGATGGAATAGCTCCGGTAAACCAAGCCGAAATTCGAAGAAGTAAATGAGATTTTAATTCAAACTGTCTAAGCTGATTTTCTTGCAATCCCTGTGACAAAGCCCTTGTCCAAAATACCTCGTCTCTGATTTGAAACTGAGTATCGACCATGAGTCCTGTTAAAAATGCCAAACTGGGCAAAACAGAACAAACAATAGGAAGAACAAAATATTGAGGAGAGCCCAATAAAACATCCGACCATGGCGAGTGAATAAAACTTACCATACTTGCAGGAAAAAGATTGATCGCAACACTAAACAACAACACCAAACAACTTGCCAACCAAAACAAGGGCACAGAATGAAAAAACACCAAAAGTTGAAACACTAATTTTCCAATTTTATTATGTCTTTTTGATATCCAAAAGCTTAAAAAAAATGAGCTAAAAAATAATATAATCAGAGACGGTATCTGAATGGCCATTGTCCATTTTAAAGAGTGGAACACCCTTTGGGCTACAAGCTCGTATGTAACGTTTGATCTCATTGATCTTATTGTAATCAATTGATGAAATTGATTCTCTACTCCATTCCATCTCCATTCAGGAATAAAATTTCTAAAACTAAGTTTGGGTTCGTTAAACGTTGGAAGCAAACTAAAATAAAAAATGGGTATCGACTTTTGAACTTCAAATGAACGATCAGTGCTCTCTTCATTAATGAACTCAGAATTTTCAGAAGGGACAATTCTATTGGTCAACCAAAGGCTGATCAAACTAACCAACAGCGCCAGTCCAATATACCCAAAAAATTGCACCACTCTTTTCATGTGATTACTCTAAGACAGCACTCCTATTTTCAAGATATCCCGGTTTTCGATTGGAAAGTTGCAATTGGATTCGCTTACTGCAAATTATTCTCTCCAATGGTGAATATAAAAACAATTGCGCCTGATCTCTGTAAATAATTTCTTGAAATTGGAGATATGCCTCTTTTCGCTCTTGCTGCGTATTCGCAGTTCTAATCTTGCTGATAAGACTATCAATGATTGAAGAATGATAACCACTTTTGTTGCTTCCGCCTTTTTGAATGTTACTGCTATGCCAATTTTGGAATGGATCCCAGTCCCCCGGATTTTGTCTTGAGGTAACCAAGCAAAGATCAAATTCATGACTATTAATCTCTTTCAAAGCTTGAGACCATTCCTTTTGTTGAACATCGATTTGAACTCCGATTTTATTTGCTTCTTGTTGAAAAAGTAAGCCTAAAGCTTTTCCTAAATCTTGAGAAGCTGTACTCAGTGTTAGTTTCAAATCCGTGCGCTTCCCTCCTATTGCTTTATCCAGCAACCCGTCAGAATTATTGTCCTTCCATCCCGCTTTTTCCAGTAAAATTTTAGCTTGGTTTGGATTGAAAGAAATAGGCTCCAAATTTTTATGATAATATTCTTTACTTAAATGCACAGGCCCAATTATCCGTTGTGCAAACCCAAACATTTGAGACTGAATAAACTGATCTATAGGAAGCAAAAGAGCCAATGCTTTTCTTACTAAACTGTCTTGAAGTATAGGATTTCTATGATTCACCTCTATGTAGGAATACTGTAAAAGCGATGGAGTGTAAAAGCTAAATTTTTCGTTCTTCTTTGAATCCTCCTTCCAAGAACTAAAAGTCTTTGGAGTTACATTGGTCACCAGGTCAATAGATCCTTTTTCCAATTCTACCAAAGCTGTGTTGATATCAGGAATAACAATATAATCTATTTCTTTTGGAAGGGCAGAAAGTTGCGGATTGGTTTGAACATACGATTGAGACCAATGATTTTCTTTTCTTTCCAGTTGTATAATCGAATTGGGAATCCATTGTTTCAATCGATAAGGTCCTGCTCCGGAAATTTTTTTTCTGCAAAACTCATTTCCTTGAAACTGTTCAGCAAAAAGTTTCAATTTTGAATGTTCTTCAGCAGAAAAGGACAAAGAGTCTTTTGTTCTTAAATCTTGAATAGTAAACTGATCTAATAATCCATTGGGATCATAAATTGATTTTGGATAAAGATTAAAATTTCCAGAAATTTCTTGACTCAATAGATAATCTTTTTTTACCCGAACGACACAACTTTTATTTTCTTCTCTTACAGAAAGAACATTTTTCAATGAACTTCTCCAGGCTCCATTTTTTATATAGGGATTAAGCGCCGCTTTAACTGTAAATTCCAGATCGCTCGAAGAAATTGGATTTTGGTCATCCCAAGTTGCTCCATCCAAAAACTGATATTGATACTCGATCACACTGTCATTGATCGTTTTAGATTGACCAAGATCTTTTAATAATACAGCTTCAAGCTCCAACTTAGAAGGATTGTACTCGAACATTTCTGCCATTAATTGATATTCAATTTGAGTAGCTAATCCTGATTGAGAAACAATAGGATTCAAACAGTCAGGCTCTTCTTGAATCCTGATCCTGAGGACAGAGCCTGCCTTGCCTGCCCCACTTCCGCAAGAATTCAGAGCAATAACACAAACTCCGAGAACCAACGCAATGTGAACAAAATTGTATCGCATATTCACTGAGAATGATCTTTTTTACAAAGTGTAAACTTACGATAAGTTTTCCATATAAGATCAATTTGACTAAGGAAAGATGAGTTTCAAAATTTTACTTTCACGGAGTTGAAACCGGAGGAACAAAATGGAAAAACCCCGAACATATTGATCTTTATTTTGGATAAATTGTTTGGCCTAGAATAAACTCCAAATTATCTAAGACCGGAAAATTCCTTTAATTATGGCAAAAATTATCATAGCAGGTGGATCAGGAATGCTCGGAAAAGAACTCCGAAAAAAATTAGTTTCCGAAAATCATGAGGTCGTCATATTGAGTCGCAATAAGTCAATTTGTAAACAATCAAGTGATCACATTTATTGGAATCCGGAAAAACAATGGATAGATCCTAATGTGTTTGTATCTACAGATGTATTAATCAATCTTTGTGGATCTAATATTAGTCAAGGCAGATGGACTTCACAAAGAAAAAAAGAACTGTTAGAATCCAGAATCATTCCTATCCATTTTTTAGTCGATGTTTTTAAAAGGCATCAAATTCGAATTCCAAAAATCCTCCAAGCTTCAGCCATTGGAATCTACGGCAGGCAAGACATAGAAAGTGTTGACGAAAGCACGAGGGTATCATCAACCGATTTTTTATCAAATCTATGCCTTCAATGGGAAAAATCCGGCACACTGCTTAGGCCTTATTGTGATCAGTTAAGTTTGGTAAGAATAGGAGTTGTATTGGATAAACAAGAGGGAATGTTAGCTAAAATTGCATCAACCTCCGGGTTTAAGTTTATCGCCTGTTTTGGCAAAGGAAGAGAAACATTAAGTTGGATATCCGGTACCGACTTCTGCAACATTGTGTCAAAACTCATAGACGTTGTTGAAATCCCAAATATTATTAATTTGGTTTCGCCCCATTGGACTACCTACAGTTCGTTTTATCTCCAACTCAAACATTTCTTCAAGGTTCCATTTCTACTAAGACTTCCGGAGTTTTTAGGAAAATGGATATTTGGAGAAATGTTCGTTTTATTAAATTACAATCAGAAAGTTAAATCAAAAAATCTAACCAACATGAACTACCAATTCATTCATCCAAGCCTTGAAGATTTTTTAAAAAAATAAAGGCTAGATTCAATACCCAGCCTTTATAAACCTATTTATAACAAACTTAAATTTGACTTCTCTATGGGTTAAAACATTTCGGTTCCTGAAAAATGGAATGAACCTTCAATGGCTGCATTTTCATCAGAATCAGAACCGTGAACAGCATTTTCTCCAATATTTTTTGCATACAAAGCTCTAA
>DEQQ01000063.1 GCA_002360455.1 Saprospiraceae bacterium UBA3362
CTGTTCTTTATTTTGATTTTTGCCGGCTGCTATACAGCAATGAGTCTATTATTTACTCAGACCAATTTACCCAAAGCAATAAACCCAGTCTTGAAAAACAGTATTCATAAACTTGACCAATTACTATTTTCTAAAGCAGATATCAGCGTTCAAGATTTTATAAATGATAAGGGAAAAAAAGACATCGACAAAATGTACTTGGTTTTTGGAAACCCCAAAACCATAAAAGCTGAAATGGAAGAAGCAAGAAGACTGAGATTGTCTGAAGTAAAAATCTCCACTTTTTCTACACAGTTTTTTTTCTTTGTGATGTTTTATGTTCCTATTATATTTTTGATTTCAATTTTCATTGCCTCGCCAATGAGCTTCAAGGATAAATTGAAAGGATTGGGAATTTCATTACTATTTCTGTCTTTTCTTTTAATTGTAAAAATAGGGCTGTATACTTGGTTCTCTATTGCCAATGAAAGAATCGGTATATATGAGCTTTCAGAATCCGGATTGTCCGTTTTGAGTTTCATCGTTTCCTCTCTGAGTATAGGATTAGTTATTATTTTTTGCCTTTGTCTTTGGTTGTATTTTGGTTTTAGGAAAAGTGCATTTTTGGCAGGCTTTACGTCATTATTCTCAACTTCTAATTAAGTTCTAATGTCTAAGTTTTATTTTGGTTCTTATATTTTTGTTTTGATTTGCTGCATATCTTGTTCTAAAAAACTTGACCTCAGCAGTCTTGATTCTAATGTTTGCGAAAATTTTACTTTTGGAAGAATTGAGCTGAAACGCAATATATCTGATGTCGAGAAGTCAAAATTGGCAAATGAAGGAGTCATTATACAGGAATACATTTTTGACCAAGTTTATCTTGGAGTTTGGTCAAAAAAATGGAATTCAAAGAAATTGGAGAAAACTGCAATTAAAACACTCAAGCCGGCCAAAGCAGAAGATAAACTAGCCTCAGGCATGACATTAAATGAAATAGAGGCTATGAGCAAAGAAAATACAAGATCTACGGTCCTTTTACAGACCATTGGCAAGATGAAGCCCAATGTATTTACTGAAATTGGAACAGTTCTGATGAATAAAGATTTCTTTTATAGATTGGATGTCCACAACAGTCATTTAATGGATTTATTGGATAACCCCTGCATCAAACTCATTACGATTTTAAAAGAACCAGCTGTACCGGATCACACACCGGTTGAGACTCCGGAAAAAAAGATTCGCTAATTACATTAATTTAATCAAATTCACTATTTTTATACTTTCAATCTATGGAGGTTCAAATAGCCATAGCTTGAATTATATTGGAATGTGGTCTTGTAATAGGCCATTTCCGAAATTTTAATGAATAATTTTTATTCTAAATCTACAGTAAATGAAGTTGATCTTTGATTTTGGTAATGTTCACCGCATAATTCTTTTACTCGCCATTGTTTTTGTTTCAGAACAGTCCGTTTTTTTGCAGTCTAATCTTAATGGTTCTTTATGGCATCTTGCAGCGTCAAGCCCAAAGTTAAGTGAAGTCTCCAATATCTTCAATGCAAAAGAAATTTTAGTTAAAGCCCAACAAGAGTATGCTGTTTTAGATTTTAACCATATCTTATCAAGGGATGAGCAAGTTCAACTATCAGAATTGGGGGTTTACACAATTGAATATTTATTTGGAAATAGTTATGCTTGTAGAATAGATCCACAAAATAATAATTTATTGCCCGTTCAATTTCAAGTAAAGTATGCCGAACTTTCTGCTAAGTCCAAACTGTCTGAGTCTTTGTATTACGGTGATTTTTGCCATGAGCAAAATTCTAAGTATGGTGAGTATATGATTGAGTGGTGGCAGGATCGCAAATGGGAAGAAATCCAAAATGAGTTTAACCTAGCTTCTGTAAATATCAACGAGATTCACAGAGATCAACACATTGTTTATCTCAATTTAGATCCATCCGCTCTTTTGAAAATTGCCAAATTACAGTGTGTAAAATTTATTCAATGCCGTCAACAAAACGGAGAACCTGAGGATAGAGAGGGAAGAGCTCTTCATAGTGTCAATCAAATAAGCTTAAATTATAATGAGAATTTATTTTTTGATGGATCAGGAGTAAACGTATGTATAAGAGATGACGGTCATGTAGGACCTCATGTTGATTTTCAGGGAAGAAAAAAAGATGGAACATTTGCGAACGGATCTATACAACACGGTGATATGACCAGTGGAATATGTGTAGGGGCCGGCAATATAGATCCTACCATTGTGGGTATGGCTCCCGGTGCGTTTTTATATACTTTGGATTACCAACAAGATTTTTTAGACAGAACTTTGAGTCTGCATCAAAAGTATGATGTTATGATTACGAATTCATCATACAGTGATGGTTGCAACACTGGATATACATTGGTTACTCAAATTGTAGATCAACAATTGTGGGAGAACCCAAATTTGATGCATGTTTTCTCTGCCGGTAATGCAAATAACTCAGACTGTGGATATGGAGCCGGCAACCAATGGGGAAATGTAACGGGTGGTCATAAAATCGCAAAGAACGCTACAACTGTTGCCAATATTCGCATAACAGGTGACGTTGATCCCAGCTCAAGCCGTGGTCCAACAAAAGATGGAAGAATGAAACCCGAACTTTCTGCAAGAGGTACAGATCAGCTTTCTACCAATCAAAATAATACCTATCAGGTTGGTGGAGGAACTTCTGCAGCAGCACCATCGGTAGCCGGAACGATGGCTTTATTGTATCAAGCTTATAAAAAACTTTATGGAATTGTTCCTGAAGGAGCCCTTATTAAAGCCAGTTTGATGAATACGGCAAAAGACCTCGGTACTGCAGGGCCTGATTATATCCATGGATATGGAATCATTGATGCTTATCGTGCTTATAAACTATTGGAGGAAAAACGTTTTTCTGAACATAATGCTGAGCATGGAAAAAGCAAATCCATTTCTTATATATTGGATAAAAAATTGGAGCAACTTAAAATTATGATTTATTGGAGAGAAAGCCCATCAAGTCCTCTTTCTTCAAGAGCATTGATAAACAATATTGACCTTGAAGTAATATCGCCGGACGGAACCACGGTATTGCCATTGGTCTTAGATCATAAGCCTACAATTGCAACATTAGCTGCGGGAGCAAAACCGGGTGTAGACAGTATGAATAATTTTGAACAGGTGGTAATAAACAATCCTCTGCAAGGAAATTATGTGATTAAAATAAATGGAACCAAATTACCTGACCTTAATGTAAAAACCTATTTGCTCATAGAAACTGTTGAAGAATCTTTGAGCTTAACTTATCCAATAGGAAAGGAGCAGTATAATGCACCTGAGATTACCTATATTCAATTTAAATCCACTAAATCGGACAGTGTAATTATCAACTACTCTATAGATGGAGGCACAAATTGGAGATTCTTAAAAAAACTAAATGCAAATGCCAAAGTATTGCAATGGAGTATTCCTGCAGGAATAAATTCTGATTCTTGTATAGTTCAAATTATTCAGGGAACTGAGATCAAGCAGTCTGAAATGTTTACAATAAGTTCTGCAGTAAATGGATTTAAGCTAAAAAGATTCTGTCCAAATGAAATAGAATTAAGTTGGGATAGAACTGCAAAAGATAGTTTTATAATCTATGGCTTAGGAGAAAAATATATGGAGCCCATAGCAAAAACGGATCAGACGTCTATCGTTTTGAATGTCAATGATCCAAGAAAGTTAAAATGGGTTTCTATTGCAGGATATAGAGCCGGAGTTTTAGCTCGTAGAAATAAAGCAATTGGAATTCCGGATTCTCTTGTAAGTTGCCCGATTTCTGCAGATGCCGGATTAGTATCAAGAGTTAGGAATAATGAAGTAAGTCTGCTCTCTTGTGGAGAAGTCTATTATACACCGGAAGTAAGGATTTTCAACAGGACAAGAAATTTGATTGATTCTTTTTCGATCTCTTATCCAAGCGGAACCAATATTGTAACTGAAAAATTTGTCAGGCAATTAAAATTTAATGATACAGTATCGGTGACACTCAAAGAAAAAGCGCTCATAACTCAATTAGGTCAGACAAAATTTCCGGTTTGGGTAAGTGTTTTCAACGATGGAAATCCCTTTAATGATACAACTTTCATTAACCTCAATTTGCTGTCAACACCGGATCCAATAGGTGTTTATCCAATGATAGAGCAATTTGAATCTGCTGCATTCCCAGTAAATTGGTTGAGCATAGATGCCGTTGATGATAGTCCACTTAGTTATGTCAATGTGGTCAATAAAGATAATTCAAAAAGTACTGCTTTGCGAATTTCAAGCAGATCGGACTTTTATATCAATTATGAATATTTGTTATTTTCAAGAACGGTTGATTTGAGTACAGCAAAAGAGCCCTATCTTTATTTTGATTATGTTTATCAACAGTTTGCCAATACAGTAAATTTTAGTGATACATTGAGTGTGAATATACTTAGTGTCTGTGGTGGAGTTATCCAAAATAAGTTGATCTATAAACAATATGGAAAGCAACTCTCAACTCAAGATACAAGCTTTAATCCTAATTGGCTTCCGGTAAAAGATAGTTCTTGGGCAAGAATGGCATTCGATCTATCTGAATTCAAAGGACAAAAAATTGTAGTATTGTTCGATTTAAGCAGAGGTCTCAGACATAATTTATTTTTGGACAATGTTAAAGTTACAGAAAGAGAGCATGAATTAAAAAGACTGGATATCCAAGTGAATCCAACTGAGGCTTGTACATCAAAAAATGTTTATGTAAAAGACAGTTCTGATCTCACAGCCAAGTCTTATTCTTGGGATTTTGGTGTAGGTGCATTGCCGAGAACCTCATCAGGGAAAGGTCCATTTAATATCAAATACAGTCAAGCAGGTAAACGAACCATCATTGTCCAAATTAAAACGACAGACCTGACTTATTTTATTCAAAAAGATATTCAAATATATGGGCAAGCGATTTCTTCTTTCTCTGTAGAATCCATTAAGAATTTAACAGTCCAGTTTAGAAATTACACCATTAATGGCAAAGATTATCAGTGGGATTTTGGAGATGGCACAACATCCACTGAGCGAGATCCTGTCCATACCTTTCCCGAAAGTAAACTCTATAAGGTTAAACTAACAGGTTACAACAATTGCAATTCGAGTAATTTTTCTAAAGATGTGGACCTAACATCCGTAGGGAATCAAGATACAGAGTTAGATCATCAGGTTTCAGTTTATCCAAATCCTTCACTTCATGAATGTACAATCAGCTCAACTGATCAATTGATACAAAGATTGTCTCTTATAGATCAAAAAGGATTGAACCTAATGCGGAATGAGAAGGTAAATGCCAAAATATTCAATTTGAATACTTCGGAATTGACAGCCGGTTCATATACTATCGAACTGATTTTGGATAATGGACGAAAAGTTATAAAACCTTTATTGGTTATTAAGTAAGCAGGTCGTAGATTATTTTCATTCTGTCTGAAGACAATTGAAAGAGCAGTTTATTTTTTCTTTGCAAAAATGAATTTGTTGTACTGCAATAAATTGATTGAATTTGATTTTAATTTGTAGCCTGTCCTCATCTTGAAATTGGACCAGCCAATATCATAGTTTTGAAAATTAAAATATGCTAGGGTATACATTTGGATTTATAATGACAATTGCAGGTTAGATCAATAATTTTAACTCAACTCTTGATTCAAAAAAGAATGATATTCTTCCCTTTTGAAATGACATGATTAATTTAATACCTGCAATTTATTATTCAGTTATATACAAGTCAACAGAAATGGCTTAGTTTATTCGATTAAAAACCGAATATTTGAAATTCTTGATTTATTTAAGCAGAGTAATATCTCCTTGAAGTATCTTGTCCGCTCTGCCCGGAATCTCAACAGACAGATAGTAAACATACACTCCGGGATTTACTCGCGAATTATTGAAAGTACCATCCCATCCGATCCCTGAGGAGATCAGATGATTTTTAGATTCATACAGTAATTCTCCCCATCGATCATAAACTCTGAAAAGTTTTATTTTGAGATTTGCATCTCCACCGGGTTGGAAAATATCATTAATGCCATCTCCATTAGGAGAAAATGCTGTCGGGATAAAAACATCATCCTGAACTTCTACTATAATATTGATAGTAGCAGTAAGAGTACAGCCATTGTCATCTGTAATGGTTACAGTATAACTTGTAGTTTCTGTAACTGTTATTTCAGGCTCTAAACAGTCTGTGCAACTTAATCCTGTGTTTGGCGTCCAGACAATTGAGTTAGGAATCATGTCTGTACTTAAAATAACTTTGATAGGGGATCCCGGTGCTGTTGAATAATTTTTAGTTACCGTTAAGTCGTAATTTTTAAAATTGAGATCTACAGTAACGATGCTATCACATCCATTGCTTGCCCCTGATTTTATTGTGACAACACCCATAGGATTGGATTTGTTAAACTCTATGCCATTTACAATCAACGCATCATCGTCACAGGCATCAGCTTTAATAATCCAAGTTTGGGGTTCTTTGATTTTTACATTGATATTGACAATACTATCGCAACCACCGGAAGAAGCTCCGGCTAAAGTATCATATCCAATCAATTTATATTGATTGTACCATTGCTTATTAATCAAAATACTATCTCCTCGACAAATTGAATTTTGATAATTTGAACTAACAGAGGATTGGAATTTCAAATTAACTTGAATTATACTATCGCAACCATTGAATGATTGATTATTTAATATTACAGTTCCACTTGGCTTAGATTTATTAAATACCTCATTTTTTATGGTCAGGGATTGATTGTCGCACAAGGTTGAGTTAATAGTATGTATTGCTTCGGGTTTAATATCCACCCGTATATCTACAATACTGTCACAGCCGGATATGCTGGCACTGCGCAAAGTGTCAAGATAGCTTAGATTCGTTTTTGAAATAATAATATTTCCAAACTGAAGGCTGTCACTCTCACAAATAGAACCTAAATAAGCAAATCTCTTTTCCGGTGTAAGGCTTAAGGAAATTGTAACAATGCTATCACAGCCACTTGCATTTTTTAATGTGTCTATTCCGTTAAGTTTATTTTGATCGTAGTTTTTATTATTGATTGTAATTTTTTCTCCTTTGCATATTTCTCCAATATAAGAGAATCTCGATGTGGCTTTGAAGCTTAAGTCAATGCTCACTGTTGAGTCACAACCTTGATAATTTTTTAGGATTTCAATTCCTTTTGATTTTGTTTCATCATATCGATTTCCGTTTACAGTAATGAATGAACCTGCGCACAGTTCTTGTTTAAAACTGCTGAGAATTTCCGGAATGTAATTGAGATCAACAGTAATAACAGAGTCACAACCAAGATGATTTTTTAAAACTTCAATTCCTGTTGGTTTTGTAACGGAGTAGGTCGTTTGTCCTATGGTAAATTTTTGATCCGAACAAAGATTTGTTCTTGTAAAATTGGCTTTTGAGCTTGGATTGATTACTACGTCTATTGTGTCAACATCACTGCATTGTGCTCCGGGATCACTGAAAATAAATAATCGTATTGATTGTTTCATGGTATCTCCGGCTTGGTAGTTTATTCCTGATGCATCAGATACTGTATTATAAATAGGCGTCAATAAATTTTTTCCACTCAAAGCAGGCAGTATGGCATAATCACAAGAGTTGATGTCAGAGAGTGCATTTAATTCTGAAGATGGAAGTACTTTGATGCTCAAAAGAGCGGTGTCTTTGGGGCAAGTTATACTGTCGCCGATTTCATAAATGATATTGTAATTTCCCGGACCGGAATTCCACATAGTTCCATTGAGTGTTCCAAAAGTTCCTAAATTAATAAATTGTCCTCCCGCATCTGCATTTCTTAACAATGTTCTTAGATCAAATAAAGCAGATTCGCATAAATTAATACTTGTATCTTGCCCTGCTTTCACATCTTTAACAACATTGATATCTACAAAAGAAGTATCCGGCGGACAATTGCCATTTAACGGAATAATATAAGCGATCCTGAATATACCCCCACTTTTTCCTTTTGTATCAAAAAACCGATTGTTTAATGATCCTGAATTGGAGAGGTCTATAAAGTTTCCTCCCGGATCATGATTTCTCAAAACTGTACTAACATCGAGCACATTACCATCACAAATGGATATAGTTTCATCTGTCCCTGCATTTGGTTTTCGATCTACGATGATTTGAATAGTCAACTCATCAGAACAATTATTGATTTGATCAAATATATACAAAGTGCTGTTGGCTTTAATTGTATCTCCCGGCTTGTAACTTTGGCCGTTGCCGTTACTTAAAGTAAAATACGATTGATTACCTGTTAAGTTTTGTCCGGTGATTGGAGGCAAAATAAAAAACTCACAGGCCTGTAAATTGGAAGGTAAATCTAAATCAGGTTTTGAAAATGTACTAAGTAAAATTTTAACTGCAATGGAATTACAGGCTCCATCCAATGTTGAAGCCCAAAGGGTATCTCTATTGGTTCTAATTTTTCTGTTTCCGATCAGTTGGAGTAAGTTGCTGTCTTTAGCAAAAATGACTTGAAGATTAGAATTTCCACCATTGATTTGATCGATTATAGTATTGAGGTCGAAAGTTGCAAAATCCAAGCTGTCAGCGCAAAGGTTTATATTAGTTGGAAAAGCCTTAGGCCTTTGAACAGGCTCTAAAAGTACGGGAATCAAATTGGATTTACAGGAATCCTTTTGTAAAATCAAATAAACAGTATCTGTAACTGAAACTGTAATCGGTGGAGTAAAAGACTGAGTTTTTAGGCTGTCAAGATACCAGCTCAATTTGAAGCTGGTGTCATTTTGAGTTAAGGTTTTAATTAAATCTTTTAGATCAAATATGGCTTTGCCACTACCATCATCACATACTTTGTCTGATGCGAAGGGAATGTTTTGTAAATTAATGACTTTAAGATCAATTTCTACAGGATCCGAATAACATTTTCCATTAAAAACTTGGGCATAAATTTTTGTTGATTTGGTTTTGTAGGGAGCGTTGATTTCATTTTGTAAGTTTATATCACTGTAGAACTTTACCGTTTTGCCAACATTGTTTAATCCTAAAATGGTCGGAATCAAATTAACTAATTTGAAACTAGCCAGTCCTCCTCCTTCATCACAAAGCTGATCAATTGCATAAAAGGCTTTGGGCAAATCCAAAACCACCAATCTGATTTCTATCGGGGTTGACTCACATTGCCCATCATTAATTACAGCATATATGGTTTTTGTACCGCTCTCATAAGGTGGTGTAATCTCATTTGACAATCCCATATCTTCATAGAATGTAACAGTGCCATTGTATCCATTTTTGATGACATCAATCAATCCAATCAGTTCGAATTCGGCCCGTCCTCCACCTTTGTCACATTGTTCTTCGAAAGTAGGTTTCCCTTTGGGCCTTGTAAGTACAGTGAGCTTGATAGGCACAAGAGAAGATTTGCAAACCCCATCTACTACACGGGCATATACAGTTACAGTCCCTGTTGTATAAGGTGAGTTGATTCGCTGCGTTCCATTAGCATCTCGATACCATTCTACCATTCCGCTACTTCCATTCAATATATCCGCTTCAAGATCAGATAAATTAAAGGTGGCTACATTGGGTCCGGTTTCACAAAGAGTTTTATCTACCGGAGTGGCCGTCGGGCATTTTACTTCAATAGTAAATCGGTCTGTAAACTCTTCCATGCAGCAGGGAGCCTCAGGTTTGGGCTCAATAATTCCAACGATTTCAAATGTCTTGCCACACCATAAATCAGGAATTTTATAGGAAAACGGTGTGACAGTGCTGTTGGCTCCGGTATAACTACCAGGGGTGCCGGCAGCAGCAGAGCAGCCATTGTTTGTGATTCCTCCGGCCCAGGCATCTCCATCTCCCATCAGAGAAGGATCATCGGTATCATATTGTACTGTTGTACCGCAGGCGCAACCATCCACAGAAAAAGATTGAGTTCTTAATCCTGTCGATGCCATATTGGAAAAAGCTCCAATGGTTCTAGAACAGGTACTTTGTGAAACAAAAATATTACAGGCAAGTCCACAGACTGAGCTAAAGTCGTATGATGTGGATGCTCCTGAAGAAGTAAATACTATCAATATCGCATTTGCCGGAAGGTTGTAGCCTCCACCTACAGGAATTGCACTGCAACCTGAAACCAATCCTGCATTTCCTGCAGCCAAAGAACAAGCCCCGGATCCAATGTCTCCGTTGCCTCCACCGGCGTTATTGTTCGCATCATAATCAAAGTTAAAATCATTGGTATTGAATCCTGAACCTGTCCATATAATCACAAACTCATTATGTTGCTCAACTCCACAAGCATCTATCATGAACCCCAATAGAGTAGGGCATATCCTACAGGGAGCAGATCCGGTACTGATATTTGATGATCCTAACAGAGTTCCCTCTCCGTTATATGGATTGAAGCCGGGAGTTTCACTTGCATAATAGTGGATTTTACCTCCATTGGGCAGGTCCGCACCTGTTAGATTGACTGTAAAACTTGCTCCGGAACATAATTGACAAGAAGGAATACAATTTGGAGTAACCTGAGTAGTTAAAATATCTGGGCATTGGGGATATAAACACAAGATAAATGAGAAAAATAATCCTGCTGAGAAAATGAGCTTCAGTGATTTCACACGTTCAGATTTTATCCCGAAAGATATAAATAATGAGTCAATCATGCAACTGAATATCAAGGTCTTATGTAAAGTTTTTATTAAATAATGTTTATATATAAGATATAAAGAATTTTTATTATGTTTAATTTATTGATAGTCATAATTTAACCAAGTGTTTTAATGAAAAAAGAAGCAATTTGAATAGAATGTAAAGTGACATCCAATTTAATTAAAGAGAGCTCAATAGTATGGATCAGATTAAATCCGACAGAAGCTTTTTCCTTTCAATTTCAGCTCCCATTCACCCATTTTTATTTTTCTTTTCTATCGCGAATACTTTCATGCTTTATTTTATAGTGTAGGCATAGGACTGTTTCCTATTGTGAAAGTGCATTTAATCTCATATATTATAATATTCCTGAATATCTTTGCGGAGAAATTATACTTTATACTTTATAGTTTATGCATCATCTTAGCGAACAAGAGCTTATCAGAAGACAAACATTGGAAGAAATGCGAGCTTCCGGACTTAATCCATTTCCGGCAGAAGCATTTAAGGTAAATACAAATTCTAAGCTCATCAAAGAAGGATTTGAGCAAAATCCTGAAGCATTTCAAGATCTTTCTCTTGCAGGTAGAGTTATGATGAAAAGAATCATGGGCAAAGCTTCATTTGCCGAACTGCAAGATGGTCATGGAAAAATTCAAATTTATATAAATCGTGATTTGATTTGTCCCGATGAGGATAAAGAATTATACAATACTGTATTCAAAAAATGGATAGATTTAGGTGATTTTGTTGGTGTAAAAGGTTACGCATTCAAAACTCAAACAGGCGAAACTTCTATTCATGTTTCCGAACTTAAATTTTTATCCAAATCATTGCATCCACTTCCGGTAGTCAAAACCGATGCAGATGGAAAAGTACACGACGCATTTTCTGATCCTGAGTTAAGATACAGAAGGAAACATGTGGACTTGTTGGTGAACGCTCAAGTAAAGGAGATTTTTATTAAAAGAACAAACATCATCCATACCATGAGAACTTATTTTAATTCAAATGGATGGATGGAAGTAGAGACTCCGGTACTGCAAAGTATTCATGGTGGCGCAGCAGCCAGACCATTTAAAACTCATCATAATGCCCTTGATATTCCACTTTTTTTAAGAATTGCAAATGAGCTCTATTTGAAGAGGTTGATCATTGGTGGATTTGATGGAGTATATGAGTTTGGTAAAATGTTTAGGAACGAGGGGATGGATAGAACTCATAATCCGGAATTTACTTCGATGGAAATTTACATTGCATTCAAAGATTATCTGTGGATGATGGAAATGGTAGAAGACTTGTTGGAACATGTGAGCAAAACAGTGAGCGGAAGTTCCATTGTAAAAATTGGAAATAATGAAATCAATTTTACAAAACCATACAAGCGACTTAGTATGTATGAAGCGATCGAGCTGTATTCCGGTATTCAAGTGGATGGAAAAACCGAATCGGAATTGCGAGAGTTGTGCAAACAACATCATGTAAAGCAAGATGAGTCTTATGGATTTGGAAAATTGGTTGATGCATTGTTTGGGCACTTTGTAGAATCTCATTTAATCCAACCTACCTACATTACAGACTATCCAATAGAGATGACTCCACTTGCAAAAAAACACAGGAGTAAAGAAGGATTGGTAGAAAGGTTTGAGCTCTTTGTCAATGGAAAAGAAATCGCAAATGCTTATTCGGAATTAAATGATCCGATAGATCAACGCTCAAGATTTGAAGAACAGCTTAAATTGGCAGAACGTGGTGATGATGAGGCAATGGCCCTAGATGAAGAATTTCTTGAGGCTTTGGAGTACGGAATGCCTCCTACCAGTGGATTGGGTATAGGGATTGATCGATTAACTATGTTGCTTACTGGACAAGAAGCAATACAAGAAGTTTTATTTTTTCCACAGATGAAACCTCAAGCAAAAGATCATCATTCGGCATGAGTGGATTATCAGATCGGAGTGCCTATTACCAATTGAATTTAGCTTGTTTGGCTATGCGGAATGAGCCATCTCATAGAGCTGAGATGTGTAACCAAATATTGCGCTCCGAGGTATTTTCAATTCTGGATCAAAAAGAGGATTGGATTTTTATTGAGTTGCATCATGATCAATATCGCGGATGGATAGAAAAGAAGAGCTTGGAGTATGCTAATGCCATCCATCAGATTGCAAAACAAACCATTTGCATCTCAAAAAATTCATTTGCATATCCGTTTGGATGTTTTTTACAAAAGCATGAAAGCAATCTAGCGGAAATAGAATTTTTATGCAATAAGTTGACAAAGGGTCAAGCGATTTCTTTACTTAAGCAGGTCTTTTTGGATGTACCTTATTTGTGGGGAGGCAGAACGACAATGGGAATAGATTGCAGTGGTCTTATCCAGTTGTATGCTAGAATTCTTGAGCTTGCATTGCCCAGGGATGCAAAAGATCAGATTCATGTTCTCAACACGGTTTCTTGGATCGACAAACAAATCGGGGATCTTGTTTTTTTTCAAAACGAAAAAAATAAAATCACCCATGTAGGAATCTACATTGGTGAACAAAAAATACTTCATGCCTCCGGAAAAGTAAGAATAGACCATTTGAGCGAAGAGGGAATTATTTCTTCTACTACACAAAATAAATCCCATCCATTTCATAGCATTGGAGCCATTGAACTTTCCCTTTGAGTTCTTGTTTATAGATTATGCAATTGCCTGATAGGTTAATTATTTTTGATGGTGAGTGTATTTATTGTAACAGAATAGTTCACCTTGTCCTTTTACTTAATAAGAATAAAGACATTAAACTAACTGTAATATCGCCTGAAATAAATCAATTGATTCTGGATCAAATGCATGAAGATATTATCCTGAAAGATTCATTTGCTTATTTAAGAAAGGGAAATATATATTTTTACAGCGATGCTGCATTATGGGTAATGTGGGACATGAATTGGATGACAGCGTCGGTGGCAGGAATCTTTTTATTGATCCCAAAATTGATGAGAGATTCATTTTATAAATGGATTTCAAGAAATAGGATTCGCTGGTTTGGAAAAACAGAATCCTGTAAATTAATCCCTAAAAAGTACGAACAGCATATATTGGACTTCAATGGCAAGAATTAATCTACCTGAAATAGATAAACCTCGTATTGTAATTATTGGAGCCGGATTTGCCGGTTTGGTTTTAGCCAAAAAATTGGCTAAGTCCAACTTCCAAATCGTTTTATTAGATCGAAATAATTTTCATCAATTTCAGCCCTTGTTTTATCAGGTGGCTATGTCCGGTCTCGAACCCAGTGCCATCTGCTTTCCGTTGAGGAAAGTTTTTCAGAAATTAAAAAATGTCTTTATAAGAGTATGTGAAGTACAGTCTATTCTTCCGGAATCAAAACAGATTCAAACCGATAATGGACTGGTAAATTATGATTACTTGGTTTTAGCGATGGGTGCTAAAAATTCTTATTTTGGGAATACAGTTTTGGAGGAGAAAACGCTCTCTTTAAAATCTGTGGCAGAAGCCATCGCCATGCGAAATCAAATTCTCTCTGATTATGAAAATTCATTGCTTGAACACGACATCAATAAAAGACAGGAGTTACTGGATATTGTAATCGTTGGAGCAGGACCAACAGGTGTCGAACTCGCCGGAGCATTGGCAGAATTAAGGAATCATGTATTACCAAAAGACTATCCTGAACTGGACCTAAAAGAAATGGATATTCATCTTGTGCAGAGTAGGGAAAGAATCTTGGATGGTATGAATCCGAACCTCTGTGACAAAGCCTTAAATGATTTGAAGAATCTCGGTGTTCAAGTTCATCTAAAAAAGAGAGTTGTCGATATTCAAGATAATCAAGTTATATTGAGTACAGGAGAAAAACTGATAGCAAAAAAAGTGATCTGGGCTGCCGGAGTTACAGCAGCTACCATTCCGGGGTTTGATGAAACTGTAATTCATTCTTCAAAGAGATATATTGTCGATTCTTATTTGAGATTGAAATCTTATCAAGATATTTATGCTTTGGGAGATGTTGCCTTTATCGAAGAGCAAGGAGGACATCCTCAAGTTGCTCCTGTGGCTATACAACAGGCTAATTATCTTGCACGATGTTTTAAATCAAGTGATTTTAACAATAAATTACCTAGCAAAAAATTTGAGTATTTTGACAAAGGAAGTATGGCAACCATAGGTCGGCATAAAGCTGTTGCTGAGTTTAAAAAATTAAAATTCACAGGAGTCTTTGCATGGTTTATGTGGTTGTTTGTCCATATTTATTTTTTAATAGGCTTAAAAAATAAAATTATTGTCTTATTTAATTGGGTATGGGCATACCTGTTTTTTGATCAGGGTTTAAGATTGTTAATCAAACCAAAAATAAAAGAAAAATAGATTTATGTGGAGTCGAGTTATAAGCATACTGTTGCTGTATTTTGCTTTTGATATTTATGCATTTCAAGCGATAAGAACTGTTGCTCAGTTTTCTCAATTCAAAGTATTTTTTTATACTTTGTATTGGTTACTAAGCATTGGACTTATTGTAGGGATGGTGTTGGGCATGATGTATTATTTCCAAAGCGGAACGCCTGTAAGATGGGGCGTTTGGTCAAGCGCATTATTGATCACTCTCTTAATAACTAAACTGTTTATTGCAGTTTTATTATTGACAGAGGATGGGTTTAGAATAGTGGAGACTATAGTTCAAAGTATAAAACAAAAGCAATGGGTGAGTTTGCACTCAAGAAGAACTTTTGTTTCGCAACTTGCCTTGGGTGTAGCCAGTATCCCCTTTGCAGGATTCTTATATGGAATCACCAAAGGAAAGTATAATTACAAGATAAGCAATACTGTGTTGGAGTTTGCTGATTTGCCGGACTCATTTCATGGCTTCAAAATAGTACAGATATCGGATATTCATTGTGGAAGTTTTGATGATGTCGCCTCGGTAGAAGAAGGTATCCGTTTGGTCATGGAACAAGAAGCTGACCTAATCGTTTTTACAGGAGATTTGGTTAATCAGAAAGCTAAAGAATTTATTCCTTGGAAGGAACTATTCTCCAGGCTAAAAGCAAATTATGGAGTTTATTCTGTTCTGGGAAATCATGACTATGGTGATTATGGAAGATGGCGCGTTCCTGAAGAGAAAAAAGAAAATTTTGCACAACTTTTACGTTTGCAAGAAGAAGCAGGGTTTAAGCTTTTGATGGATGAATCAACCGAAATAAATAAAGACGGTCAGTCCATTTTTTTGTTGGGAGTGCAGAATTGGGGAATGAAATTTTCGCAGTACGGAGATCTTGAAAAATGCCTGAACACATTGCCGACTCAAGACGGATTTAAAATTTTACTTTCGCACGATCCAACTCATTTTGATGCTCAGGTTGTTCCTCATCCTACACAAATTCATCTCACACTCTCTGGTCATACCCATGGCATGCAAATGGGAGTTAATTTTCCTTGGTTGGAATGGAGTCCTATCCAATATATTTATCCTAAGTGGGCAGGGCTTTATAAAGAACAAGATAAATTGCTTTATGTCAACAGAGGATTTGGATTTTTAGGTTTTGCCGGGAGAGTTGGAATGTGGCCTGAAATAACTGTTTTTGAATTGAAGAAAGCTCAGGCTTAATCTTGAACAAATTCGATATTTCTTTTCATCCCTTTGAGTCCGGTTCTGTGAATTGGGGACTGCTTGAAGTGAGTTTGAAATTCTTCTTCTTGCATTTCCATCCAGTCCTTTTTACCCAGGCTAAACAATAGATCTATTGGAGTGAATTCTGATTCATCATGTGGCCGTGAAAAACGATTCCAGGGACAAACCTCTTGACAGATATCACAACCAAAAATCCATTGATCTAATTTCGATCGAAATTCATGAGGAATTTCATCTCTTAATTCTATAGTCAAATAACTTATGCATTTGCTTGCATTCAATCGGTATCCATCCTGTGCGATGGCTTGGGTAGGGCATGCTTCTATACATTTTCTGCATGTACCACAATAATTTTTTATAGGAGGATCGGGTTCAAATGCAAGATCAGTGAGCAATACACTTAAGAAAAAATAAGAACCTGACTTAGGATGTATGCTCAGCGTGTTTTTACCCGTCCATGCAATTCCTGCATGTTTTGCCCAATCCCGCTCTAGAATAGGTGCACTGTCTGTGAAGTAACGGATCGATGCTTGACCATATTGAGCTTGGATATATGCAGATAATTGTTTCAATTTTTTTTTCAGAATCTTATGGTAATCTTTTCCATAAGCATAGCGGGCTATTTTGTGGCTTGAAGGGGTGAGCATTTCTTTTTGTGGAAAGTAATTGTGAGACAATACAAAAACCGATTTGCAGTCAGGCAAAAGTAGTGTTGGGTCAACACGCAATTCAAAATGATTTTCCATGTATTGCATTTGACCATGTTGTTCATTTTGCAGCCACAGTTCCAATCTTCTTGCTTCTTCATCAAGACGCCGAGCTCGAGCAATTCCAAGTTCGGAAAATCCCAGGCTCCTTGCAAATTGTTTTACTTCGTTAGACTGAATGTTGACCATTACTGCAAAGTAACGCAGTTCTCTCAATCTATCCAAAGTCAAATTGAAAATACTCCTATTTTATCTGTCAATGTAGTAAAAAAGTGGCCCAAATTTCAGTATCTTGAAAACGAAACGTGCAAGAATGACAAACGCCTGTGAGCATTCCCACAGGCGTTTACCACATTATGAAGAGAGAATTAATGTCAGATGGAATTGAACATGGAATACATTCTAGAAATCAAACCAAACTCCACATTCAACATTCTTATAATCTGTGTTCTTCCATGCAGAATTTAAGTCCAAATTTCCAAATACTTTGAATGGTCCAAAATCAATTTTTGTGCTCAAGCCGTAGCGATATTGATTAAACCCAAAATCTTCTTCTGTTTCAATATTTCTATCTGAGTTGGTTGTTTTGATTTCATGTTCCTGATGAGTTAATATGCCGGCATATCCTCCAAAGCCTATTCCTATTCTTCCCAATCCTTTGATTTTATTGCTTTGAACATAAACCATCAATGGAATTTGCAGATAATGAAAGTCGAACTCACTCTTTTTTATTTCTGAACCATTTACTTTTTCGTCTTTGGTGTATTCCAAGGTTTTGTTAGGAGTAAAGTTTAGTTTGTTTGTAAACTCATATTCTCCAATTCTCCAAGCGAATGCAGTGCGCAACTGAACATTTTTACTTCCCAAATAAATTTTTGTAGGAAGAAAATTCAAGGTAGTGCTCCATGATCTCCATGTTTTTAATTTGAGATCTTCTATTTGCGCAGTAGGCTTAGGATTTCCATCGTTGGTCAGTAGATTTAGACCAAGGTCAATATGCAAAAATCCTACATCTGCTCCTGACTTCTTGGATTTTTTCTTTTTGGCAGGTGCAGTGTTCAAGTTTTGAATTTCATCTTGATCCGCAGGGTTTTCCGCAGTGTTTTCAACATCTGTTGCTTTCTTTTGGATCATGATTATTTGCATATTCTTCAAGTTGATCTTGGTAGTGTCTTTATTTTTTTCCGGAGTTTGTGTTTCTTCTGTTTGAGCAAAACCCAAATTGAATGATAACAACAAAATCGCGAAGAAGGTAAATACATTGATCTTTTTCATGGTTTATAAGTTTTATTCTGTAATAAAATTGTAGTTAATATTTTTTTTAATGTCTAAATGATTTGTTTTAACATGCAGCGCAACACTTTCTCCTTCTTCTCCTTCTTCAATTTTTATCCTGTCATTAGTCCATTTTTTTATTTTTTTTCCAAGGAATTTTACAATAAAAGACTTTGGAGTGGAACCGGAAGAGTTGTATTCGCTTTTGTCAACTTTTGCAGCATTGTTTGCAACAACTTCGCGATTCATTAATTCTGGAGCTGCTTCAGGAATATTTTGTTCACTATTCTTTTCTACAAGAGAATGTGCTGCATTTATTTTTTCATTCGTTACACTAGAAAGATCCTCAAAAGTAGATTGTGTTGCAATTTCCGGAGTAATTGTGATTATTTTTTCTTTCTCGGTTACGTTTAGAGTAGTATTATCTGCAAGCTCAATGGGTTTGAGAGCAGATTGTTTTTGAGATTGCTTTTTTGGTTGCTGAGTACTTTCACTATATGATTTTATTATACTTGCATCCTGTGGTAACTTCTTTTCCAAATTTATATTTGAAGGTTCAGAAGAAGCAACATTCAGCTCAGGCTTAGAATTTGATTTCTCAGTACCGGCTATTTCTTGAGAAGGCGTAATTGGCGTAGGTTTTTCCATATTTAGGTACCAAACCGCGCCCAGCATCAATACACTGGCAGCTATAGACATTTCCTTTTTATATCGCAAGACCAAAGAAGGTTTTGAGACAGGAACTTTTCTGAACTTTGGGTCCAATCTTTTGTCTCCCATCAGTTGTTCAAAACTGAGCGGTACTTTTTGTTTGGTTGATGGATTAGAGGAGTGCTGCTGCAATAAGTCCTTGAGACGATCTTCCATTGGATTTATTTTGATTTAGTGATTGAATTAATTTTTGTTTTGCTCTCATATATTGTGATCGAACTGTTGAAGAAACCAAGCCGAGCAACTCCGCTATTTCTTCATGAGTATAATCATCGTAAACATGGAGATTAAAAACTATTTTATATTTTTCGGGTAAGTCATTTATGGCATTTTGGATGCTTTGGATTTGCTGAGCATACTCTTGTTCAAACTCATCTTGATGATCCGAATCCATCTTATGCAATTGTATTTTGTCATCAAATTCTTCCCATTTGATTTTATTGTTGGATTCTATATATTTGAGACAGGTATTGATAGTAATTTTCTTTATCCAAGCCGGTAATACATCGGCATTTTCTAGCTTGTGAATGTGATTGAAGATTTTCACAAAGGAATCTTGCAACAAGTCAACGGCATCCATGTCATTTTTTGCATAACGCAGGCAAATGCTGTACATGGCAGAAGAGAACTTATCATACAAGATCCGACAAGCTTTTTGATCTCCCTGTCCTATTTTTTGAATTAACTCTTGCATTGGATAATTTTCTAAGTGGTTTTTTAGTTCAGTTTGATGTAAAGATCTCCTCTTATTAATATCGTTGCAAATTTGACAGAAAAAATGTTCAAAAAAAATTTTGACAATAGGTTCAGTCTCAAAAATGGCAATAAGAGTGATTAAAGATGAATTTAAGGATCCACTTTAGGCTATGAAAAAGGACTTTGACAGCCTCAAAATCAGGCAAGGAGGCTCAGTGATTGTCACGCCATTCGTACACCCATTTAGCTTGAATTTGTTCTAAGTGCGCTTCGTTACAATCTTCTCTTTTTCCATGAAAATACGGAAGCTCAAGAACCCATTCAATGAGATCCGTAAATCTTATCCTGTAAATTTTACTCTCGCTGAATTCATCCCCGAAACGAGCGTACAATCCCATTGCAATATCCTCATGGTCAGTCCAATATATGGGTAAATCTTCGAGATTTTTAAATTTTGACATAGCTTAATGTTCGTGGCCAATAATGCGTTTTTGATCAGGAATTTCCACGGTAATCTCACAGTTTTGATCTAAAATTATGCATTGACAAGCTAAACGGGATTCCAACCTCGGATTGATTGCTCGATCAATGAAGTCCTCCTCCTTGTCAGAAATTTCTTCTATATGCTTGTCCCCTTTGTGAATGTACACATGACAGGTGGAACAAGCACACACTCCTCCACAATTGTGATTGAGATGAATATCAAATTCTTCAGTCAACTCCAAAAGAGATTGATTTTGAAAATCCCCTTCAATGGTTTGATTTTCAATTGTTTTATCTTCAAACAAAAAATGGACTTTGGCCATAATCAATTAAAGCAAACTAACCTCAAAGCATGGCCTAAAGTTCAAAAATGCAAGCAGAAATTATTTTGAACCAAATTATATTTGATATTGTCTATTTTGTCATACATTAGCTCATAAATGTGTTCTGTTTTATTTGAGCATGCCCACTCATAAATGAGTGGTCGCCACCCTACAGGCTCGCTTTCGCTCGGTGCTTTGCACCATCCCTAGTCGGGATGCCTTTCGGTCGGCTCATGCGGTCAATGGAATTCATTAAGCCAAAAGTTGATTTGTTGCATGGAAATAGTTCAATCTCAGGCCAATGTGAAGAATTACAAGTTCAAAGAACTCAAAGTTTATTCTTCAACAGAATGGTTGGCAGACAATAAGAAAAAGTATCGACAAGTATTTGATCGATTTGACACCACCTATATTTATGCGGAGCTTTCTTTTTATAACAAACAGTTTGAAAGGGAAATTTGGGAGGCGGATATAGAATTGAAATGCTTTAGCTTGATTAAAGCTAAAAAAGAAGTCTGCAATTTAAGTTTCAAAAGAAAAATTTCTAAATATGACTCCACAGTCTATGTACGTGAAGGCTGGGGAAACAAAAAGGAAGGCAGTTTTTGGAAAAAAGGTACATATTATTGGGAAGCATGGGTCGATGGAGAAAAGCTTGCAACCAAGTATTTTTATATCGAGGATTCCGGTACCAATGGAGAACTTGGAGAGCTGCAATATCTGGAGCTTATAGGAATGAAATTATACGAAGGGCCATTTGATGATTATCCCGAAAGTGAAAGAAGGTATTTCAAAGAGTTCAATGGCGAAGAAACTCGGTATGTTTATGTAGAACTGGCTTTAAAAAATTTATGCATTCACCCATTGTGGCAATGTGAATTGTTTGTAAAGTTCCACAATGAAGCAAGAGAACTCAAAGGAATTATTACTCGATTGATCCAAGTAAGAAAAGAAGAAGAATTATTTTATGTGACTGCCGGATGGGGATCTAATGTAAAAGGATCCTGGTGGATAGGGGATTATACTGTAGAAATCGTTTTTATGGACAAGCTGCTTGCAGTGATGCCATTTACAATAGGTGAAGATTTTCTGGAGGGATACAATCCAATTACTACACCATTTGCTACTGAGCCATTGATGTTGCCCGGAGTTGATCATCATCATCCGGTGTTTGAAGATGTTATGAGCGAACTTGATCTTATGATCGGATTGCAAGAAATAAAGCAAAAAGTTAGAGAACATTCTCAATATCTTCAATTCATCAAATTAAGAAAAGAAAAAGGAATAGAAGAAAAAGATCCAATGTTGCTTCATACCGTATTTTACGGTAACCCGGGTACCGGAAAAACAACGGTGGCTAGGATGATGGGAAAGTTATACAAGTCTATGGGTGTTCTCTCCAAAGGGCATGTTTACGAGGCCGACAGAGCAGAATTGGTGGGAGAATTTATTGGACAAACCGCTCCAAAAGTAAAAGAGGTATTGGAAAAAGCGCGAGGAGGTGTGTTGTTCATAGATGAGGCTTATGCATTAGCAAGAACCAATGATGACAGCAAAGATTTTGGTCGAGAAGTGGTAGAATTATTAATAAGGGAAATGTCGAACGGTCCGGGAGATCTTGCCGTTATATTAGCGGGATATCCTAAAGAAATGAAGTATTTTTTGGATTCAAATCCGGGCATTAAGTCAAGAATAAAATACTATTACGAATTTAGTGATTACCTTCCACAGGAATTGGTTCAGATTGCAGAGTATGCTGCCAAAGAAAAAAATATTCAGTTTACAGAACAAGCTAAAGAAACAATAAGACAAATTATTTTGTCAGCCTACAGATCCAGAACCAATAGCTTTGGAAACGCGAGATTTGTATATGATTTGATTGAAAAATCCAAAATGCAGTTGGGGATTCGTCTCATGGCTTTGAAACAAAATTCTGATCTTGACCTCAATCAACTTTCTACAGTGGAGTTAGAGGATGTAAAAAAGATAGAACTTGAACCAATCAAAAGAAGACCTCACATTCCTATAGATGAAGAACTGCTTCAGACTTCATTGCAAGAATTGGATGCATTGATCGGGATACAAAAAGTGAAAAAAGAAATCTATGAGTTGGTACAAGTTGTGAGATATTCAATGTCAATAGGGGTCAAGGTTCTTAACCAGTTTTATCTTCATACTATTTTTTTAGGCAATCCCGGTACAGGCAAAAGTACGGTTGCAAGAATACTTGCAAAAATTTATAAGGCGCTTGGCATTTTGGAGCGAGGACATTTGGTAGAAACAGATAGGCAAGGACTTGTAGCCGGATATGTAGGACAATCTGCGATTAAAACATCCGAAAAAATTGATCAAGCCTTAGGGGGTGTATTGTTTATTGATGAAGCCTATTCTTTGACTCAGTCTCATACCGGACAAGCAGATTATGGAGGGGAAGTGATCCAAACATTATTAAAAAGAATGGAAGACCAGCGGGGAGAGTTTTTTATTTTCGCTGCCGGATATACTGAACCAATGGAGCAGTTTTTAAAATCAAATCCGGGTCTTAATTCGCGATTTGACAAATTTCTTAAGTTTGAAGATTATAGTGTGGAAGAACTAAAATTGATCGCATTGAAAATGTTGCAAGATAAATCTATGACTCTATCTGCTGATGCCGATAGAATTCTCGAAGATTATATCCAAGGTTTATTGCTGTCTAAAGATAAACATTTCGGTAATGCAAGAGTGATTCGAGCTATGATTCAAGAAATTTTACAGTTCAGTCAACTAAGACTTGCAGAGGCTCATTCGGCCGTAGAAAACATGCTTGATGCAAGTGTAGTAACAGCTCAAGATGTATTGAGCTACGTTAAGCAAAAAGAAGAAAAACATTATTTTGATAAGCCAAGAATTGGTTTTAATAAAAAATAAATTAATGGAATAAAATCAGCATTGCACTTTGAATTTTAAACTTGCTAGCAAGCAGAGATTCTTTATTTACAAAATACAATAAACCAAACACCATTCATCCATAGGATCGGGGTTTTAGCTTATTTTGTTGACTAACTTTTTATATTCCATTGGATTCTGCCACTGATGCTCCTTGGGGCTTCCATCAAACCCGGCCTGACAGCATACAATTCATTGAATGCATTATGAACGTTAAGTTGAATTTCTAATCGTTTCCATTTTTTTCCTACTCGGAAACCATGCACTCTATAGCCGTAATTATTTTCCTGCCTAAATGATTTAATTCCTTTAATAAAAAGGTCGACTTCGAACAACCAATCAATGGCAGCGACATTGCTAGCATAGGTAAAATCAGAACCAAAATACCAAGACTTGTATTCGAATTGAATATCATAACGCAACAAATGTTTAGATCTGTATTTTAAAATATTGTATGAAGAAGTACTGTTCAGAGCATTAAGCTGGCCTCTTGTGGCTTTCTCAAGTTCTGTTCTGCTGGCTTCTTTACCTGTAGAGTCCCATTCATTAAATTTGGGATCAATATAGGTATATCCTCCATTCAAAATACATTTTAAATCAGAACCTATCTTTCCCTGTGTCAAAATACTAAGCTCTCCTCCGGTAATTTTCGTATCTCCAATGTTTTGTGATTGGAAAGAAAATTTAAAAGATTTATCAATTATTAAACCAAACTCCATCATATCTCTATATTCCTGTCTAAATAAAGATACATCTGCCAAACCTTGCCAACTTCCCATTCTAAATCCTTGCTTTAGTCCAATTTCGGTGGTAGTTCCATATTCGGGATTTAACTTTGGATTGGCTGCGATATTGAGTATTCCTGCTGTAGTTTGAATGTATTTTTCTGCTAAAGTAGGAAAACGGAAACCCTGACCCCAGCTTGCTCTTAAAAAAGTAGCCTTGGTAATTTCATAATTCATACCCAATCTAAAAACAGGTCTTTGTTGAGTTTGGATTGGATTGATGGTGTCTTTGAGAATGATAGAGGGCCCATGAATTCTGAAGTATTCATATCTGCAACCTGCATTGAGAATTAATTTATTGAATATTTTTTGATCTGCCTGTAGATATAGGGCAAGGTTTGTATTATTGAATGTACCATTACTGTACAAATTAGCTTCGACAAAACTGTAACTTGCGAGCATTCCTGTTGCAACACTTAGACCTATTTTGTCATAAACTTTATTGATCTGATATTCAGAATAAAGATTACTGCTTTGATTGCTTTGATTGTTGCTGTTGTCATTTTTTATCTGATACCATCTTGAAATTAATTTATGCTGATAGTTTTTCTTAGAAGTATAGTGAAGCCTTGGATCAATAGAAAATCTTATTTTAGAAGAGCTGTTCAAAGAACTTGTGTCACCTTCGAAAAGTCCGGCATTTTTCCAATAGAAAAATCCTGAGCTTTCTCCGGCATTTGCATTGAGTGTAACAGATCCGAATAAACGATCATTAAATTTTTTACGAATCATTCCATTAAATCTAAAATTGGAAAGATCTGAATGTAAGTTGTAGGATATTTTATTGACATAGGATAAGGCGCCGGAATAATCGATGGTATTCCATTTTCGTCGATGGACCAAGGTGATATATTGTTCAGACGGAATTGTATTCTTGTAATTTCCCTTGCCCCACCATTGATTATTATTTCCCGGTTTTAGATAAACGCGATTAGATATGCTAACTGAAGTAAAGGGATCTATTGTCGGCTGCATACTGCGAAAATGAATTACACCATTCATTGCAGCTGAGCCATAAAGAGAGGAGGCGGCACCTTTTAGAATTTCTACTTGACCAACATTTTCAAGGGGTAGATCATCCCAATATGGAAATCCAGCATCAGGTTGCAAAATCGGCAAATCATCATACAGCAACATTGCTCTTGTCCCTGCGCCATAACTATATCCGGCCCCTCCGCGAATATTGACCTGCCCATCCAAGATCTGAACTCCCGGCACTCTATCAATGGCATCCTTAATTGTGTTTGAATTTAAATTGGAAGCACGGTCGGACTTGAGGATATCTACAGAAATAGAGGATTGGCTTAATGGTCTCTCAAATCTTGAGGCTGTGATGACAGTAGTGGTTAGTAATATATTTTCAGGAAATAATCGAACCACCAAATCAGTAATCGAAAGCTGATTTCCTAACAGGATTTTTGTGCCATAAGAAGTATAACTGAATTTTATACTGTCGGAAGGGAAGATGTTTTTTAACTCAAATAGGCCAACTTCATCAGTCAAAAAAGCAGAGTTGCCAACCAGAATAACGGCACCGGGCAAAGATTCCCCGGTGGAGGCATCAATCAGTTTGCCCTTGATATTTTGCTGTGCATTAACACCATATAAATGCACAAAAAGAATGATATAAAGAAGTTGAAATCTGTTCATAATTCGTTTTGTCACGCAATTTAATTTATTTTGATTATTTCTCATCAATTATTTTGTATCCGGCAAATTTTACCTAAGAGAATGAAATTAATGCGATGTATTCATGTGGTAATAGAAACTATGAATTTCATCATGCAGTCGAGTTTATTTATTCGGGGAAATGGGGTTGTGGAAATGATATTTTTATTTCTTCTAAACTAATATAAGGAAGATCTTAGTTTCTCAATATCTTTGCCATTCCTATATGGAAAATAAAGTCTATAAAGATTTAACCATTGTTGTTCCTCTGTATAATGAAGAGGACCTTCTTGATGAATTGTATCAAAGATTATCGATCACAGTTTCCAATCTCAATTTGGATGCAGAGGTAGTTTTGGTCAATGATGGCAGTAAAGACAATAGTTTAGAAAAAATAAAATGGATTTGTAACACTAACTCAAAGTTTAGGTTTCTTTCTTTAAGTAGAAATTGGGGACATCAGGCTTCTATTTTAGCCGGGATAGATCACTCCTACGGGAAGGCCATTGTAATTATTGATGGCGATCTGCAAGACCCTCCGGAACTTATCCCTGCTCTTTATGAAGAATACAAGAAAGGGTTTCAGGTAGTTTATGCAAAACGGAAACTCCGAGAAGGCGAAAGTTGGTTTAAACTGTGGACCGCTAAATTATTTTATAGAATATTACGAACAATTACCAGTATCGAAATTCCACTGGACACCGGAGATTTTAGAATAATATCAAGACGGGTGGCGATGCATTTAGTCGGATTACAAGAACGAAACCAATTTATCAGAGGACAGATAGCATGGCTTGGATTCAAGACCTCTTTTATCGAGTACGATCGCGAGAAACGATTCAAAGGAACCACAAAATTTTCTCTTAGAAAAATGATCAAACTTGCATTGGATGGAATCACAGGGTTTTCAAATTTTCCTTTAAGATTAGCTACTTTTTTAGGCTTCTTTTTTACTGTAATTGCATTCTTATTGATTCTTTATGCCCTTTATTCTAAATATATTTTAAATCGTGTTGCTACAGGATGGACTTCTTTAATGGTCAGTTCAATGTTGATTGGCGGAATTCAATTGTTGTGTGTGGGAATAATAGGAGAATATCTGGGCAGGGTAGGACTTGATGTGAAACAGCGTCCAAACTATATTGTTGAAGAAAACAGCGAGGATGTAGGAGATCAAAATTCTATTTAGTTACTTTGAGGATTCTATCTTTCTGCTGAAGATCTTTAATAATTACAGTTGAATAATCCGGAGTAAAAATGGATTCAATTTCTTTAGCAAAAAACTCGTTCAATTCAAAAAATCCAATCACATTTGGCTTGCTGCCTTTGTCCATAAGAATTTTAATCCGCTCATAAAATTGTAATGGATGATTTGCAAATAAGGCTATGTGAGGCTCATAGTTCAATACGGATTTGTCCATAAGATGTTTTTCATTGGGAGATATATAAGGAGGATTGCTCAGAATAAGATCAAACCTGTCTAAATTAAATTCCTGATTCAGAATATCCAATTTCAAAAAGTGAATATCCAATTTGTGATTCTTAGCATTTTCTTGCGCTAGGTTTAGTGCCGGTTCGGATATATCAATGGCAAAAACCTCGTCTTGAGGTCTTTTGAATTTCCACATGAGGGGAATACAACCAGATCCGGTGCCAATGTCCAAGATGTTTAATTTTTTTGTTTTATAGTCTTTGATAGATTGTAAAGCATAGTAAACCAATTCTTCTGTCTCTGGTCTAGGAATTAGTACGGACTCGTTTATTTTGAGTTTTAGGTCCATGAATTGAGTCTCATTCAATACATATTGAATAGGTTTTCCTATAGCGAGTTGTGCGCAGGTTTCACTAATTTTAGATTTGATATTTTGAGTTTCTTTTTCGGTTAGGTCAATACTAAATTTGGAAATACCAAAATATTCCAATATATAATTTGTTAAAATTGCAATATTGCTCGAATCCGAAATAGGTTTAAGTTCATTTATACAAAACTGGCACAGTTCTTGATAAGTATTCATATTATGAAAATTATTAATATGTAATTACAGATATATTATGGCTACTAAATTTTATTTTCAATTAAGCTTTCTTGTTTTATTTACCCTGTCCCTTGACGCACAACAGCATATTGACCCTTTTGGTGTGTTTGAGGAAATGGCTGTTAAAGAACCTACTAAGATTAGTTTTGGTTCAGAGCAAATTCAATTCAATCAGGAGTCAGGAGAAACGGATTTAATTTATTCGACCTCACACTCAACATTTATTAATTTGCTCGCTGATCAATCCAAAGGTCTGTTTGAATTTAATTTGAAACTACCTGGAGCTTCGAAGGCAAATAAATTTTTAGTTTTAGAACACAATATGTTGGATACTGAAACCAAGTATTATCAGGTTGGGCAATCAGAAGAAGCATTGGAGTTCAAAGATCAGATTAAGTTTTATAAAGGTCATCTATTGGAGGATCTTGAATCCATTGTAAGTTTGACGATTACCGATCAATTGATGATTGGAACGATCAATCTTTCGGATGGAAAAAATTACTCACTGAGAGGCGAACGCTTTCAATCTAAATGGAAAGTGAATGTGAGCTTGGACAAGCCTATCGGAGATGGCATTGAAAGCCTTTGCGGAACAGATGATCATAGACATTATATTGAATCAAACGAAGTTATCAATAAGAGATTGAATGATAACTGCAAGCGTGTTGGGATCAGTGTCTGTGTTGATTTTGATTTGTACAGCAGAATGAAATCTACAGCTAAAGCAATTTCATATGTTTATGGAGTTTTTAACGGTGTTCATTCCATCTACAAAAAAGAAAATGTACTGCTCTATGTTGCGGAGATCAAAATTAATACAAGCAATGATGGATATGGTCATTACAGTGCAGCAGAAGATCTCGACCAGTTTAAGAGAATCTACAAAACCTATAATGGAAATATCGCTATCCTAATGTGCGGTTATCAAAGATTAGGAAAGGCACCATTAGGCGGGATTGCATATATCAATACGCTGTGTGCAAAATCCTATTCCTATGCTTATGCGAATGTGCTTGGTAGTTTTGCATTGTACCCCGATTATTCTTGGGATGTGTTTGTTGTTGCGCATGAATTAGGACATGTTATGGGATCTAGACATACTCATGCTTGTGTATGGGGACCAAATAAAAATCAAGCTATCGATAACTGTGCTTCTGTAGAAGGAAGTTGCAGTCCTGGACAAAGGCCTGCCAAAGGGACTATTATGAGCTATTGTTATGTAAACGGTGGACCGGGAATTGATTTTACTATTGGGTTTGGAACAGAGCCCGGAGATGTGATTAGAGAAAGGGTTAGATCTTCTTCATGTTTGACAAGTTATGTCCCTGAACGAAAAACCGTTTCAAATTCGGATCAGCATCTAACTGCAAATTTGGAATGCACTGATGGAGTTTATACACATTACTTCAATGATTTAAATACTATTGATCCTGCTGATGATATATTATTGGTGTCTATCAATAAAAAAAGTCAAAACATAGGAACTCTTGCTGATGGAAGTCTAAGAATAGTATTGCATAGTACTCCAATGTATGGCTCCAACAATGCAAAGGCAGTCACTGCTCCCTATGTTCCGCCAAATTCTGCATTCTATACTGTAAATAAATATCTTGAAATTATCACCACTAAAAAACCAACTGTTGCTGTGGGGATCAAATTGGGCTTAGATCAAACTGATGTGAATGAGTTGAGTTCTTCTGTTAAGTCATTTGATATAAAAAATGTAAAAGTCTTAACAATGAATAGGCCTGCAAACCCAAATCCTGAATACAATCATCAAGGAGCAACAACATCATTGGTAAACTTTTACAACTACTCTCAATTTTTGAATACCGGATCAAATTTTAAATGGACAAATCTAACAAATGGGCAATATCAGTTGGAATTTGAATCAAAGTCAATTGATGGAATCAACGTTGGGGCATGGGGTACAATTAATCCGCCTTTATTTAGTCTTGCAAAATTTTCAGCAACCAAAACCGCTGCTTCGAGTCAAATCAGTTGGACTGTAAGTTCTGAGTATCAATTAAGCAAATATATTATCGAAAGGTCTATCGATGGAAGCAAGTTTGATTCCATAGGTCAGGTTCTTGTATCCAATAAACCTATGCCGGCAACATATAATTTTTATGATTCTTACCTAAGTCAGTTCGAATTATATTATAGATTAAGGGCCGTTGATCAGATGAAGAAAATTCTCTATTCTCCAATAGTTTCTCTTTCAAATGCTTACACAGCCGAGAGCAGTCTGAATATTTATCCAAATCCAAGCAGTCTTGATTATACAATGATAGAATTTAATAGCAATACAGTTGGAACTTTTACAGTCGACCTTTTGGATGTGGTTGGATATAGGAAGTACACAAATAGTTTTAGTACTATCAAAGGTAAAAATTATTTTGAGCTGCCTACATATCAATTGCCCGAAGGTTTGTTTACAGTTAAAATTTACAATCAACAAGAAGTATCAACAGGTCGATTACTTGTAAAATAAGCTAATGCAAATAAAATCCATTCAATTCAAATATTTAGAATATGAAAATCATGGTCAGCTCTCTGAATCATTTAGAGAGTTGGCCTCTTTTGCAAAGAAAGCAACTGAAATGTCTTATGCGCCATATTCAAATTTTTATGTTGGCGCCGCCATTCGCCTAAGTAATGGCCAAATAATAAAGGCGGCAAATCAAGAAAATGCTTCTTATCCCTGTGGAATTTGCGCTGAAAGAGCTGCTTTGTTTTCATTGGCAGATTTATTCCCTAACAATAAAATTGAGGCGATTGCAATCACAGCAAGCAATAAGGCCAATACAATGATTTCTCCCCCTTCTCCCTGCGGTTTATGCAGACAGGTTATGGCTGAGTTCGAAATATTGAATGGACAAAATTTTAGACTATTACTCTGCGGTAACAATGGAACAGTTTTTCAGTTTGAGAGTGTAAAAGATCTTCTTCCTCTAAGTTTTGATCCCAAATTTCTATCCTAAGCTATCATTTTAAAACTTCTTACTTAAGTCTATTTTATTCATTGTTAATCTATTTATTGAACATCATCATCTTGGTAATGATTTTTCCTTTATATTGAACTTGATAGAAATATAAACCCGAAGAGTTGATATCCGTAGATGATAGTTTCCAACGGTTATAGCCAGCAACCATCTCTTTTTTCTCGTTGTAAATTATTCTACCATAGCTATCTAAGATTTTCATTTCAATAGTAGAATTTTCCGGTATATATATACCTATTTCTGTTTCTGAGCCCCAAGGATTTGGCTTATTGAAAGAAACACTAAATTCAGAATCTTGAGCATTGTTGAGAATAAATTGTGGCAAGGCTTCAAATTCATCTTGGTCATTAAAAGCTAAAGAAGTTGTAATCTTTGAATTAATGGTGAGAACTTCACTAATTCTGAGATCGCTGAAGGATTTTAATTTTAGGCTAAATAATTTTTCATTGTTCTTTAAAAGTCCATCATAAGAAAATGTAATAATTCCATCCTTCATTTTGTTTAAAGAGAAATTCTCTGTCGTTAGATTAGGTAGAGATCCGGGGACAAATTCTAATAATTCGAGTTGGTTAGGATTAAAATCTATACTAAATTGGAGGCCTTTGAGATCATTGATATTAATTATTGAAAAGTCAACTGAGTTAGAATCTCCCGCAGTAAAATGAAGGTCATTGATACGGATGTACACCGGCTGGTTAGATCTACTTTCACTTTTATTTTTTAAATTTGTTAATGCATTTCCATTCAAATCTCCAACTTTTACAGCAGTGAAATTTAATTTTGTGCTTTGTATGATTTTATTGAATGTGTATTGGTAAGGTATGTAATTTTCCAATCCTTCTTCAGGTGCATTGAATTTGTAATCTGAATTTATAAATCTCCAGCTTGTGTTTTCAGGAATTTCGGTAGTGATTCCAAGAATTAATTTTCGCAACTCTACAATATCTCTAGTAGAAATATTTCCATTCCTGTTGACGTCTGCTGCTATATATTGATACGGTCTTGAAAATATTTCTTGGCCCAGTATATGTTTTTGAATTTTTACAATATCAGCTGTAGTTACTCCATTTAACCAGTCATTATTTTTTAGTGGTTTTACATATAGACTTTCACCTGACATCATAGGAGCTAAGGCATATTCACCATTTTCATTTGTTATAGTTTTGTTGGTGGAGGAGTTGCTTAGGATTTCAGTATTTTGGAGACCTGCATCAGATTCTGTGCTAATTCTTCCACTTATATTTATTAAACTTTGTGGTGGACAAATAAGTTGACTGTTAGTGTCTTCTATTGTAATTCTGACATTGCAAAAAGATTGATTGCCAAACTGATCAGTGACCCATAACTCTTCTGTTACGATTGAACCTAGATGGGAGCAATCATAAACTCTTACCGTATCTAAAGGATTTTTGGAGAAACTGAATTGGACAGGGCCACCGCAAGGATGGTTCGAACCCAAGTCCAAAAATCTTGCATAGATTTTACTTGTTTCATTGTCAATCGGATAGGGATCGTTATGGCCATTATGATTTGAGTCGATAGACATTAAGTTGACTTTGAACTCAGTTTTGCAATATACTGTTGGAGTAACACAATTTTTTACTGTGATAGTATTGCTGCAAGAACTTATGTTACCGCATTGATCGCTAACTTCCCAATACACACTATGCTTTCCAATTGGGAATTCATAGTTTATAAGATTTTTTCCAAGAGTTGTGGTTTTGTAATCAATGATTTTATCTTGGTTGATGTCTATATAAATGTTGTATTTTAAGTCTTGATCTGCGCTGCAATCATCAAATGAATTAATGGAGATTGGTATCGAAATTGGGTTACAACTTTTCGAGAAATTGCATATTACAGTATCTTGACATGACTCTATAATTGGTGGGATGTTATTTTTAATAGTAATAAATTGTGTATCACTATAGACAGTGAACTTGTTTTGATTTTGCTGGCACCAGTCTATGGCTTTCCAAATTCTCGCAATTTTATTGCATCCGTTTGAATTTATTGAATTGAATATACAATCCTTATAGGAGAATGCGAGATTGCTGCAGCTATGATTGATAGGTTTGGGTTCTTTAATATTTGTATTGACGATAAGTCTCGGATCCAATAAATTTAGATCGCAAATATCAAAGGTGTCAAAATCTTGAGGCCAAATAATTTTTGAACTGTCTATTGGGTTAACTAAATTGTATGAGCTGATTTTTTGACTGTGTGTCGCTATAAGCCCTGATGAATTGTAAATATTGAATTTTCTTAATAGGTATCCTTGAAAGCAGTTGTTGAAATGTGAACTGTCTATTGATTCAAGTATATTAATATCACAGCTGTTGGAAATTAATCCATCTTTAGCTGTGCTATTGTAAGAGGGTTTGAATTGGGGGTCAATATTAATTTGCATTCTATCCGTTTCTGAAAATGCAAATTTTCCAAAAATTTCGGATGTAAAGGAGTTGTTATTGAACAAGCTACAATCTACCGTAATATCGGGTAAAGGTATGACAGTGGGTTGTCTTTTGTCTTGCACTTGGACGCGACTCATGCAAGTGTTTGAGTTTCCATTTTTATCTGTGACTCTGAATTGGACCATAATATCTTTCCCTATATCTCCACAACAGATTAATATTTGATCAGACCAACTAGCGGTTCCACACGATGAGCTGTCCAATTTACTTACTTCCATTTTTGTTATTTGGCAATTGTCAAAACTGCCATTGTCGAAGGAGCTTGCCGGAATTGGGTTGTTTTCATTCTGGTTAATGGTTGCTACTATTTTTGATTTGCAAACCACAGTCGGAGCTTCATGATCTACAATATCTTGATTAAACGATAGAGTATCAGTATTGCCACAGTAATCAAATGCAATAAAACTAAATTGATGTAGTCCGAAAGCAATGCTTACAAGTTGATGAGGAGTATATGGAACTTCTTGCCCATCAATTCTAAATTGAATTTTTTCTAATCCGGAAAACTCATCTTGAGCTTGTATTTCGGGAATAATAATGGTCGCCATGCAGTTCTCTGTAAATGTCGGATGCACTTCTATTGTAGGTATTGCTGAACTTATTTTTGGTTTGATATCGTCTTTTATTTCTATTTGTTGCAGTAATGTTTTTTGAAGTTCTTGATTGCACCACCATTCTCTTATAGTCCATGTTCTAATTATTTTTGTTTTACAAGGAGAGTTCGAGAACACATAATCTGTATAGTTTATCAATAAATTGCATTGTAAACTGGTGAGGTTTAGAAGATTGATATTTTTATAGAATGGAGATCCTGTTTCTTCAGGATGAGGATTGCCATTTTTATCTTTTTTGAAATTGCTGCTGTAAGATATCGTTATAAATGCGTTGGCAATAGCAATTTCATTGAAAGGAATTCGTTTGATGTAGGTTGTGTCGAGACAGATATTACTCTGGTTTCCTGAAGAATCTTCGGCTCTGTAGGTTCTAATGTTGATTCCATAAAAATTAGGATCACAATCAAGTCTTACTTCTTGCTCACTTAATGTTGTAAGTTTGAATGGAGAACAAGATTCTATTACTTTAGGTCCATGGATTTTTTCGATTTGTTCACCACATTGAATTGTATCGATGCTGCAAATTAATTTTGGAGCCAGTTTATCTTCAATAAAAATGCTTGACCAACATGTATTTGCAGCGCATTTATAGCTAACTGTTGCAGTTATTGTTTGTCCTAAATAATCTTTGGTGAGTAAATTTGGAATAATTGTTCCATTGGCATTTTTCAGAGTTATATTATAGTATTTTTCTTCACAGGTACGACCTAATATCAAGCTGTTGGCTGTCACAGAGGCTTCACAATTCTCATTGAGAGATAAGTTCAAATGGCCGTTACATGCTATTTGTGCCGGAGGCGACCCAAGAACTGTGATTTGGAAACTGCAACTGTCTTTATTACCAAAATCATCAACTGCAACAAAAGTAAATTCATGTATTCCGGGTGGGATAGAATCTAAACTAATGTCTGAAGGACTTATTTGGAGAATGTCAACATTAATATCGCAATTATCTGTTGCATTTATATAGTTGGAAATCGGAGCAGATGAAAGTAAGTCAGCAAAACATTCACATTCGTCAAGTTGAATTGTTGTATTTGATGGACAACTAATTTCAGGTGCAAGGATATCAATCAGAGTAATAATGGATTGGCAACTGTCGATATTGCCACATAAATCTTGAACATACAAAGTGACCGTATCGTAAGATGATCCTCTGTTGCAAAAAATGGTATCTTTGCTAAGATTGAAATAGAGATTATTTTCATCCGTGCAATTGTCATAACTTCCATTATTTATTGAGTCTGTATTGATGACAACATAGTGCCCGGAGTTGTATATGAGTGTTAGATTTTTACATATTGCATTTGGTTTTGTTGTGTCTTGTAATGTTATTAATTGTGTACAATTTGAAATGTTATTGCAACTGTCTATGGCTGTAAAATTTCTTCTAATTATATAATTGTCATTGCAAATTCCGGGAGATGTCAAATTAGTCCATGTGATCTGTTTAATTGTGTCAGAACAACTTTCTAAAACCGTTGGATATCCAGTAGATTGAGTACTAGTATCGGATTGACAAGTTAATGTGATGTTGGAAGGACAATTTAAGCT
>DEQQ01000061.1 GCA_002360455.1 Saprospiraceae bacterium UBA3362
ATTTCTTAGGGGGCCGTTACAGAACTATAACGTTTTTAATTTTAATAACTAAAAAAGTAATTTTTTTTAAAAGTTTGGATGATTATAAAAATCATCCAAACTCTATTCAATAAATTTACTGAATTTTTATGGGACTATTCCGCATGGTCTATCATCACACGGTAATGGTAATCCATTACATATAGTAGGATAAATACCACAAGTCGATGAACCTATTTGTTGAAATATTGGCGGAGAAGGCTTCACTGTTCCATTTGGAGGTGGCGCAGGTTCCCAACAAAAAGTTCTTGTCCTTTGACAGCATTTACTCCCACAACTTAGTTGACTGAAATTTCCAGAGGTTAAATCATAACACCATTGGTAACATAACTCACGCAAAAAATCCGAAGAATAATAGGAGTTATTAACACATGGTGGATGCCATGTATTTACATATGGAAAAACATACTCAGCTTCACAAATTAGAGAGGCCTGATAAGTCATTTGATCCAATACCACATCATAACCATGCCCTGGAAGATTGCTAAGGCAAGCATCACAAGCAGAACTGACAGAAGTTATAATAAAATTCCAAAAAGTGAAGGAAAATGTAGGAACACCTGGATTCTGAATGAAATCATAGCAAACCCTGACGTTAAAAGCAACATTAACAGTAGTACAAACTGGGCAAGTGGGGTTTGGGGGCAGATTAACGGATCTGTTGATGTGAGCCGTGCTACAAGTTTGTCCAGTAGCTGGAACTGCTGGCATACAAGCTGATGAAAATTGCGGAGGAATAATTCCTCTCGAAGATAAGACCTTCCCGTTGTTAAATCTAGAATTAACTTCCTGAAAATACTCTTGAAATTGTTTTGAGCTAAAACCTTGTTCAGTCGTTGATAAATCAGGCTTATCAGCTTCATTTTGGCAAGAATAAGTTAAGAAAGAGATTAGGATGATTAAACCCAATCCTCGAAAAAATAAATGTTTCATTTTTAAATTTTTTTAATGATGAATAAAAATTGTTAACGAAACAGCTAAAGAGCAATTTTAAAAACCTATTTTTGCGGCCTAATTTGATGATTAGAGGGCCTGCGTCCCCATTTCGATGGGTGGTCGTGGGCTTTTTTATTGACTTTCGACTGTTTATATCTTTAATTTAACGTTTTGTTAATTTTTTTAGTTCTTGAAATTGGAATTAACATCTCTCTTCTCGCGCTTTTACAATGCGACAATAACCTTTTATCCGAAGTATTTACGCAAGCTAAAGGCAAAAAGATCTAGCAATAAAAAATATGGAACCAGCATTCTAATTTCATAAGCTAAGGGTTTTATTTTTTTGTGTAATTTAAATATAATACATCATTTGTATATTGTGCAAGTAAATTCCAAAAAAAAAAAAAATTTACTCTTTTTTATTTTCCGTTTTTTTATCTTTTGCACAGTGCCCATCAGTTCTTTTGGATTAATGGCATTGGCTGTGTTATCTGTCCAATCTACCCTCTACCCTCTTGCAGTCATCCACGGAGTATCTACGGAGTATCTACGGCTATGGAGTAGGATTGATCCTGAGGGTTGAGGAATTTAGCCAGGCTTTTCATTTACTTAAACATTTGTCTGACTACAGATTATTGAATTCGGTTGAGATGTTTAGACAGCCTTAGCTCAAGGCCTAAATCATATTAAACTTTGCTTTATATTTGCGCATATTTTGTGTGAGGAGGCTGAAGGATCCTGCCGGAGGCAGAAGTGCGAAGCACCGAGTGAATAACGAGTCCGTAAGACTCCGACCCGAAGGGGCACACCATAAAACTTATATTGAAGATTCATGAGAGAAAATTTGGATTTAATCAGACAGAGTGCCCGAGATTTTGCACAGACTCATATCAAGCCCAATTTTATGGAATGGGATGAAACACAGCATTTTCCTGTCGATCTTATGCATAAAATGGGTGAGCTTGGATTTTTGGGAGTTTTGGTTCCTGAAAAGTATCAGGGAGCGGGTTTGGGTTATCAAGAATACATCAGCATAATAGAAGAAATTGCCAAAGTTTGCGGCTCGATAGGCCTGAGCGTTGCTGCTCATAACAGCCTTTGTACAGGTCATATATTGAGTTTTGGAAATGAGGAGCAAAAATCAAAATATCTGCCTCTGTTGGCCACCGGAAAATGGATTGGTTCTTGGGGTCTTACAGAAGCCAATACAGGCTCTGACGCCATCCGTATGCAGTGTGTAGCCCATCCGGATGGTGACGACTGGGTAATCAATGGAACGAAAACATGGATCACTCACGGAAAATCTTCAAATGTAACCGTGGTCATAGCTCGAACGGGAGAGCTTTTGGATAGCAAGGGAATGACTGCTTTCATTGTAGAGCGAGGAACTCCGGGGTTTTCTGCCGGAAAAAAAGAAAATAAACTGGGAATGCGAGCTTCAGAAACAGCAGAGATGATTTTTGAAAATTGCAGAATTCCCAAGTCTCAGGTGTTGGGAAATGTGGGAGAAGGTTTTATTCAGGCGATGAAGGTTTTGGATGGAGGAAGAATCAGCATTGCTGCGCTGGGACTAGGTATTGCCAAAGGAGCTTATGAGGCTGCCGTACGATACTCTCAGGAGCGACAACAGTTTGGCCAAGCCATTGCTCAGTTTCAAGGAATATCGTTCAAACTCACCGATATGGCGGTAAAAATTGAGGCCGCAGAATTGCTCACCAGACAGGCTGCAGATATGAAGGAACGCGGACTAAAAATGACAAAAGAGGCCGCCATGGCAAAATATTATGCTTCCGAAATCAGCGTAGAAGTAGCTACCGACGCTGTTCAAATTTTTGGCGGCTATGGTTATACTAAGGATTTTCCGGTTGAGAAATTTTATCGCGATTCCAAACTTTGCACCATAGGCGAAGGAACGTCTGAGATCCAAAAATTGGTCATTGCAAGAGAGGCTCTCAAAGCCTAATTCGACATTGGAATCTCAAAACCATAATAAGCTAACATTTATTTATATCAGACTATGAATCTTGATGTAAGAGAATCGCTTAAGCTTCATTTTGGTTATGATGAATTCAGACCTCAACAAGAGAACATCATACGATCTGTACTTGAGGGTAAAGATGTTTTTGTTTTGATGCCTACGGGTGGCGGAAAATCCATTTGTTATCAATTGCCTGCAATGCTTAGACAGGGTATGGCGATTGTCATTTCTCCGCTGATAGCGCTCATGAAAGATCAGGTACAGGCTCTGAGACAGAATGGGATTACTGCAGCTTATATTAATTCCAGCTTACATCAGCACGAAATCAATGATATAAGCCATCAATGCTTACAAGCTAAAATCAAGTTATTGTATCTGGCCCCAGAGACTTTTATTCAGCTCAAAACTCATTTTCTGCCTCAACTGGAAATTTCCTTTTTTGCAATAGATGAGGCGCATTGCATCAGCACTTGGGGACATGACTTCAGACCTGAGTATCAGCAATTGAACTGTATAAAAAGTGAATTTCCTAATGCCCAAATCATAGCATTAACAGCAACCTGTGATCGTGTAACCAAACAAGATATACTTCGACAATTGAATATGGAACACTGTCTTCAATTTGTCTCTTCTTTTGATAGACCAAATTTGCATCTGGAAGTTATTCGGGGTGCAGCCGAAATTCAGAAGTTACAAAAGATAGCTTCCCTGCATCAAAAATATCCCAACGAATCCGGCATTGTGTATTGCCTATCGAGAAAAACTACTGAGCAGATAGCAGAAAAATTGCAATCCTTAGGAATGCAATGCAAAGCTTATCATGCAGGACTTCCCAATTCTGAAAGAAGCCTAATTCAAGATGAATTTATGGAGGGAAAAATCAAGCTCATTGTAGCGACTGTGGCCTTCGGGATGGGCATAGATAAATCCGATGTTCGCTATATTGTTCATATTAATCTTCCTAAAAGTATGGAATCCTATTATCAGGAAATAGGTCGAGCAGGAAGAGACGGGCAGATGTCAGAAACCGTATTGTTTTATAATCTTGCGGATCTCATCATGCTCAAGAAATTTGCAATGGACAGCAGTCAACAGATTTTTCATCTGGAGAAATTAAAGTTAATACAACAATATGCGGAGGCAAGACATTGCAGAAGAAAAATATTGATCAATTATTTTGGAGAGCAAAGAGAGGAAAATTGCAATTTTTGTGATATCTGCGAAAACCCTCCAAAATTTGTAGATGGTACAGTCCTTGCACAACAGGCCTTATCAGCAATAGTCCGCACCGGAGAGACAGAAGCATCAGGAATGATCATCCAAATTTTGCGAAGAGCTGCCACTAAAGAGTTGTTGGCTAAAAATTATCATCTGCTTAAAACCTATGGTGTAGGACTTGAACATAGCAACGCAAAATGGCAATCCTATCTGTTGCAATTACTCCAACTCGGTGCTGTTGAGCTGGATTTTGAACATCATTTTGCTCTAAAAATTACAGATTTTGGCAAAGACATTTTATACGGGAAAAAGCAAATCCTCTTTACTGAATTTGAGCTATTGTCTGATCAAAAAAATAAAAACATACCAAAAAATCCGGATGTAGAATCAGACCGTTGGCAGGATCAATTATTCCAACGGTTGAGATCTCTGAGAAAGTCTATAGCCGAAGCCCAGGCTGTAGCGCCATTCATTATTCTTCACGACAGCAGTTTAAAAAAAATTGTTGAACTTCTGCCAACTCAATATTCTGAGATGATCCGCATATCAGGTTTTTCTCAAAATAAGATGGCCATGTATGGCAATGAATTTATAAATGTGGTAGTAGATTTTCTCAAGGAATTTCCTGAGCTCAAAGGGCAGAGTCATCGCATAGAGTTGACTGACCAATTGATAGAGTCCTGGGTAAATACCATGAGAGAAGAAAAAATCGAGCTAAAACATACCATTCTCGCCAATCTTCTCTACGGCAACAGTTCTGTGGCTTTTCTCGACAGCAGCTTGTTTGGTATAGCGGGATCGCAATTCAAAAAATCGGAATTACAACGGGAGCTCAAACTGTTTTTTACAAAAAATGTTTATCAAAAATTCAAAGAAGAAGCCCAAAGCTTTTTTAATGAAGATATTGTATTGAACAGTGAACAAGTTACTGAATATATAAAGAGTATAAATCGAATCCCGTTGCAGCAACAGAGCGACGACCCGAATCTTTTGCCCTATAAAGCTGCTGCAAGAAAAGAGTTCAGAAGAGCTTTTGAGCCATGGACGGCAGAAGAAAAAGAACTTTTTGAGCAAATGTTAGAAGAATGTAATTCAATGGATCAGTACTGTGCAATTTTTGGAAGGAGCCCAAAAAGCATATCTGCTTATTATGAAAATTACGCAAAGCAAAGAGAATCGTAGAATGTACTTAGTGAACACAGTCCGGGTCCGGCCAGTGCATTTGGTCGATCTGTAGGTTAAATTTGTATTAAAGATGAAGGATTTTGGCAGATCCTTGAAACTATTTGAACCCTCTATGAATTATCATAACAGGAAATTGTTGATTGGAAAGAAATCAGTTCTCATTCATTAAATAGATACAGATTTCTGTGAGGAGTCTGGAGGGCTTGGTCAGGATGAAGCAGAGCGAATCCTGACGGATCGCGAAGCGAGAACCCCGTAAGACTCCGACCCACATAAAATGTGGGGCACAGCCAACACTTTTTTTCTAATTTTGAAATTCTCTACAAGCTTGCAGCATGCGTCAATTAAAGATCTCACAAAAAATCACGAATCGGGAAAGTGAAGCTTTGGAAAAATATCTGAACGATATTGCCAAAATAGATCAATTGACTCCGGAGCAAGAAGTAAGCCTTGCCAAACGCATCCAACAAGGGGATCATGCTGCCCTTGACGAAATGGTTAAGGCCAATCTGCGGTTTGTTGTTTCTGTAGCCAAGCAATATCAGAACAATGGGTTAACCCTTAATGACCTTATCAATGAGGGCAATGTGGGTCTGCTGAAAGCGGCAAGGAGATTTGATGAGACCAAAGGATTCAAGTTTATCACCTACGCTGTATGGTGGATTCGACAAGCGATTCTTACTGCCATCATCGAGAATTCGAGAATGATCAGGCTTCCTCACAACAAGCATCATCTGACCGGACAGATCAATCAGGCCTATCAAGATTTTTTGCAACACAATGAGCGCGAACCCAATCCTGAGGAACTTGCCGAGGTTTTTGGGCTGAGTTCTGAGGAGATTTCATCGGTTTTGGAAAGCAATGCAAGGCCTGTTTCTCTCGATGCTCCATTGAATGACGAGGAAGGTTCGGGAGCTATTTTGGACATCCTTGGAGACAATTCTGAGGGTGCCAGTCCTGACATGGGCCTCATGGGAGAATCCCTCAAAAAAGAAATCCAGTTTGCCATGCGAAGCCTCTCCCCGAGAGAGAGAGAGGTAGTGTCCGCATTGTATGGATTGGAGGAGAATTCGCCAAGGACTATAGACGAGGTGGCCCAAATTTTTGGACTTTCGTTTGAGCGAGTGAGACAGATCAGAGAACATGCTTTCAGGAGAATGAAAAAAAGTTTCAGGAGAGCCAATTTTAGCCCATTTGAAAGTTAAAATTCTTTGAGAACCCTTACAAAAAACCAAAAATGAATATTAATTAATATATAAGTTTTTGGAATAAAATACGTTATAGTTTGACCTAGAACTATTATTCCGCAGATCACTTTGGGATAAGTTCAAAATGATGTACCTTGCAAGCTCATGAGTGTAAAAAATCAAATCCGATTTATAGTGTATCGAGTTCATGCCAAAGGCATGGAAATCTTGGTGAATCAGGCTGAGCAGCGCTCTGAACTTTTTGCTTCTGCAAGGTCATTTCCGTCCTTAGAGGAGTACATGACTCATCTTCCGGACGGCATTATCCAATTGGAGACTACGGAGAACGAGCAGATTATTGCCCTTGAAGCCGACTGGCATGAAATACCGAGAATACGAAGCATACTCAAATACGACATGCACTTGATGAAAGACACTTTATCTCATATGCTTCCGGAGTTAGAACAGGCAACCTATGTAAAAGTCAAGGAATTGTTCAAAAAGGCACTTCCTCATGAATATGCGGCACTCAAAGAACTCAAAGAGACCATCCGCGAACGCAATCTGCTGTCCAATATTTAAGTTATAGCCATGACTTATTTTGCACCTGAACAGAACTGCATTGACAGAACCGATTTTCATTTTAAACATCAGAAAAATCTATATCATGGCAAAGTGCGTGATGTGTATGATTTGGGAGAACATCTGTTGATGATCACCACAGATCGGATATCGGCTTTTGACTGTATTTTGCCTAGACCAATCCCTTACAAGGGGCAGGTTCTTAATCTGATTGCAGCCCATTTTTTGGAGAAGGTGAAGGATATTGTCCCTGTCTGGCTCCAATCCCTCCCCGACCCTAATGTCAGCTTGGGATTGAAATGTGAGCCTATTCCGATTGAATTTGTAGTGAGAGGCTACCTTGCAGGGCATGCCTGGAGATGTTATAAAAAAGGAGAATCCCTGTGTGGGCTAAACTTTGCTCCCGGGCTCAAAGAGTCTCAGAAGCTTGATAGACCTATCCTCAGCCCAACGACCAAAGCAGCAGCCGGGCATGATATGGACATTTCTTACGAGCAGCTTATTGCCCAAGGGATCATTTCAAAATCACTGTTGGATGAGATTTATGCAATTGCTTTTAGCTTATTTAGAAGAGGAACCGAAATGGCAGCAGAGCGCGATTTGATCCTTGTAGACACAAAATACGAATTTGGACTGGTCAATGGAGAAATAGTGCTTATGGATGAAATTCATACCCCGGACAGCAGCAGGTATTACATTAAAACCGGATACGAAGAACGGCTGGCCAACAGTGAACCACAGCTTCAGTTGTCCAAAGAGTTTGTCAGAGAATGGCTGATGGCGCATGGTTTTTTTGGAAAAGAAGAGGATCTTATGCCGGAGATGCCGGACTCCTTTGTTCATGAAATCAGTGAGCGTTATCTATTGTTGTATGAAAAACTCACTGGAAAAAAAATCAATACAGAGAGCGCTGAAGTTCCTATCGATAGATTGCGGAAGAATCTTTCAGAATTTTTAATCTAAGGGCGGAACTAATGAGAACAATATAACGTTTACAATGCCAAACGTTCTTTCACAATTTCAAATTTGGGGCTGCATGGAATCGACAGGAAATGCGGTCGCTAAGTAAGCATGTCGTAGGATGATAGGATGCTACGTTAAAAACGCTTATCGAATTACAAATGGCAATACTTCTTTTGCCTTGGCTGCTTAATCTATATAGATTACAAAGCCTTTATGCCGCCGTGCTGACACCTGATAAGTGCTGCCGCATATCATAAAACCTCAGGTTGGGTTTTGCAGAGTCCTGATGCAAGGCCGAGATTAAGGGAATAAGTTTGAGAAAGGTCGTTACTTTACCTCTTCTCAGATTGACAATCTAAAAAGGAACTAAGCATGTAGAAAGCTTACCGGTTCTTTCTCTGGACGCGGGTTCGACTCCCGCCAGCTCCACCTAAATACTATTTATGCTATTGATAATCAGTGTATTATAATATTTTAATGAAATTAATGTAGGTTTTTTGTAGGTCAATGATCAAATTCTCAATAAGTAGTACAAGAAAGGGTTTATTAATGTATGAGCCATTTTCCATTAAACTAACTGATATTAAAAGGGTGTTCAAGGTTGTAGGAGTTGTAAAGTTTAATGATCATTCCCATATACCGGAATTTTAACGTGTAACTAAATTTTAATGTATGACTTATAAATTCAATAAAAAAATTACTTATTCTGGAGATAATGAAAACGTACTAAACTTCATTATTGAAAATTCAAAAAGTGTTTCAGATAGCCAAAGACTAAGTGAAGGAATGGCTGCCGTAGTAGGTTATGTACCTACTTTTGGCTCTATTAATAGATATGATAGAACAGAGTTTAATATTTCAAAATCGGATAATTCAATTGTACTTAACGCATCTTTAAAATATGTAACTACTTTTTGGTTTTGGTTATTCTTCATAATTGGGGCTTTTACTTATATTGGATGGATTATTCCAGTAATCATATATTTTTATCATAGAGGTTTGGTTACAAAGCAAGTTGAAAAGATTATTCAAAATACCTATGAGCATTTTAATTCAACAAATCCAATAGTAATAAAATCAGAAGATAATGATCAAGTTGAATCTAAACTAGAGAAACTGTTTGATCTTAAAAATAAAGGCATTATTACAGAAGAAGAATTTTTAACTCGTAAATCGAAATTATTGAGTTAATCAATTCTTAAATAATGTATGGTTTTTTTATAGGCTTGTCATTAATATAGTGTTCGTATATGAAATTATTTAATTTTTAAAATATGTATTATTTATTCAAAATCTTGATGGTCTTAGCCATTATCGTATCGTTTGCGCTTGTTTATGCCATGTTTAATTTTTCTTCGAGTGCAGTCCAAGAAACGTCATTTATTGGCATGGCTTGTTTTTGTGCAATTTTTGCAAGAATTTTCCAAGCAGAAGCAGAATCATTTAAAAAATCAAATAAATAAAATTATCAATATGAAGTACATAATAAATACCTTGGTATTAATAGTAACACTAAGCAGTTGTGCATCTTATTTCCCAAGTAGAGAGAATTTTATTATTTCGTCCGTTGAGGTTACTTCAAAAGGGAAAACAATTTCTAAAATTGATAATAACTCAACAAACAGTTTCACTGATTCAATTTTAAGTATTGAGCTAATGCCTTATACAAGAGGTTTTAAAATGAAAGTAGCCAATAATTATAACGGAAGCATATTCATAAACTGGGATAAGTCTGTCATATCTTATAAAAGGTCATACGGTAAGCTAATTCATGATGGAGTAAGGTGTATTAATAGAGACTTTACGGTCGTACCAACAACTCTAATAAAAGGAGACAGAATTGAAGATTTTGCCGTTCCTGCAAATTCAGTATATTGGAAGGACAGTTACTCAAAGAAATTATCGGGCGAATGGGAAGTGGCTAAAATATTCCCTTTAGGTCACGGCGGAAAAAAGATTGCCTTAAATTATCTGAATGAAATCAATTCAAACAAACTAAAACTTGGATTATTTGTCGAAAATGGTGTCAACTCTTATGAGTACATTTTTACAGGAATGTTTAGCAGCGATAAACTTACAAGAACAAGTAAGTATGTAGACTACTATTATATACTTGATTTTCCCAAAGATTCAAAGCAAACAACAAGTCAAACTGTTCCCAAAAATACAAAAAAACAACAAAGTTCTGTTCAAACAGCACCTACAACAAAAGCTACAATATATCCGAAACAAAGCAAAGCAAAACGCAATGGAGATATTATAAAATCGGTTGCGATAATTGCCGTTTGTGGGTTGATCATAGGCTTTGCAGTCAAATGATCACCTCTCAAAACCATGTAGGTTTTCGTGTAGGTTTAGCGTTCATATAGCGTTCATATAAACAATATTTGCATATATAAAGCGTAAATAAGCAAATGTTTGAATATAAATTCATGATTATCAAAGGGCTAAATCTACTCCCGCCAGCTCCACAAAATTTATTGAATAAAAATGTTCATTTTTTTCAAATGCCTATATTGCAAATGAATTAATATTTTACTGGTACTGCACTATTATTTACAACCGACCGATGGGACAGCTGAACATGATCCAAAATAATAGCATTGATGTACACGTCCTAACTCCTCATCCTTATTCAATTCAAAGTTAATAGAGTTTATTCTTTTTCGCAATACAAATAAAGGATATTAAAAGCAGATCCTAATTGATTTTAGCTCATGTTTTTCTTCAATTTTATCCGGTTTATGTCAAGCCTTTTTTATTAAACAAACAGTCTTCAACTTCTTAATCCCTAAATTTTATTCGACCCTGCTTCTCAGTATTTAGAGTTTTTCAAAGCCAAATCACAGGAATTGTTCAAACTGTTCCTGAGCAGCTTATTTCTATTTAACGGGAACAAAAGCCTTCTCTTACTGAATCGATCTTGCCCTACTCAAGATAAACCATTAAATTTATGAAATTTACTTAAACTAAGCCAAAACGCTTTTTGTTTTATAAATGTATTCATTGGTATAGTCTTCCGATAAAAATTAAGTTAATGAGTAGAGTTCATTGGTATTCTGTATTAGTTTGTTTTTTTCTCTTTCTGTCTTGTCAAAAGAAAGAGGAAACGGTTTCGCCGGAAAGAAAAAACATCACTGAGAGTATTTACGCCTCAGGGATCGTTAAAAGTAAAAACCAATATGAGGTGTTCTCAAAAGTCAATGGAACAATTCAAAACTTTTTTATAAAAGAAACAGACAAAGTAAAAAAAGGTGCTGCACTTTTTAAGGTCGAAGATCAAAATTCAAATTTGAATTCTGCCAACAGCAGGCTCATTGCAGCAGCCAATGATTACAATACCAACTTAGGCAAACTTAGCGATGCAAAAATTGCGATAGATCTAGCAAGAAAAAAAACTGAAAATGATTCTTTACTTTATATACGTCAACAGAATCTTTGGCAAAAAAACATTGGCTCTCAATTTGAATTCGAACAAAGGCAATTGAATTATGAAAATTCAAAAACCAATTTATCCAAAGCCATCACTTATCACGACGATTTGCAAAGACAATTGAAACTCTTGTCCGCTCAAAGTAAAAACAACCTAAAAATAGCCGAAACCATTGCTTCTGATTTTATAATTCGCAGTGAAATAGATGGAATCGTCTATCAAATCAATGCAGAGCCCGGCGAGATGGTGAGTCCACTCAAACCTATAGCTGTCATAGGTCAAGATCAATTCATCATTGAACTCAGTGTTGATGAATATGATATTGTCAAACTAAAAAAAGGACAGAAAATAATGATACGAATGGACAGTTACAAGGCAGATGTTTTTGAAGCCGTCGTCAGCAATATCTACCCTATGATGAATTCGAGAACCCGAAGCTTCAAAGTGGAGGCAGAATTCACCAAAAAACCGGATCAACTATATCCAAATCTTAGTTTGGAGGCCAACATCATTGTTCAAGAAAAA
>DEQQ01000013.1 GCA_002360455.1 Saprospiraceae bacterium UBA3362
ATAGAGCCAATGCAATGCAATGTTATCATACCGCTTTTGGTTCAATTTGTGAATTCGGATTTGGGTCCGATTTTGCAATGCTTAATACCAAGCTTAAGAGCCATATTAAAAACATAGAGGGCAATGCAAATTGTAAAAAGGGTCCAATTTGTTGAAACGTAGTATCGCGAAAAGACATAAATGTATAAACCAAAAGGTATAGATATAAAGGAAAAATCCACCATTGACTTTTAGCCGATTTGTACCAGCGAACAAGTAAAAAGTATAACAAAGCTAACATCAAACCTCTGATGCAAGCTTCAATGATTCCTCCACCTACCACGGCTTGTGACATTGCACCAAAAGCCCAGCCGCCCCCAATGGCTTTATAATCTTTGTAAAATGCATTAAGATACCAATTGGCCATATCCATTTTCTCAAAAGGCAATAATTGACTTGGAATAAAAGACCAGAACTCGCCATATCTTGCTTGAAATGGAATGGAGATTGATTTCTCCTGTATTTTCTGTACAAGGTCAACCGCATTTCCAATAATGGAATCAAATTCCCCCATGTCTACTGTTTTGAATCCTTTTGTACCAACTGCCTCCCAAGATTTTAATCCTCTTCTTATTCCCCATATAGTAAATAGTGCCAGCCCTAATGTGCCAACTACACTCCAAGTTAATGTTGGAATTTTTCTAACAAAAATGTGCCAAGTTAAAATGAGTGTAAACAGACCAACTATAATTGAAGCTCTTCCGCCATCGGCATCTATACCAATAAATAGTATTAATATATAAATTAAAATAATAAATTTACTATCAGGCCAACGCTGCAATAAAGCGGTTACAAGTACAATTGTTGCAATGGAATTGAGCGTAATGTTAAAATTTAGTATCTGTCGTAAAATTATTGGCAGCTCTTGAACGACTAAATATTGATCAACATAGGATTCAGGTTTTGCTATTACACCGGAGAACTGCAATGTAAAATTAAATAATTTAATCCCAATAATGATGAACAAAGAAGCAAATAAAGCTCGGTCAGGAATGTATGGTATTAAATTACGTGTTTTAATAGAATTTGATTTTACACGAAGAAAATAATATAATAGAGTAAAACTTACACAATAAGCCAAGCTGATTTGAGTAATATAAAGATACTCCTCTTTTGTCGGTGATATATAATATAGGCGCCCGTTTAGAGGTGAAGAATATTCAGCTCCTAATGCCAACCAAGTTCCCACAGGGACAATTGTATATAAGCCTAGAACGATAAGCCATATCATTCCAATATCAAACATTGGAGCTGAATTCTCCTTTTTCTGCAAGCTAAAATAGATAAAAAGTATGCAGAGAAAAATGAAAAGAAGATTAAACTTAATTAAAAAAAGTGTCAAAACTAAAAATGTTTATATTCTCCATCATGCCAATAACTACCTTTGAACTGATTGGTAAGGATCTTATGTAATGACTCTCGAATTTGACTAGTTCTTGCAAACTCTGAATGTTTAGTCCACATTAATTGTCTTCCGGCAGAAGCTATTGATTGATGCTTCTCCTCATTATATGAATCCAATATTCTGACAATATCTTCATTGGACGTTGCTTTAATAAAATTTAATCCATCAATAATTCCAATATGTTCTGCTCCAAGGCAAGGCCAGCCAATACTAACAGATCCTCTGGCCGGTATCTCAAAATATTTTCGAACAGGATACATCCAAGGTCCACCTGAACAATAGCAAAATTTTGACTCCGATATTTTATTCATATAACTGCTTTGATGAAGAGTTACATCCATATAGCTCATTGTAGAACGAAAATGAAAATGATATTTTGAAATAAATCTTGCTTTGAGGTCATCCAATTTTTTTAAAAAGGGCAACAGTTCTTTTGCTTTCTTTCTCTCAGGATATCCAGTTCCAATAACATTGAATAAATCCGGTCTTGAATTCAAATTTCTATGATCAAATTCACTGCTCAATAAAGTATGTGGTACGGCAATAAATTTGTGTTTGTACTCCATGCTTAAATTGTACCAATTGTCAGTGCCATAGGCGCCGGGGCCAAAAATAGACAAGATTTCTTCTAATGGTTTTTGGAGGCTGAATCCCGGATCCATTATGTAGCAATTAGATTGTATTACTCGGTCTACCATTTCATGGCTTATTCCGTAGGTATCCCAATTAGCAATTAATATTTTTGGTTTGGAATATTTATAAAATACATCTCTATATTGTAATGCAAATTGTGCATATTGGGATGGCAAAAATCGAATAAAATCTGCCGAAAATGGGTTTTTCCTTTTGATAATTTTGTCACTTTCAAAGACATAACTATCCGTTACCAAAAAGTCTATATCCTGGTTTTTATCGAGATATTTTTCCAAACCCCACTCGAGTTCTGCTGATGAGCTGTAACCAGGTCCAAAATAAATTAATCGCCCAACATTTGCAAAGCATCTCTGAATAGTCTCAGCAGTTGGATTACTATAAGATCTGTTAAACCCTAATAACAATATCTTTAAAGCCATGATTTCTTTTCTTGAATAAAATGTTTGATATCATCTTGAACAAATGACGGAAGAACTTTGAATGTTAAAGGAATTAATAATAAAGAAAGTATTACATTTCCAATCAAAGAAATGCAGATGTTATTTTCATTATATTGAAAGTATAGTCTATGAATAATAATGAAGAGTATAAAAATACTTATAATTTTAATAGCGTAAAATAGTAATTGAGAAGCAATCGAATTATAAGTGCTGTAAAATTCAAACATTAGAGACATAAAAACAATGAAAGAACTGATAGTCCATGCAATAGCGGTTTGCTGTAAGTTCGGCTTTGTTAACAATATAAACAAAATGTAAAAAAGAGAGGAGAACAAAAAAGCTTTATTAAGTACGTTGCTTTTGTAATTGGCGATATACAAATTTTGAAATAACAGGCTACAGCCATAAAAGAAGATTCCCGCACAACTATAAATTAATAAAGTAATATTGACAGAAGAATTGTTTTGGCCAAGCCATAAATCCAAAATCCAGTAACTGTATACATATAATGTAGACAGATAAGTAAGTATGACAATTAATAACAATGTAAACCACTTAATAAAAAATGTTGAATGATACTGGTCGTTTTTAAAATTGGTTAATCTTGGAAATAATGAAGAGCTGATAGGGTAGAGAAGTGACAGTAGTGCAAGTGGTAGGGTAAAGCTTAAATTATAGTATGCCAATTCACTACTGGTCATGGCTTTTGAGATATAAATTTTATCTAGCTGAAAATAGACTAACGATAACATTGAAAATACTCCTATTCCTGCACAACTTAATAAAAAATATTTTATCTGCATTCCATCAATAGGCGAAATTTCTGCAGGACTTTGTTTGAAAGCCCTAATTCTTAATCCGATTACTTCTAAGAAATTGAATAAAATTAATATTATAAAATAATGTTCCAATGTTCCTTTAAAAAAATAAAACAGAATAAATAAAGATACAGATCGGAGAATTGTAAAAATAGAATTAATAATATTTTTTTGATACAGCAAAAATTGGCCGGACATAAAATTTTCATACAAGCTTTTCGGCCAAGAGACTAGAAACAATAAACTCATCAATTGAACAATCTTTTCCCCATTCAATTGAGGATTGTCTATTGTTAACCAATGCTTTGATAAGAATGAAGAAAGGAGAAATATGCTTAATGAAGCTAGGGTGGCAAGGCCTATATAAATCATTTCAATCTTTTTAATGAGTGAAAATTTATAGACCATATTTGATTCAGTTTTGTCGGCTAAAAATCTTGCAGACGCTGAGCCAATACCAAAATCCAAAAAGACAAGAGTAGATTCAATAGTAAAATAAAAACCGATAAGGCCGTAAGCGCTTGTTCCTAATTTTATCAATAAAATGGGTATTAAGATAAACCTTGCAACGATATTGATGCCTTGATTGATATAATTACTCAGTATGTCTTTTTTCATTGAAAACGGTACAAGATCATCTTATAATAATATTAAACCTTATTTTGAGTTGAATTGGTTGATTTCTCCGTTTAAAAATATCCTGCACCACCATTCAAAATTGAGCAAACTCCATATTAGTAATCTATGATTGATTCTTAAATCACAATGTTCGTGGATAGTTTTTTTTATGAACTCCGGTCTTATAAACTCATGGCAAGCAATATTTTTTCCAAGCAATAATTCTTTAACATAGTCTGCATTTTCTCCTCGATACCATGATTCATCAGGCGCAGAAAATCCTTGTTTTACTCTATTTACTATTTTTGCAGGAATAATATCCTTCATTGCTTTTCTTAATATGTTTTTTCCATCATCATAATGACTGTACACATATTTTTTCTTCATTAATTCATTCTCATCAATTTTTTTCATCAACTCTAATTGACCTAGTTTGTAGTGAATCGGAACTTTTTGAGCAAATTGAACCAAGTCATTGTCCAAAAATGGAAATCTTTCTTCCAAGCCGTGAGCCATAGAAAGCTTGTCACCAACTAATAATAATGCAGGTAGAAATGTTTTAATCTCAAAATAAAGAGAATTGTTTATATGATCTTCGGGTGTATCGTAATTTAATTTATTGTTAAAAAGAAATACACGTTCAAAAGTAGTTCTTGGTTGATCTAAAGAAATGTTCTTAAATACTGAATCTTGAAAAAGGGAAGATTTATCTTGATCAGGGACTAATCTTTGCCAGAAATTATAATAATCTGAAAAGAAATCTTTTTGGCTTGAAGATTTAAAAATTTTATAGTATCTCCATGGATAACCCCCAAAAAGTTCATCGCCTCCTGTGCCTTGCAAGCATACTTTTACGAATTTTGAGGCCAATCTCGCAATGTAATAATTAGGATACGACATTCCGACCCTCAAATCTTCTAACTGCCAAACCAATTTTGATAAAGAATACCTTATATCTCCGGCATTCATCACTTGTTCAAAATGTTCAGATTTAATAAAATTGGCAGTAAGTTCTGCATCTCTTCTTTCATCGTAATTTACTTCAACACCTGTAGCTCCACTCATGTCAAATCCACAGGTAAATGTCATTAATCTTCCGACATGTTTGCTGGCAGAAACAGCAATTGATCCGCTGTCCATCCCTCCACTTAAATATGACCCAACAGGAACATCAGAAAGCATTTGTTTTGATACCGCGTTATGAAAAAGATCCTTCGTGTAGTTGATGCTTTCTTCAAAATCGAGACTAGAATCTGTATGGGTAAAGTCATAATCCCACCACGAATTGTGTTTTACAAATGATGATGAACTTGTAATTTTGACAGTATTGGCAGGAGGTAACATTGTAACTCCTTCAAATAAAGTTTGAAAACTGAACAGATTTTGAAATGTAAAATATTCATTCAAAGCTTCCTGATTGAGTTTGACTTTGAATTCAGGATAGGTTAGGAAAGATTTTATTTCAGAAGCAAATAAAATGGTTTTTCCAATTTGCACATAATAGAGTGGCTTAACACCATAGCGATCGCGACTTAAGTATAATGTTTGTTCACTTTTATGCCATGCTGCAATTGCAAACATCCCATCAAAATCCTCCATTATTTTAGGCCCAAAAGCATCTAAACCTTCGCAAATCACTTCAGTGTCACAGCTTGAGTGAAAATAATACCCTTTACTTTGTAGCTTGCTTTTAATATGAAGATAATTGTAAATACAACCATTGAATACGACAATCCAATCTCCACTTTTACTTTGCATAGGTTGAGCACCTCTTTCTGAAGTATCTAATATCGCAAGCCTTCGATGACCCAAGCCGACATATTTATCAATATACACGCCTTCGCCATCAGGTCCCCTATGAGCCAATGCATCGGTCATAGCTTTTATACTTTGATAAGAAACAGGCTTTTGATCAAGATGGATTATGCCACTGAGGCCACACATATTTTTCTATTTGATTTGTTTTAAATGATGAATTACATAATCATAATCCTCTTTTATCATTTTATTGTGTAAAGGAATAGACATTGAAAATTGGTCACAGGCATAAGCTCCAGGAAAATCTTCAGGTCTGATTTGATATTTTGTAGCATAAAAGGAAAGCATGTGTACGGCATGAGTTCCGGGACGGGTGGCAATTCCATTTTGCTGGAGATACTCCATAATATCATTTCTTTTTTGAGGTGACTTCAATTCATCAATCCAGGTCACATAACTTTGCCATCCATGATGATATCCATCAGGAACCTGAGGAGTATTGAGCCAATCTATGGATTGCAATTGTTCTGTATAGTAGTTTGCCCAATAGGCTCGTTCTTGAATAAAATGATCTAACTTTTTGAGTTGAACCCCACCGATTGCGCCTTGAATATCTGTCATTCGGTAGTTATAACCTACCATCTCAAATGCAGCTAAAATATAGGGTTTAGGTCCATGATGTCTCTGTTCTTCTGAAATACTTGCGCCATGATTTCTTAGTTTGTCCATGTGAGCAGCCAAAGCGTCATCATTTGTAGTGAGCATGCCGCCTTCACCTGTAGTTACACTCTTTCTTGGGTGAAAACTAAAACACCCAATATGCCCTAGTCCGCCTGCAGGAATTTCATGAATGGATGCTCCGGCTGCACAAGCTCCGTCCTCTATAATTTTTAAATCAGGATAACGCCTCCTTATCTCTTGTACATCGGCACAAAGACCAAAAAGATGCACCGGAATAATTGCTTTTGTTTTCTTGGTTATTTTATATTGAATCTGATCAATATCAATATTAAAAGTTTTTGGATCCACATCAACAAACACAGGTTTGGCGCCACAATATTCAACTGCATTTGCTGTACTTACCCATGTAAATGCGGGCACCAACACCTCGTCACCGGGGCCTATTCCAAGAGCAATACAAGCTAAATGCAGAGCTGTAGTGCAATTGCTTACAGCAAGCGCATGTTTTACATGATGTCTAGATGCAAAAGCAAGTTCGAATTCTTTTACTTTGGGGCCCTGTGTAATCCAACCAGACTCTAATGGCTCTCTACAAGCTTCCCATTCTTCTTTTCCCATTGCAGGAATAGAGATTTGTATTGTTCTTTTCTCCATACTTTATTTTTGAGTTTGAATGCGCCATTCAATTAATTTTTCCAATCCTTCTTGCAATTCAAATTTGTATTTAAATCCTAGCTCTTTCTCAGCTTTCTCCCTGCTGCCAATTCTGTTTTGTACCAATGCTCGAGCATCATCTTCAGAATAAGGTTTGTATTGCACGGTAAGGTTGGATTTTCTTAGTTTTAATATCAAATCACATAATGATTTTATTGAAGTTTGAACCTCTGTACCAACATTATAAAATCCAAAATCAATTTCACTTTGAAGTGCAGCTACATTGCATCTGGCCACATCTTCTACATATATAAAATCATAAGCCTGACTTCCGTCCCCATTAATGACAGGCTGTTCATTCGCATCAATTTTATTAAGCATTATTGGAATAACCCCTGTGTAAGCTGCTGTTTGATCTTGATTGGGGCCATACACATTCATATAACGGAGTCCTATGAGTTTTAATCCATATCGGTCATGGAAAGCTGTTGCCATTGCTTCGCCCGCGATCTTTGTAGCTCCGTAAAAATTTTTATTATTAAATGGATGAGTTTCTTTCATTGGCAATTCGACTGCATCGCCATACACTGATGCTGAGGATGACCAAACCAATTTTTTAATATTATTATTCACACAGGCTTCCAACACATTAAATGTTCCTGCAATATTGACATCAAATGCTGTTCTAGGGTAATCTTTGCAATGCAATAACCACATTGCGGCTAAGCAAATCACATAGTCCGCACCCTTCAAAACAGCATTAAGTACATCAACTTCTCTAATATCTCCGCCATGCTGAAAAATACTGCATCGAGAATCTTCTAAACAATGAGAAATGTTGCTCATTTTGCCTCGCGCAAAATTGTCAAAAATTATGACTTCTTTCACAGGGTGTTTTAAAAGCTCTGCTACAACAAAACTGCCGATAAATCCGGCACCTCCTATGACAACAACTTTTGAATTTTTAATTTCCATAGAACAATAATTTTTTGAAAGGCTTCGCCGTTCATGTGTCGCAAAGACATCATGATATTCACTACAAAATCGATTAAAATTACCAACTTCTTAAGACGTAAAAGTCTTAGCTAAAGTACTTATAATTTTAATTTTTTTCATATTATGATTAAATGAAATATATATCTAATTTATTTATAAAATATTATATAATTAAATTGATACTATATTTCAAGCAGCCAAGATCGTAAGAATTTAGATCATATTCAAATTTTTTATAATATAAAATTTGAATATGATCTAAATGGAAACGATAGGAGATTTGGATTATTCAACTCAGACAAGAATGCAAATTTTCCCTTACAGCAGATGCATGTCTTCAACTATTTTGGCTCCGTCATTTTGGAATGAACGAGATCATATTTATTGATTGCGATAGCAGCATTTAACTCAAAGCCCAAAATTAGAATTATAACATTGAGCCTTATCCATATAAGAGTTATCAGTAGAGCCGAAATGGCTCCATAGACTTTGTGATAAGTTGAGAAATTATCTACAAAAAATGAGAAAATTATTGAAGTTAAAAGTGAAATTAAAGTAGCAAAAATAGCCCCGGGAGAAAAACCTTTGAAGGGTTTTCTTAAAGCAGGTCCAAATCTGTAGATCAGTTCGATCACGCTATAGAATAAAGTAATAATGATCAAATATTTTAAAACTTTAACTGTAATTACAGCCATTCCTTTAAGCTTCAATGCCAGAAAAAGGGCATTGAAGATTTGTCCTCCAAATATAATTGCTAAAACTGAAAATATTAATAACACGCCAAGGAGTAGTGTAAGAAAGATTGCTATAGCTTGTTTCTCCCAAAATTTTCTTCTTCTAAAACTGGATTTATAGGTTTTGTCAAATCCTCTCATCAATGACACCATACCGTTTGATGCAAAAAAAATGGCTAAGAAAAATCCGATAGATAGAAAGCTGCTTTTTGCTCTTGGCCTCAAACCATTAATAATATTTTTCCAAAGGTAGTCTTGAGCGCCATCCGGCATAATGCTCAAAATTGAGCTCTCCATTGTACTATAAAAATCCAATGATTTTGGTAAATAGGCTGTAAGTGTAAAGAGAAAAATCAATGATGGAAAGAGGGCTAAGAAAAAACTATAAGAAATAGCATTCGCTCTTGTGTTGAGATCATTTGTCCTCAATTCTTTCCATAAAATTTTTAGAATATTGTAAATAGAAACATTTTGGAATCCCGGAATGGAGTAAATCTTTGTCCACTCAACCAATTTTATCCAAATAGGATTTTGTGATAGTTTATTACGAATACTTGAATTTAGTTTTTTATCCAAAATAGGGTTTTAATACACTAATAATAAATGGAGGTGTGGTAACTCTTTTCATTGTTTGCATGTCCACACAACATAAATCTACTTTTGCTTTGTTAATTAGCTTGTTTTTTTCATTAAATATTTCGGTTTCAAAATTAATTTCCTGATCAGGAAGTCGAACTATTTTAGTGATTATTGTCAATAAATCATCATAATAAGCAGGTCTAATATAGTCTACACTGAGCCGAATTACAGGCATCATGATGCCTTTTTTATCTTCCAATGATTTGTACTCTAGGCCGACTGATCTCAATGCTTCAACTCTGCCAACTTCATAATATTCAGTATAATTTCCATAATACACATAACCCATTTTATCGGTCTCACCGTATCGAACTCTTATCTGTGTATTGTGAATATACATACTAACTAATTGATGTTCTCAAAATGGGACAAGACATACAATGTGTGCCACCTCTTGCGCGACTTAATTCGCTGGAAGGTAAAGTAATGATGGTATTATAGATGTGATCGGGATCTATTTTTTCTTCGCTTACCTGAGTTAAAAATTCCTTTGCATGGATAACGTTATATCCTGCTTTTTTAAAAGCGATCTCAGTATAAGGATTTCGATCATAAGTTAATGCTATGCCGGGTCTAATAGTAAGCAAATTACAGCCGTCAGTCCATTGTTCTCTTTCTTGATAAGGCGACTCTCCATCTCCACTCCAAATAAACTCTGTATTAGGATTGATTTCTGCAATTAAAAACTCTAAGATCGAAGTGTATTCTACAATTTCTCCTGACTTTCTATACACTGTCACATACGAACCAAGACCATCTTTTACTATAGGTTTAAAACCCACAAAATGATTATAATTGATTTGAGTAAAAATGGTGTCGATGTGCATGAAAGAACGCTCTTTAGGAACATCTATTTCTACAATATTATTTACAATATTTCTTTCGAACAAAACTCTCTTTAAGCTCATCATGGCATGGTCGGTTGTGCGCTCACTGCTACCAACCAATAAATAATCCTTATTAAGAATCATTAAGTCACCTCCTTCTATTGAAATTGGCTCTCCCTTTCTGCTCGGAGGAAATATATCAACGAGATTAAGATTAATCAATTTATTCTCTTCTGCCAAATGTTTGAAATAGGGGTGAGCATGAAAAATAAAACGTGTCAATAAATTTTCTCTATGTCTTACATACTTATTCGCTTTTGTAATTACAACATGATCATTAATAGTCAGTGCAATGTCTCTTGTGAAAATAAAATTCGGAATAGGGTCAAACAAAATAAGAGATTCTTCACGATAGTATCCTGTTATAAGAACCTCTGCTAAAGAGGTGTGATCCATGTTCAAGAGCAACTTGACATACTCATTGGGCAATTCTTCAAATTCTTTTATGAGTTGGATAACTTCCAATTTAATATCAGGATTTGCGTCCAGTCCAACTTTTATCAGGTCTTCCGTTTCTAAAACATTATCTTTTCCTAAAAATGTTTCCAGCACTTTCTGATATACTGCATGCTCTTTTTGCATGGTCGGCAAGTGGACTATATCATCAAAAAGTAAATCACCGGCTTTTTTCGGGCTTATTCTGCTTATTCCCTCATCAGGTTTGTGAATGATTAATTTTTGAAGAGCTTGAATTTCTGAGTCACAATAAACTTTAATATTCATTGAATAGCTTTTAATGACCCAAAGGTCTTATAAATTCCCCACATTCCACAATTTTATTAAAGGATTGATCTTTATCTGAAAATTAAATAGGAAATTCTAATAAATAGTTTTGAAAATAAAATTTAATATTCTTTCATTTATTGGTTTAAAATACTTAGAATTAGGATATAAAAATAAAAAGCACCCTAAAAATAGGATGCTTTTTAATAAAAATAATTCCTTTTAACAATTAAATCTTTGCAAACTTAATATAACTTACTCTGCCTGATTGATCAGAAAAATGAACTATATAAAATCCCGCACTAAAGTCTTCAATATTGATTTCTTGAACAGATTCTCCCTCATAAAAGTGATATCCTGACTGATATACCTTTTTTCCTAATTCATTTGTAATCACAATTTGTCCATCAAAACTCTTCACAACATCCATTGATATGGATAACAAATTTTTTACAGGATTAGGGACAACTTCAAATCGCGCTGACTCGGAGAGGTCATTAACTCCTACTGCAGGTACTGCAACTCTTAAGGAACTGGTAATAGTCATCAAACCTACATGATTGCTGTTTTTGTTCCAAAAAAATGGTGTAGTAGGAAATGGATCTGCATTGTATCGATAAGAAAAACTAACATTCTTTATAGAAAATTGAGCATCTGCGTACCCTTCAAATTGACATGTTACTTCTATCTGTTTCCCTCTATAGGGTGAAACATCTATGCGTTCTGTGGTATAACAAACCTGATTGTTATCTCCTGTACTCTCTATCCATAAATCATTATTCAAACCTTCGATTTTTACATTACCATAAATCTGTCCATCCAAGCTTCCGGATGGAATACTGTTGCCATAATAAGGGTTTCTGCATGTCGTACAAGGAGTGCAAGGCCCAGGTGAGTTGTTGGCAGAACAACCGTCAGCAAAAGTAGCATTGGCCCATGTCCATGGTTTTCCTGTGCTTAAATCCCCTAAAACGTGAAATGGGCAACAGGTTGATTGACCTACCTGACCGACTTTGATAAAATCAAGACGAATTCCGCCTCTTTTCCTTTGATCTTGGCCTGTTGAAGGATCATTCGTTGGCGAAACAGTGCTGGTTTTACCACAAAACCTAAATTGAGCATGCTGTGCAAATGAAAACTGCACCAATCCTAAAAATAAAAATAGCGTAATGATTTTGAATTGCATAATCTGAGTTTATAATAATGTATATGTTTCTTGATCCTTAAATGCTGCTTTAGCGTTACACTAAATTTAATATGATTTTCATTAAAATTGCTTTGTAAAGTTAAGTACAAAAATCAAAATTATAACAAAATATATTAAAAAAAAATTATATAAGACAATTTATTTATATATAATAAATTGAATTTCTAATTAATAGATTCATTTATGCTGTGTTCAATAATATCTAGAGCTTCTCTAATTTGTTGCTTCGAGATGCAAAGGGGAGGAGCTAATCTTATAATATTTCCATGTGTGGGTTTTGCTAAAAGTCCATTGGATGCCATGGTTAAGCAAATTTTCCATGCTGTTTCACTCTGTGGACTATCATTAATTTCTATAGCGTTAAGAAGTCCTTTTCCCCTAACTGCTTGTATTATACTATTCTTTTCTTTGATTTCTTGTAATCCGAGACGCAATTCTTTTCCTCTATAATCCGCATTAGTTGCCAAATCTTCATCAAGGATAACCTGAATGGCGGCAGAAGCAACAGCACAGGCCAATGGAGCGCCCCCAAAGGTAGAGCCATGTTCGCCGGGTTTGACGCATAACATAATGTCATCATTGGCCAATACAGCAGATACAGGAAAAGTTCCTCCTGACAAGGCTTTGCCTAAGAGTAAAATATCTGGTTTTATACCTATATGATCGCAGGCCAGCATTTTGCCCGTTCTCGCTAAGCCGGTCTGAATTTCGTCTGCTATAAATAGAACTTGGTTGTTCTTGCATAATGTGTACACATCTTTAAGAAATTGATCCTCTGCAATAATAACACCGGCTTCTCCCTGAATAGGTTCAATGAGAATTGCGGCCACATTTTTATCTACGATCAGTTCTTGTACAGAACTTAAATCATTATATTTAAAACGTTTTATTCCCGGTAAGTAAGGACCAAATCCCACGTAACTGCTTGGGTCATCTGAGGCACTTACTGCGGTCATGGTGCGACCGTGAAAGTTTCCCGATGCAACTAGAATTGTAGCCTGATTTTCAGCTACTTTTTTGACATTATAAGCCCATTTTCTTGCTAGTTTAATAGCGGTTTCCACCGCTTCTACACCGGAATTGATAGGCAATAACTTATCATATTGAAATAGCTTACAAAGTTTCTGTTCATATTCTCCCAATTTTGAGTTGTAAAAAGCTCTTGAGGTTAATGTAAGTTTTCCGGCTTGATCTTGGAGAGCTGCGATAATTCGAGGATGACAATGTCCTTGGTTTACCGCTGAATAGGCAGATAAAAAATCCATGTATTGCTTTCCATCCACATCCCACATGTAAATCCCTTCTGCGCGATCTAATACCACTGGTAATGGATGATAATTGTGAGCACCATATCGATCTTCCAACTGGATGTATGATTGAGCCAAACTAGAAACTGTATTGATTGTCATAAAAAAGGATTTAAGGCAAAAATAGTGAATTAAACCAAATTGTATTTTTTCATTATAGTTTGATGAACAGAATATACCTGTTGAATTACGGATTCTATGCCGGAATTATCAATGATAAAATCAGCTAAAACTCTGTATTCAGAATCCGATTTTTGTTTATTTATTCTTGCTTCTATTTGCTCTCTTGATTTATTATCTCTGTGCATTGCCCTTTGAATACGCAACTCTGTATCGGCATAAACATAGATTAGCTCATCTACTTTTTGAGACGCCATTGTTTCGATCAAAAGAGCCGATTCTTTGATGACATAAGCTGATTCTTGCTGGGAGTACCAGAGATCAAAATGCTTAAAAACAAAGGGATGTACAATGAGATTAAGGGATGTAAGCATTTCCTTATTATTAAATACAATTTGAGCAATATGTGCTTTGTTTAGTTTTTTATTTTCGAGATATGCTTTTTCACCAAACAGTTGCTTGATTTCGTGGATTAGTTGCTTATTGTTTTCCATCAACCATCCGGCTTGCTGATCTGAATTGAAAATGGCAATTCCTAGTTCTTTGAACAATTCGCAAATAAACGTTTTGCCGCTTCCAATCCCTCCGGTTATGCCAACAATGGGTCTTACTCTGGCCATACTAATTGCAAATTATAAATATCAATCTGGTTTTTATTAAAAATTTCAGGTTTGCTGGGATCAAATTTTTGTCTTAATAGGTTGACAAATTTAAGAGACTGATTTTTTGGTATTTCAAGATTCAAGCTACTATTTAGATTTTGATCTATATGAATAATTCTAATGTTTCTATCTAGTTTAGCAATATTAAGGATGTTGTGTATTAGATTTGGTGGGCAAAAAATAGTAAGGGATTCATATTGAAAACTTAACTTTAAATCAGCTGATTGAATTGCAATTTCAGCCGCTGCTTTGTAGGCTCGAGTTAGACCTGCAGCTCCCAAAAGAGTGCCTCCAAAATATCTAACTACAAAACAGCTGCAATTAATGATTTCAAACTTCTCCAACTGATTCAAAATGGGTTTTCCTGCAGTTCCTCCCGGCTCACCATCGTCATTGGCTTTGGTGATTAAATCTTCCTGTAAAATTCTATACGCATAACAAATGTGTCTTGCTTTGTGATGCTGTTTTTGTAAATTTTCGAGAGAGTTTTTCCAATCAACTACCGTCTGAGTTGGATATAAAAATGAGTAGAATTTGCTGGCTTTTTCTACATATAAACCAGTGGAAATTTCTGAGATTGAATAGTAGGAATCCATTGATTAATTATTCTGAAAATAGGAGATCAATCCAATGGCAACCAAAGCCAAAACTAATCCGATCCATTGAAAGAACGAAATTTTTTCTTTAAAAAATATATAAGACACTAAAATACTCAAAAAGATAACTGCACAGTTTAAAACAGGAAAAACTACAGAACCTGGAATTCCGGACTGTAATGAATAATTCAAGCTAATAATGGAAAAATAATTAGGAATGCCAAGTGCAATACCAAAACCTACAGAGTTCTTATCTGTCCATTTAATTTTAGATCTGTATTGCATTATTCCAAACAAGAAAGCAAAGAAGAATATGCCCAAAGTAAAGCTCATTTTTTCGATAGAATTCAGACTGGTGAATTTATACAATGAAATAAAAATTACTTCAATTCCAATAGCCATTATCCAGGCTAAAAATAAGAATTTTTTATTTTTAATTTTATCTTGGACTGCTCCAAAATTCAAGCTTAAAAGAAAGATGGAAAGAATAGCTAAAAACAAACCTACAATCTGTAAAAAGACTACATTGTCTCCTAGTACGATAGCCACAACGACACTTACAATAATCGACATTTTCTGAATAGTACTGCTTATGGCCAAGCCATTAAATTCAATAGATTTGCCAAAAAAATTAAAACCAAGAATAAAAAATGCCCCCAATATTATTGCACTGGGCAACCAACTTGTGTTTTGGAATGATTCGTTTGAACTGGAATATTGAGCCATAAAGAAAAAGAGCCCAATTACAGAGCAGCTGAGGTAATTGATAATTACAGCTGTAATTCTATCAATACTGTATTTTGGAAAAACTTTAAAAAAGACTCCTAATATGGTTGTACAAGAAATGCTAGCAATTAAGTACCACATGTTGGGATAAAGGTATTAACATTTTGTTGTTTATTTTTTAATAGGTTTTAACCTCGAAACTAAAATTTTAATATGAGCTTTGAGCTTTAATTAAATTATTGAACTAATTTAATTAATATATTTTTATTTATAATATATAAAATATTTAATATATGACGATTATATCATTAATGGGGTATATTGCTTTAGTAGCTCTCTTTTTGACTGCATTGATTTATTGGAAGAAAGGAGGTATTTCAATTATAGATTCTTTTCTTCAAAATTTTTGCGGTTCTTTGTTTATTTTCTCCGGATTTGTAAAAGCGGTAGATCCTGTAGGCACCGCTTATAAAATGGAGCAGTACTTCCAGCAGTTTGAATCTGTAGCTGCGGGAACATGGGCCAAATTTTGTGCACCATTGTTTCCTTGGATGGCAGATCATGCCATAAGCTTTTCTGTTATTATGATAGTTTTGGAAATTGTTGTGGGCATAATGCTGTTGCTTGGTTTTTTAAGAAAATGGAATTCGTGGCTTTTCTTTCTGATTTTGATTTTTTTCACCGTTCTAACAGGCTTTACTTATTTGACAGGCTATGTTCCTGATGGTGTGAACTTTTTTGAATTTGGAAAATGGGCAGAATATAGTAAAAACAATATGAAAGTAACGGATTGCGGCTGCTTTGGAGATTTTATCAAATTGGAACCAAAAATATCGTTCTTCAAAGACATCATTCTTTTGATTCCCGGAATATGGTTTTTGTTTAGATGGTCAAAGCAACATCAATTGTTTTCACCTTCATTGAGAAGCTCTTTAACCGGATTTGGAACCATTGCGACTTTAATGTTTTGTTTGAGCAACTTTATTTGGGATGAACCTATTATTGATTTTAGGCCGTTTAAAAATGGTGCTGACATAAGAGCACAGAAATCTGCCGAAAAGAAAGCAGCAGCAAATGTGAAAATGTCATTTAAACTTAAAAATAAGCAATCCGGAAAAATAGAAATTCTCGAAGAGGCAAATTATATGAAGAATTTTGCCGCTTACCCCAAAACTGAATGGGAGGTAGTAGAACAAATCAAGTCAGAACCGGAAATACCGGAGACCAAAATATCCTATTTTGATCTTGCTGATTTAAATGGTGAGGATAAGACAGATTCGCTTTTATTGGATGTCAACCAAACCTATTATATCATTTCCCCTAAGGTAAAATACTCGGTAAAACCACAGATTAAAATTTTGGAAGACTCAACTTTTGCATTTGACACCGTATATTCTGATCAAAGTAAAGCTCAATTTAATATAGTCAAGACGTTTAAAGGCTTGTCTAAAAGAGAGCTTAAAAGCAATGAATATATTTTTGACCAAGATTATATAGATATTTTTGAGAAAAAACTGATCCCGCTTATTGACAGTACCAGAGGGCCAAAATGCGGAGTGGCTGTAGTGATAGGAGGAATGGGAGAAGAAGGAATTGCCTCTTTAAGAGAGAAATTGAATGTGCCATATCAATATTTTACCTGCGATGATATTGTATTGAAAACAATAATGCGCTCAAATCCGGGATTGCTGTTGATGCATTTTGGAAAAATTGAGCATAAATGGCATCATAACAACCTTCCGACAGTAGAAGAACTAAAGGAAAAATATATTATTCGTTAATTTTAGTTGATTTTTTAATAAACAGTATAATTTTAACAGATAATCAACTTATTTTGCGGTCTAATTTAATACAGTAACAATGCTCAGTAGGAGGAATGTTCGCGTCAAGGTGATGCAAAGATTGTATAGTTTAAATCAAGACAAAGAATTGTCATTCAATGAGGTCTTGAAGGCATTTCACAATTCCATTAATGAAGCATTCCAACTCTATCTGTTAAATTTAGCCTGCCTGATTGAAGTTTGTTCAATGGCAGAAGAAGACGCAAAGACCAGGCTTTCAAAGCATATTAAGTCTCCTGAAGATAGAGCATTTACAGACAAGCTCTACAGCAATAGTTTAATCCATTCTTTAGTGCAAAATAAAGAGCTTCAGAAAGATTTTAAAAATTTGGGATTGGATTATGCTGCCGATAAAGATATGTTCAGGAAAATTTACAAAGAATTTTCAAAAGAAGCGGTTTATTCTGAATATATTCAAAATCCAAATACCGAAAATGAACAACATGTAGAAATACTACTAGAGCTGTATAGATGTTGTAGGAAAAATTCTATTTTCAATGAGATAATGGATGACAGATTTGCAGGCTGGACAGATGATAAATCCTTGGTTATAGGAATCTTAAAAAAGACGCTAAAAGAATTGCCTGCAGAAGGAAAGTTTTACCAAACTTATCGTGCAGATGACGATACTGTTTATAGTTTTGGAGAATTCTTAATCAAGAAAACCTACGAAGAGAGTCAGCAATTGGAAGAACTGATCACACCATTCCTAGAAAATTGGGATTCTGATCGATTAGCCTTGGTTGATATGATCTTAATTAAAATGGCCATTATTGAATTAAAATATTTTACTTCAATTCCCACAAAAGTTACATTGAATGAATATGTAGAATTATCCAAAATGTATAGCACGGACAAATCTAAAGAATTTGTCAATGGAGTATTAGACAAAATTTTAAAGGATTTGCAAGATAAAGGATTGGTGCAAAAAGAGGGTAGAGGACTTGTTGACTAAGCCGACTTAATAAAATAATGGAAAAAGTCGTATTAATTTTAGATTTTGGGTCACAACTAACACAGCTTATTGCAAGAAGAGTTCGTGAATTAGAACTTTATTGTGAGATCATTCCGTTCAGTAAATTTGACAGTTACCCTAAAGATCAGATCCAAGCTGTAATTTTATCAGGAAGCCCTGCCTCGGTTAGATTAGAAAACTCTCCATCAATTCATTTTGAAGATATAATTGACAAGTTCCCAGTACTGGGTATTTGTTACGGAGCTCAACTTATGGCTCATTCCCTAGGAGGTGAAGTTTCAAATTCCAATAAAAGGGAATACGGTAAGGCCGAATTAAAATTAAATTATAAGCATCCAATTTGGAATGAAATTCCTGATAGTAGTATTATTTGGATGTCTCATAGCGACACTATTACAAAACTGCCGATCGGTTTTGAAGTGATTGCATCTACCTCAGATATTCCCATTGCCGCTTTTCAAAAAACGAACACAGTTGTGCCAACAATAGCGGTGCAGTTTCATCCGGAGGTTGTTCATACAGAATATGGACTAAAAATGTTGTCAAACTTTTTATTTGATTTGTGTAAATTCAAACGAAATTGGACAGCAGGTTCTTTTGTAGAAGAGAAAGTAAAGGAGTTAAAAGAGCAAATAGGGGATGATCATGCGATTTTGGCATTATCCGGAGGAGTGGATTCTTCTGTGGCTGCATTATTAATGCAGAAAGCTATTGGTGATAAATTGCATTGCATATTCGTAGATAATGGACTTTTACGAAAGAATGAGTATGAAGATGTCCTTACTCAATACAAGGAAATGGGACTCAACATAAAAGGGGTCGATGCCAAGTCGCTTTTTTATTCTGAATTGAAGGATGTTGTTGATCCTGAACAAAAGCGGAAGATTATTGGAAGACTTTTTATTGAAGTTTTTGAAGAACAAGCAAAGTCTTTAGCTCAAGTAAAATACTTATGTCAAGGAACAATTTACCCTGATGTAATAGAGTCTGTTTCTGTGTATGGACCGGCCTCATCGATCAAATCACATCACAATGTAGGTGGATTGCCGGACAGACTAAACTTGAAAATTGTAGAACCCCTGAGGTTGTTGTTTAAAGATGAAGTAAGGAGAGTGGGTGCTGAATTAAATCTAAAAAAGGAAATCCTATTTAGACATCCATTTCCGGGCCCCGGATTGGCAATAAGAATTATTGGCAGTGTTGATGAGAATAAGGTCAAGCTTTTGCAAGAGGCTGATTCGATCTTTATTTCTAAGTTAAAGGAAACCCATCTTTACGAAAAGATTTGGCAGGCCGGAGCAATATTATTACCGGTTTATTCCGTTGGTGTTATGGGTGACGAAAGAACCTACGAGCAAGTTTTGGCTCTCAGAGCTGTTTCAAGTTTGGACGGAATGACTGCACAGTGGAGTGAAATTCCTTACGAAGTTCTTGCAGATATTTCTAATAGCATTATCAATCAAGTTAAAGGAATTAACAGAGTAGTTTATGATATCAGTTCAAAGCCGCCCGCTACTATTGAGTGGGAGTAGTATGAGGAAATATTTTATTTTTTTGGTAATGGGTGTTGCTTGCACACCACAGAAACAACTTATAGATCATAAACCATCTAATGTCAAGCCCAAACCTACGGAAAGCAGTCCAAATAAATCAGCTAAAATTGATACTGTTCATTGGAAAGATGTTACCAAAACGGATCCAAAAACCACAGCTTCAAACCCTACCGAAAATAAGACTACTTCTACAGATAAAAAGCCTGATGACAAAGTAGTGATTGCAGAAAAAAAGATTGGATTTCCTAGCTTGAAAAAGCAAAATAAATCGTCTAATAGTCTAGATATTCTTGCCATGATTCCATTTAAGACAAATGAATTTGATTCGTTGCAAAATAAATTGCCAGCCGGATCGCAACGATTTATTCAGTTTTATGCTGGAGCCAAGATGGCTATTGAGGAAATGAAATTGGAGGGAGGAAAGAAAGTGAAACTGCAAGTTCTTGATGCCCAATCGAAAGACCCTATCAATGACATCCTGCCAAATATGGAAACTATAGCGCCACATGTAATTATTGGACCTTACAAGGCAGAACATTTAAAATCATGTGCGGAATGGGCAAAACGCAATGAGACTATTTTAATCAGTCCATGGATTAGTAGCTCTACTATTGCAGATGATAATCCATTTTATATTCAAGCTAAAGCCGGTTTAACAACGCATTATAAAGCCATCAATGATCATGCAAGAGCCAATTTCAATATTAAAAATATTATTTTAGTCAGTAAAACACAGGAAGATTCAAAAGGCAGGTATTTTAATGATACAACCCTTTATTCTCAACGAATCACTGAAAAAACGATAAGCGAAGATGATTTATCCAATTCTCAAAATCCTGTATTGACCCCAATTTTATTAAATGAAGGACCTACTGTTTTTATTTTGCCATTAGGATCATCCAAAGATGAAAATTATATATATCAATTTCTCAGGAGAGTAAGTTTGGAGAAGGGAACCAAGGAGGTTATAGTGTATGGTATGTATAAATGGATTGAATTGAAGTCAGATATCTTAGATTATATCAATACACAAAAGATACGCCTGAGCATCAGTAATTATTTTGACCCTGAGTCTGCAGAAGTTAGAAATTTCAAGAAAAAATATTTTAATGAATACAGAGAGTTTCCTTCTGAAGAAGCTTTGGAAGGATATGATCTTATGAAATATGTGATTAGAGGTTCAAGAAATGGAGAGCATCCTTTTCATTGGAATAAAACTCTACCAAATTATAATTATTTAGAAACTCAATTTCAAATTGTCCCTGTTTATAAAACTAAGAAAAAACAAGAATTAGAAGCTGCTGATTACTTTGAGAATAGTTTTGTAAAAATTGTTGAGATAAGAAGTAATCGATATCGAGTTTTAGATTAATTTTTACTTATAATTTTACACCAAATAAATGACCGACAAAAGCTGTTGTTCCCATTGCCATTGTGCCCCAAAAGCTTACTCGTAAAATAGCTTTAGCAGGTTCTGCACCACCGGCTTTGGCCGAAACATAACCTAATAAAATAAGGGACAGTAATGAAATGCAATACAATGCATAAACTAAGAAGTTTGTGCTTGAAAATAAACAAACCATAAGTGGCAATAAGCCCCCTACCGCAAAAGAAAAGCCTGAGGCTAAAGCAGCTTGAAGCGGATCAGACTGAGCAAAATCTGTAATTCCAAGTTCATCTCGCACATGGGCTTTTAATGCATCATGTTCTGTCATTTCTGTAGCAACAAGAAGCGCAGTTTCTTTTTTTAATCCTCTCTTTTCGTAAATACTTGCCAATAAATTCAGTTCATAAACGGGATCATCTATAAGTTCCTGTCGTTCTCTTTCTATATCCGCTTTTTCTAAATCGGTTTGTGAGCTCACAGAAACATATTCTCCGGCGGCCATTGAGAGTGCACCGGCGACCAATCCTGCTGTTGTTGCTAATATAATAGATTGTTTACTTAAATCTGCTGTGGCCATACCAATCGCAATACTCGTGACAGAAATTATTCCATCGTTAGCGCCTAATACTGCGGCTCTCAACCAATTGGATCTATGGATATAATGATTGTGCAAATAGTCTTCACTATGTTTCATCTTACAGGGAATAGCAATTTACAAAATGAATAAGAGTATAAAAATAAGCAAAATTCAGCTCTCAAATGGAAATTAATATACCTTGTAACAAATTAGAAATCGTAAAATGTAATTCTTGCGAACCATTTTGATTTATACGGAAACGGTGTGAAAATTGAAAAAATAGTAGGCCGGATAAACTAATTAACCACCAAAATGGAATGATGATATACTTGGTTGCCGTCCGCAATTATTTTCACAAAATAGACACCGGATGAGAGCGAGGTATTTATTTTCAATTTAGATTTTTCTCTCTCTTGTGAATTTAAAATCAACTTTCCGTCTTTGTTATAAAGAAAGAGATCCAAATGATTAAAATTTCTTCCAAGATCAATCTCGAATTCTCCATAATTTGGATTAGGATAAAGTGAACTGTTTTTATGATTGTCTGCGGTACTAATACCTGTTGTTAGCACATCAGGCGGATTGCAATAAAAATTCCAAAACTCTTTAGGAGCATCAAAATTATGATTCCTTCCATTTGGATATTGGTGTGGATGATCCTTGAGCAATGTAAACTTAAAAGGGCTGCATATTTCTCCGGGTTTGCATTGATTGAATAAATATGTTTTATAATCGGCATACTCAGTCTTGACAAAACCATCGCCAAGTCCCAAACTCTGCTTAAAACGCGATATCATCGTTTGAAAATAAATTAAACAAGAATCGGCTCCATAGGGAATCTCAGTAAAGCTTCCTCTGAAGAAGCGGTCGTCTTTGTTTCCTATAGTATACCAAAAAGGAATTCTTCGTTGTGGCTGAATAAAATCCAGTTCGTGATAGCCACCTGCGGAACCGGCTATTCCGCTAAACATATCCGAAGCATCCATTCCTAATTTATTGACCATGCAGTCTCCATTAGAGAAACCACTGGCAAAAATCTTATTGCGATTGAGCGGAACTGTATCATTGAGCAATGTTACAATTCTTCTTAAAAATTTCACATCACTTACCAACTCTAAACTATCTCTCGGACAAACCTCATCCAACAAACATCCGCTATTCCATTTGGCAGTTGTAGTTCTGATGCTATCTTCTATTACACACCATCTGAGAGCAGAAGGGAATACAGTAATAAAATTTTCTTTTTCTCCTAGTTCAGACCAACCGTAGGCATTGTAGAATACATCTTTGTCGCCACCGGAACCATGAATCATGATGACCACAGGCCATCCATCCACAGGAGGGCTTTTCGAAGGAAGTTGGACTATAAATTCTCTATCGAATCCATCCACTTTTAGCTTAAGATCGTATTTAGTTTGAGCTTGTGCTGTTGCAAAAAAGATGAGCCAAAGGAATAAATTTGTTTTAAATTTCATATTGATTTTCTGAGGTTATAAAAATCTATATTTCTATGGATTTATATAAATTTTTTGAAAATAGTCTTGATTGTTCATGCTCCATTTTACTAAAAACAATCCGGAACAATTAGAAAGATTGAGCTCATTAGTCTGATTGTTCTTATTGTAAATTAATTTTCCCATAGCATCGTACAATCTGATTTGTTGAATAGAAGGGTCATTAGAATACAAAATACCTTGACTAGGATTTGGGTACCAGTTATAAGATTCAATGGCTGCATTGTTCACCTTTGTGGCGCACTTTCCGGGTTCATCCAATGTTAAAATATATTCTCCCGGAAATTGAGGGCCGGGATAATCTATTGTTAGACTTCCAAAAAGTGAATTGTTTAGTGTTAACTTAATCGTTGGTTTATATTGGCCGGGAGCATTAGCCGAAGTTGGAACTCCATGTAAAATAATACAGCCAATGGTTCTTGCATTAAACTTGCAATCAGGTGGATTGCATGAATATTTTATACCTTGAGGCAAGCCAAGAATGGCGCCTGTGGTATCCACCTTAGCATAATTGAGATTAACCGGAAATGGGACACCGGGGAAAGTAACCGTATCAGGAATAACAACAGTTAAAGTAAAATCAAAAGGTTCATTGATACAGGCTTTTTTAGTTATCCCTCCATTTGGATTGGCAGGAGTAATTGGACGAGGATAAACACCTGCCAAGCTATCTCTGTACAAAGAATCGGGTTTACAATTTTGAGCTAAACCGGCCAAAACGTTTGTAAAAATGAATAATAAAAGGACTACTTGCTTCATGAATTTGATTTTAAAAATCAAAATTAAGCAATTGTTTTGGATTTTCTCCAAGGGTAAGAAGAATTTATTTTAGTAAGAACCCCAATATCGTCTTAAGAACCACTCAAGCGCCATGGCCAAAAAGACAATCAAGAACATCCATTTTTCATTAATTAGCGGAAGCGAACTTTGTTTCTGATAAACGATTGGTTTCATTTTTTCATCCGATTTTAGTTGGTCAAAAATAAGATCCAAATGATTTGGGCCAACAGAGATTCCGCCGGATTTCTCAGAAAGATTTTTTAATAATTGGTGATCGGCCACCAGGTTTTCCAATTCAATGTCTGAACCGGACACTGCAAATTTTCCCTCTGATTCATATTGTTTTCCTCCAAACAAGGTTTTGGCCTTGTATTGATAAGTTCCCACTGCCATTCTTCCAAGCTCTAAGAAATATGAACCGTTTGCTTTAGAAAACGTATAATCATAACGCTCTTGAGTAGAGTTTACGATTTGAATATTAACATCAGGTTCGGTAATTCTTTCAAAATTGTCATTGTACAACTCGGCATGAAATGAAATAGATTCTGACTCATTAAAAAGTTTTTTATTTGGAATTACTCTGAATTTGCGTTTGTCATCTTTTGAAGCAACAAATTGAAGTGTTTTAGTCATCAATTCATTGAACAAATCAGAATTATTCAATCGGGCAAATTCTGACATTCTCCATTTCCAAATTCCTTCTCCGCAGATTATCGCTGTTCTAATCCCTGTTTCGTCATTGAAGATCCAAAGAGGATAATTGGTCTCAATTTTTCCAATCTTCTGAAACATTAAAACTGTAGCATTTGGACTTAATTTATAATTCCCGTAAGGCGAAGTCAAAGGCGGATAGTTTTGTAAGGCCTGTTGCAGTGGATCGGAAACAGTAAATTTATTAAAACCGGTTTTAAACACAGCTTGAGCCTCATTCATGTTTTTACTGTTTCCGGAAATTTGGAGGATAGATTGGATTTGATTAAATGAATTAATATCCATTTGGGATCCTACTATAAAGCAAAGTGGAATATTGGCATTTCGTAATCTTTCTACAAGAGGTTTTAGGTCAAAGTTGACTGATGGAAGTTGATGAAATAATACAGTGGAATATTGCTCTGGCTTGTTAATCGTATTTGGCGCAAATACAAGCTCAACCTCATAGTTTTTATTTGAACTCAATACGTCTTTTATAGCTGCCTGATCAGGGTGCGGAGAATGTGCATAAATCAATACTTTCTTTCTTGCATCGAGTACATCAATAAAGAATATTTTACTGTTATTTTTTTCATTTCGCTCTCCCGAAACTGGATTGAATTGAAGGCGATACTGCTTCATTCCGGCTTGTTCCGGGTTAATGACAAATTCTTGAGTTTGAAAAAAACGAGAATCTTTGATATTGACGTCAATTTCCTTCAATTTCTGCCATTGACCGGAGACATATTCCGATAAGGTCAATTTGGATGTAGAGCCTGAACAATGAAAAGCCAGAAGATCTACTTGAAGAGAAAATTGATCGCCGCTGTACACTATTTCATTATGAAATAATCTTTGAATTAAGGCATCTTTTTCTTGAGCGGTATCTCCTAAACAAATGGTATGGATTTGTGAAATTTCGGTTAGATCGTGATATGCGGGATTACTTCCTTCGTTAATTATTCCGTCACTGGAAACAATGATCGATTTAAGATTTTGAAGATCCAATTGATCTTGAATGAAATCAAAAGCCGAAGACATATTGCTCGAACCTAAATTGCAAGCTTGTTTTTCTATGCTGGTCTTGTCTCCAAAGTATAGGCTTTTAACTTCAAATTTTTCATTCAAAGCGTCTAATTTGCTTTCAATGGAATGATCAAATGTCGATAGCCAGTTTGAATCTCTTGCAACAAGAGATTTGGATCTGTCAGACACATAGATCAAAAGGGGCTTTTTGTATTCATTACTAAATTTTTTGAACAACGGATGTAATAATAAAAAACAAATGAGGGCTACCGAGAGAAATCTCAAACAAAAAAGCAAAAGCCTTTGAGCCAGCGTTTTTTCTTTCCATTGTTTAGCTCGAAAATATTGAAGCATTGCAAATCCAAATCCAACCAGGATGCACAAAAAAATAAACCATGAAGGATATTGCAAACTCAATTGATCCATTTTACCGTTTTATATATTTAAGTTAGTTCTATTGATCATTGTACCTTATTCTGTGAGGTGGCTGGAAGGCTTGGTACAAAGTACCGAGCGACAGCGAGCCTGGAAGACACCGACCCGGCTATTGCCGGGACACAGCCAAAATATTGAAAATAATCAATTAAATAGCTATTGATTACGGCTTTCTGAAACAAATAAAAACATATTTTGTTTTTTATCATGTACTTTATGATATCCTTAATACTATAACCGGAACTTTTTAGTTATAAAAGCAGTTAAAAGTTCATTAAATTCGGTATTTTTGAAACAATTACGATACATTTTCACGATCTTTTTTTTGAGCTTATTTTGGCTTAAGCCTGTATATGCCTCTTATATTCTTATTCCGATGGACCTAAAACAAAAGGATCATCTCAAGGCCTACGGGATTTGTTATTGGGTAATCTCGAATCAAGTTGAAGCTTATTGGCTATTGAATTACAGAGGCGGATCTTTTGCATTTCCTAATGCAAAAACTTTCGAAAAAGAATGCATTACCAGAGCTGTATCGTATGAAATTATAACCGATGGAGAGTTTGAAAGAATTAGATCTGAAATAGCCAATCCTGAGGTCAATCAGGAAGTTATGAAATTGGAGAAAGCGCCGAGAGTGGCCGTGTACACCCCTGAATTTAATGAAAGAGGAGAAAGAATACAACCTTGGGATGATGCTGTGACTTTGGCCTTGACTTACGCCGAAATCCCATTTGAAAAAATATATGATAGAGAAATTATTAATGGGACGTTGGTAAAATTTGATTGGTTGCATTTGCATCATGAGGATTTTACCGGTCAATATGGACGTTTCTATGCAAATTACCACAATCAGGAATGGTATATTGAGAATCAAAGAAGGCAGGAAAAATTGGCTTCGGAATTAGGATTTGACAAGGTATCCCAGCTTAAACTGGCTGTAGCTCAAAAGATCAAGGATTATGTATCGGGAGGAGGTTTTATGTTTGCAATGTGTTCTGCTACGGATTCTTATGATATTGCTTTGTCGGCAGCAGGGCTGGACATTTGTGCACAATATTTTGATGGAGATGGTGCGGACCAGGGTGCACAAGCCAAGCTTGATTTTTCACAGACCTTTGCTTTTAAAAATTACCAATTGGTGGAAAACCCGTTTGAATATGAGTTTTCTTCTATTGATAATACCCGATACAGAAAAATGAATCCTGAAAATGATTATTTTAATCTTTTTGATTTTTCTGCCAAATGGGATCCAATACCTACGATGTTAACTCAAAATCATACTCGAACAGTGAAAGGATTTATGGGTCAAACCACAGCATTTAGAAAAGAACATGTTAAGTCTGATGTATTGATCTTGGGAGATACAAAAAGTGCAGATGAAGTGCGCTATATTCATGGTACGCAGGGTTACGGAACCTGGACTTTTTATGCAGGGCATGACCCTGAAGACTATCAGCATCAGGTTGGAGATCCTCCCACGGATTTGAGCTTGCATCCCAACTCTCCAGGATACAGATTGATTCTTAATAACATACTATTTCCGGCTGCCAAAAAGAAAGAAAGAAAGACATAGTCCGATCAAGAATTAAAACCATATTAAGCTTAATAATTAGAAGGTGATTTAAAAATAATCATCCCGTTAGGGATTATTTATAAATCTCAATAAAAAGTCAGAGGACTTATGGGAATTGGTCAAACCTGATTAATTTGGCACTTTAATTTTGTCCATGAGTCTTCAAATCATATTTTTTATACTGCTTAGTTTTGCGGCTTTTAGCTATGCCGGCAGGAGATTTTACAAGATTTACAGATTGATTCTATTAGGAAAGGAAGAGGATTTGTCTGATCATGCCGGAAAGCGTTGGGCTAATATGCTGAGATTCGCTTTGGCTCAAGGTAAAATGTTTGTGAGACCGGTTGCTGGTTTTTTTCATTTATTTATCTATTTGGCTTTTCTATTTACTCAAATTGAGTTGATTGAAATAATCGTTGACGGCATTACAGGATCGCACAGATCTTTTGCTCCGATTTTGGGTGGACTTTATACCTTTCTCATCAATTTTATTGAATTTTTATCCTGCTTTGCATTTTTCGCTACAGTGGTATTTTTATTTAGAAGAAATATTGTAAAAGTGCTGCGATTTCAGAAGCCGGAACTTTCAGGTTGGCCTAGTTTGGACGCTAATTTGATTTTACTTGGAGAAATATTATTGATCACAGGAATATTTCTAATGAACGGTGCAGATCAGGCTCTGCAAATGGCGAATCATCCAAGTTATCATCATACCGGTTCGTTTTATCTTAGTCGATTTTTTGTAAGCGGAAGTTTTAGTTCATTTTCTGCGGACTGGTTGATGATAATAGAGAGGATGGGCTGGTGGTTGCATTATATGGTTATATTGGGCTTTATATGTTATTTATCTTATTCGAAACACTTGCATATTTTCTTGGCTTTTCCTAATTCTTATTTTAGTTCACTGGAGCCAAGGGGAAAGCTTACGAATATGGCTGCAATAGAGAATGAAGTAAGGTCAATGTTGGGTCAAGAGGCCCGACATTCGGGAGCAAAAGAAGATTTTGGAGTAAAAGATATTTTTGATTTGAGTTGGAGAAATTTGCTCCAAGCCTACAGTTGTACAGAATGTGGGCGATGCACAGATGTGTGCCCGGCCAATCAAACCGGAAAGAAATTGTCCCCAAGAAAAATTATGATGGACATCAGAGATAGAATGGAGGAAGTGGGGCAGAATATTAATGAATTTCAAGAGCGGAATGCGCAAGCTGTATTTGAATCCAAAGACAATAAATCATTGTTTGATTATATCAGCAAAGAAGAGATCTATGCTTGCACAAGTTGCAATGCCTGTGTCGAAGCTTGTCCAATATTGATAAATCCATTAGAGCCTATCTTACAGATGAGGAGATATGATATTTTGGTCAACTCCGGAGGACCATCAGAGTGGCTTCCGATGTTTAACAGTTTAGAAAACAATCAAGCGGTGTGGTCTATTTCTGAGGAAAGGACAGCATGGATTCAATCATAATTTTAATTTTCAATACAAATGCAGATTCCAATATTGAGTGAGTTAGTAGCACAAGGTAAGACAGCAGATATTTTGTTTTGGGTAGGATGTTCGGGAAACTTTGATGCAAGAGCACAAAAAGTAACTAGAGCTTTTTGTGAAATTCTTAATCAATGTAAAATATCTTATGCCATCCTTGGCAATGAAGAAAAGTGCACGGGAGATCCGGCGAGAAGAGCCGGAAATGAATTTTTATTTCAGATGCTTGCTTTGCAAAATATTGAAACGCTCAATCAATATCAGGTAAAAAAAATCGTTTGCACCTGTCCCCATTGTTTCAATACCTTAAAGAATGAATATCCGGATTTTGGGGGACATTATGAGCTTATCCATTACTCAGAATTTTTGAATCATCTAATAAAAGAAGGGAAGTTAAAAGTATCCAAATCCTCAGAAAAAGTGAGTTATCATGACTCTTGTTACTTAGGTAGAGTAAATCAAGTTTATGAAGCTCCTCGAGAAGTTATTCAATCCATAACGAATGAATTGGTAGAAATGAAAAGAAGTAAATCCAATGGATTGTGTTGTGGTGCAGGCGGAGCCCAAATGTTTAAAGAGGATGAACCCGGAGATAAGAGAATAAATGTTGAGCGTGCAGAAGATGCCCTGAGTACGGGGGCTCGAACTGTTTTGGCAAACTGTCCATTTTGTATCACAATGTTGCAAGATGGAATCAAGGCCAAAGACAAGCAAGATGAAGTTATGATATTGGATCTTGCAGAGTTTATTTTACAAAATCAATAAAATATGTTGGATCTAATCGCTTTTCCTGATCACTCCAGAATTTGGATATATACTTCAGATCAAAAAATTTCGGATGAATCGGTTGCCGAGATACATCATAGAATATCTAATTTTTGTCGGCAATGGAAGAGTCATAATCAACCTGTAAAAGCTACAGGAGGATTATTGCATCAGTATTTTCTAATCTTTGTAGTTGATGAAAATGCAAGCACTCTCGGAGGATGTTCTATTGATGATTCTGTTCATTTTGTTCAACAATTAGGCCGTCATTATAATGTTGATTTCTTAAATAGGACTGGTGTCTGCTACCTCCAAAATGATGAAGTCAAATATTTCAAACTATCTCATATCTCTGAGCTGATAAACAGCGGAATAATTTCAGAAAATACGATGGTTTTTGACTCTACTGTAAAAAATAAAGATGAATTTTTGAAGCATTGGGTAAAACCAATAAAAGAAACTTGGGTCAATAGATTTTGCTAAAAATGTAAAGAGAGGTTTGTAGTTTCATAGAACCAATAGAATGATAGAAATGCCTAAGCATACTACCATTCTATTCATTCCATTTTTTACCATTTCATTACTTTACTAAATCATCATTTTTTTATTATTTCGATTTAACCATTCATTCAATTGAATATTATTTCATTCAGAAATTTAGGAAGATTTATTTCAAGTTAAGGATTAATTTCTACATACATTTACCTATTAGTGTCAGGATGTGCTCAAATGTTACCATTTAATATAAATATTTTTTTAGTATATGACAATTTTATAAATATATAAAAAATTGCCATATTTGTGGTTGACATTCAATCATTTACAATTAATCCACAAGATATGGCAACTCCATACAAAGGTACAGCCATCCTGGAAATTTTAAAAGTAGAACTCAACAATTTGA
>DEQQ01000079.1 GCA_002360455.1 Saprospiraceae bacterium UBA3362
TTAGTCTTAAACTTCACCGGTGTCAAAATAGGTGATCTTAATTCCAGTGCCAAGACAAGAGGTTTGGCAGGAATTCAGACCAGATCAGGAAATGCTTTTGTCATGAAAATTCATGAATCTATTATGACTGCAAATGAGCTCAAATCAATTGAATTCTTTGCAGACAATAGTTCCGAATTCCAAGCAGTTCAGTTTACCCTAGAATATGATCCGACGCAAATAAGTATCGAAGAAGTTTTAGGCAACGAAGTGATCCATTTCTCTTCTGCAAATATTCATGTTCACAAGCCAAGATCCAATCAAGCATACATCACAGTAAGCTGGGATGGATCGGCAGCAGATGGAAGCAGACTGTTTAGTTTGTTGGTGAAGTCCAAATCAGACTTGAGGGTTAGTGAACTGTTCAAGATAAATTCTACTATCACTCCGGCTTTGGCCACTATTGATGCGCTCAATGAAGAGTATAAAGTAGAATTGCAACTAATCGATCAGTACGAAAGCACTTTATTTAATGTAAGTCAAAACGTACCGAATCCATTCAGTGACGAAACTCAAGTTAAAATTAATCTTCCAATTGCAGGAGAAGTCAACTTGAGTATCTATGACGCACAAGGAAAATTATTCTACCAAAGTGCTCAACAAATGAAACAAGGTCAAAATCTTTGGAAGATCGAAAAAGATATGCTGCCGAGCAGTGGAGTATATTATTATCAAGTAGATTTCAAAGATCAGACAAGAACTCACAAAATGGTGATGACAAAATAACATTTGTATTAAATTGAAGTAGTCAAGATTTAGCAGAATAAGGTAATTTGTTTAGAAAGGGCAGCAAGAAATTGCTGCCCATTTCTTTTGGTGCTCAACCCAATAACTTTTATACCCATTTGAGAAAGTCTTTTGCTTTGCATTTATAGTAATTTGCCTGTATAACACTATGAACTATATACGATAGAATAAAAGGCCTCAACTGCTTTTTTTGTCCGAGTTGCTGGCCTTACTCTAAAACAAGCTAAAATAAGACAAAATGACATACTATTTCGTGCAAAAGCAGCCATAATGACATAGTTTTTATTCAAAATTCGCCTATTTGGCGCATATTTTCGTTTGGTACGCAGATTGATCCATTTGAATTGTATTCATTTAACAATAAAAAAAATTATCAATCATGTTTACAAAAGTTTATTATCCTGCCTGCTCTACTACCAATCAAGAGCAAATTGCTAAAACTTCAAACAAACCCGCTCAAGCAAAACTCAATGTCATCCAAGTCAATGACTCACAGTGGAAACTAGAGTTGGCTTTGCCGGGATTTACAAAAGAGCAAATCGACTTAGAGATCAAAGATCAACTCCTTATCATAAAGGCAAAGAAAGAGGAAAGTGCCCAAGAAGGGAAGATGGTCTACCGCGAAATAAATCATGTTAACCAACTTGAAAGAAGTATTCAATTGTCGTCTCACATTGACATGAATGCCATACAAGCTGAAATGAAAAACGGATTATTGACCATCAACTTAACGGCAAAGGCAGGCCTAAAAAAACAAATAGAAGTTCTTTAATCAAAAATCATATTTATTCATCAAATAAAAATTTAGTAGTCATGAGACATAATCATTTTAATTCATTTTTTCCAAACATTGACAATTTTGGTCAACTCATTAATGAAGTATTTACAGCCATTGATCAGGCCGGTGGACAAATGTTCAGATCTCCCGGAATTAATATTTCTGAGACCGACAATAGCTTTGTCCTGAGTCTTGCCGCTCCGGGATTAGAAAAGTCTGATTTTGCAATTCAACTTGAAAATGATTCTTTGAGCATATCGGTCAACAAAACTTCAGAAGTGGAGCAAAAGTTTTTGCGTAAAGAATTTGATTACAAAAACTTCAAAAGAACTTACACACTTCCTGAGTCTGTAGATCGAAATTCAATCAGAGCAAATTACGAAAATGGAATTTTAACTATCGTTTTGAAGAAAAAAGAAGTTGCAACTGCTGTTTCAAAAACAGTAGTGATCGAATAGGTTTTTTATTCAAATAGTCGAGGGGTATTAGTTTGAATGGCTCGCTTGTTATCGACAAGCGAGCTTTTTATATAGATTGACATATTTTCCATTGGATCACTTCATTGCGCTTTAAGAATTTGGGATGGCCACAAAACTTTCTTTTCCCTTTGCATTGGATTTAGCCAATACTTCTTTTGATTCTTAATCAAAGATTCTTAGCTCTCCGCTTTGAACCTTCAAAGATTTGTTATATTTTTGTTTTTCATCAACTATGGACGTAATAGATAGGAAATTCGAAAAAGGACTGAGCCAATGGAACGAAAAAGAACAGGCTCAAATCATGGAGGCTTATGAGAAACTTACTCATGCCCTGAATCTTTCTACCATAACCGAAGAAGAAAAAGCAGAGGTAGATCAAGCTTTCGAATTTGCTCTCATTGCTCATGCTCAACAAAAAAGAAAATCTGGCGAACCCTACATTACGCATCCCCTGGAGGTAGCCAGAATTTGTTTTGTAGAAATGGGATTGGGCTACAAGTCTGTTATCGCCGCTATATTGCACGACGTAGTAGAAGATACTCCCACAAAACTGGAAGATATAAGACAAAAATTTGGACCCAAAATCACCAAAATTGTTGATGGTTTAACCAAATTGGATGGCCTTTATAATGTAGAAAGTCCACAAGCAGAAAACTTCAAAAAAGTACTCAGTACCTTGGTCGACGATGTAAGAGTTATCCTTATCAAAATGGCCGATCGTCTGCATAACCTGCGCACTATAGATGGAATGCCCCAACACAAAAAACTAAAAATCGCAGCAGAGACATCATACATCTATGCACCTTTGGCCCATAGACTCGGATTATACAATTTGAAGTCCGAATTTTCTGACATTTGTCTTAAAATTAATGAACCGGATTTGTATGATGAAATTGTATTCAAACTAAAAGACACTCAAAAAGAACGAAGTAAATTTATTAACGAATTTATCAAACCTCTCAAGCTCCAATTGGATTCTTTGGAAGTTCCTTATGAAATTTTTGGCAGACCAAAAGCCATTTCTTCTATTGCCAATAAAATCAAAAGTAAAAAAGTGAGCTTCGAAGAAATTTATGACCTCTTTGCAGTAAGAATTATCGTTGACGTTCCCAAAGAAAAAGAAAAATCAGTTTGCTGGCAAGTGTATTCTATTGTAACAGATGTTCACAAGCCTATTCCCGAGAGACTCAAAGATTGGATCACCACTCCCAAAAGTAATGGATATGAATCTCTCCATACCTCAGTGATCGGACCTAATGGCAGATATGTAGAAGTGCAGATAAGATCATTGAGAATGGATGACATTGCAGAGAAAGGATATGCATCCCATTGGAAGTATAAAGGAATATCAAATATCCATGGCATTTATGATCATTGGTTTGATAGCATAAAAGAAGTTCTTGAAACCCCACACAACGACGCCATAGAATTTCTCAATGACTTTAAGTCCAACCTCTACGGTGAAGAAGTGTATATCTATACACCAAAAGGTGAAATGAAAGTGATGCCCAAAGGGGCAACAGCATTAGACTTCGCATTTGGTATCCACACAGATGTAGGCTATCACGCCAGCGGATTCAAGGTAAACAATAAGCTTGTTCCCATGGGTTACATCCTCGAAAGCGGCGATCAGATTCAAGTTATCACCAACAAAAATCAAAAACCTACAGAGGATTGGCTAAAAATTGTAATCACCGGAAAAGCAAAATCCAAAATTAGATCTTCGCTCAAAGAAGTAGAAAAGAAACGAGCAGAAGATGGAAAAGAAATTCTGGAACGCAAATTAAAAAATTCTAAACTGGATATCGAAGATAATTTCGAAGTCCTTATGAAACTTCTTGCCTGCAAATCTAAAATGGAATTATACATTCATTTTAGCGATGAGAAATTTGATTTTGCAGAATTGCTCAAGAAATTTTCTGTTGACAATGGCAGACTGACCGAAATTAAAAGCGAGCCAAAAGAAACAATTCCTACAGAAGAAGATAGACCATCCAGAACATTCTCTTCCAATACAAAAATTCTTATCAACGGAGAGAGTGGAGAACAGTATCAATACAGCTTGGCACCGTGTTGCAATCCTGTTTTAGGCGACGAGATTTTTGCCTATGTGGGAACCAACAGTGGTCTAAAAATTCATCGCACTCAGTGCAGAAATGCAGAGCATCTTATGGCATCTTATGGCTATAGAGTGCTCAAAGCAGAATGGGCTCCACTACCGGGATCTTCATTCAACGCAATGCTTATTGTCCATGGTATAGATGATGGCCCTGGAGTTATAGAACGGCTTACACACACCATCTCCTCAAGGATGGGAGTCAACATTAGATCTTTTAGCATCGAAGGAAATGAAGGCACTTTCGAAGGAAAAATCGGACTGATCGTAAGGAGCAAAGAACATCTCAACCAAATCATTCAATCTCTTGCCAAGCTACAAGGAGTTAACTCCGTTACCCGATTGGATAACTAAAAAACAGGCTAAACTAATTCAATTTTTAAGCTGATTATTCTTTGATGAATTTAATCACCTGACCCTGATATTTAATGTAATAAATACCGGAGTTCAATTGATCAAGAGACATGGTGCCGTTAGAATTTATTTCGACAGGTATAACCTGTCCAACACTGTTCATCAAAGAAACTTTTCTGTAATCGGCAGCAGTTTTCAATCCTATGATGTTCAAGGACTCTTGCGCAGGATTCGGATAAACAGAAATGTCACTTCCAACACTGTTGACCAATGCTATAGGAGAAAAAGAAAAACTTCCATCACGATCTACCATCTTAAGTCTAAAATAATTGGCTTTTGCATTAGAAATCATTTTAGCTTCAATGACATATTGGCTTGGTCTATCGGTAGTTCCTTTTGCAGTCACAGAGTTAATATCTTTAAAATTTTTACCATCCGTACTTTGCTGTACAACAAAATGACTTGCATTTTCTTCAACTGCTGTATTCCATTCTATCATCGCCATTTCATCTTTTGCACTGGCAGAAAAATGGATAAGCTTTATAGGTAAAACAATATAATCTGCAACACTACCACAGATCACATCATTCACCTTCAACCCGTCTGCAACAAAAGAGGCAGTAGAATTACAATCCGCAACAAAAGTAAATGTCTCACAAATGATAGACCCAACGGGCAGCGTGTTTACACGAATGGTTCTGTACATGGTGCCATAAGTGTGACTCACAGCATAATCTATGTGATGAGCTTCAGAAGAAGTTTTTTTCACACAAAAACGAACAGAAAACAAACAATCCGGCCCTCCAAAACTGCTTTTACTCATCAACGTAAGTCCATTGCTCACGGTATCAATACACTGCGCTTGAGCAGTCTGTACAGCAACAAACAGAGCGGCAATAATCGCCATAGTAAACATCTTTCTCATCTCGATCGGTTTAAAAATCTTACACAAAAGATTATCCAAGACAAAGATAATCAATTCTTTAGATATCGAATAAAAAAGTATATATTATAGTTTATTATAATACTTATTAGAATGATAATTAGGAAGCTAAGGAAGATCAAAGTCTTCTTTTTTTTCTTGGCCTTGGTCCTGCTATCCATTCGCGGGAGCTCATTCCTATCAGGCTTAGGTTTGCATCATCAGGTTCTACAAAGGGCATAAAACACAGCAAAAAAACAAGCTAAAATCAAAAGGAATAGCAGAGCTATAACCATGCAAAAAATAAAATAGTATTCTAAGATTTATTGACCTTGCTAGCTAAGCTGCGGTTGAAGTGCTTAGAAGAATCAGATCCAACTCAACAAGTTTTTATTTTAAATCATTCTCACAAGATAGCTTCTATTTTTTAGAAAAAAATAGCAGATCATCTCATAATTTATATATGCGATTGCATTGCTAAGTCGATTTCATATTGAATTTTATAAATGAACTTGCGCGATGATTTTTTTATTGAAAAAAAATAATTACAATGAAACTTCTTTTTTCAACTATTGAAGCGAATCAAAAAAAAGGATCAAATTCCAATCACATCAATCTCTGATAAACTTGGGCAGTCAATTTAACATCTTTGAGACAGTATTGAGCAATTCGTTCTACATCTTTTTCTTGCCAGTACACACGACCTACCATGCTTCCGTCAATGTCATCCTTTGAGCTTTCCAGTCCAAGAGAAGCCGCCAAAAGATCCAGAGAAGTGGGGTTCTTCGCATCACCAAATTTCCACATCTCCATGGTATCTACAATTTGTCTAACCTCCCAGGGTTTTTTACTGCTCAATTTGAGAATATCCGGCAAGCCCAATTGACAAATCACGGCTCTGCGGCAAATGTAAGGAATATCAAACTCTCTCACATTGTGTCCACAAAATGCATGTTGTTGGGGATTATTAAAATATCCGCTCACCACTTTAAAAAATTCTTGCAAAATTTCCCTTTCATCATCACCGTAAATGGCCTTCGACCTAAGCTCTCCTTGGGAGAAAAAAGCCAAGCCAATACACACTATTTTTCCGAACTCCGCAAAAATAGCGGCCTTATCTTCGTACCAATCAGACACCGATTTATTGGGGTCCTGACCCAGATACTGTCTGCTTTTTAGCGTCCACAGTTGTTGCCATTTTTCAGGCATTGACTCGTAACGGTCGTATTGAGAAACCGTTTCAATATCCAAGAAAAGGATGTTTTCCACTATCTTTTGTTTTACCCAAAAATAAGGAGAATCACTGATTTTTTGCACTTTGGACTAATTTTTGTTAAGCTTTAGTACAAAAAATCCTATTTTTACAGTTTATAAAACGAAAAAAACCACACGAAATGGCAGATCGTTCCAATCAAAATTTAAAAGCAGCCGCAATCATCGCCGTATTGGCATTGCTCGGCTTGAATGTCTACCAGTTTGTCAATAACAGACAGCTGAAAACAGATAACTTAGTCAAAGAAAATGAACTTGAACAGTTGGATAAAGCAAAAGCTGAACTTGAAAAACAGTATCAGGATGCGCTCACTGATCTCAATGACATGAAGACTAACAATGCAGAACTCAATGCAATGATCGATTCTCAAAAGGAAGAACTTAGAATCCAAAAAGATAAAATCGGTACATTGCTAAAGGACAGTAAAAATCTTTCTGCAGCTAGAAAGGAAATGGATGGCATGAAGTCCAAAATTCAAGATTATCTCAATGAAATTGCTACTCTCAAATCAAAAAATGAGCAGCTTACTGCAGAAAATACCGGCCTCACACAGGACAAAGAAAATCTAACACAAGAAGTCAAGAAAAAATCTGAAGAGAATGCAAACCTTTCTCAAGAAAAAACTTCTTTGATGTCGGAAAAAG
>DEQQ01000004.1 GCA_002360455.1 Saprospiraceae bacterium UBA3362
AGGTAAAGAAAATGCTTGGTTCCAATGCTGTGCCTCTACAGGTTCCTATTGGGGCAGAAGAGCACTTCAAAGGTGTTGTAGATTTAATTACCAATAAAGCCATTATTTGGGATGAGGCTTCAAAAGGAATGACCTATACAGAAATTCCAATTCCTGCCGACATTCAAGACACTGTACAAGAATATCGTCAAAAATTGATAGAGAACATCGCTGAGTATGATGATGATCTAATGATGAAATTTTTTGACAACCCTGATTCAATCACAGAAGAAGAAATGATCAATGCTATCCGTGCAGCCGTGTGCGATATGAAATTCGTACCGATGATGTGTGGGTCTGCATTTAAGAATAAAGGAGTTCAAGCCGTATTGGATGCAGTATGTGCTTTCTTACCGTCCCCATTGGATGGAGAAGCCGTAAAAGGAACAGATCCTAAGACCGATGCGGAGTTAATTAGAAAGTCAAGTGTTGATGAGCCTTTCTCAGCATTAGCATTTAAAGTTGCTACCGATCCCTTTGTTGGTCGATTGGTATTTATCAGAGTTTATTCAGGGAAACTTGATGCTGGATCTTATGTATTGAAAGTAAGATCAGAGAAGGAAAAATTGTCAATGGAGAAGGAGCGTATCTCAAGACTTTTCTTGATGCACGCCAATGACAGAAAGGCTATTGACTACGTTGAGGCTGGAGATATTGCTGCTGCCGTGGGATTCAAAGATATAAAGACTGGGGACACACTTTGTGATGAAAGCAATCCTATTATTTTGGAAGCAATGGTATTCCCTGAGCCTGTAATTTCTATTGCCATTGAGCCTAAAACACAAAAAGATCAAGATAAATTGGGAATGTCTTTGGCAAAATTGGCCGAAGAAGATCCAACGTTCCGTGTGATGACTGATGAAAATACAGGTCAGACCATCATAAGTGGAATGGGTGAGCTTCACTTGGAAATTCTGGTAGATCGTCTTAAAAGAGAATTCAACGTAGAATGTAACCAAGGAGCTCCACAGGTAAATTATAAAGAATCATTGACTCAGACTATTTCTCATCGCGAGAGATTGAAGAAGCAGACGGGTGGATCCGGATTGTTTGCAGATATGGAATTTGAGATAGGTCCGGCAGACGATTCCTTTTTAGAAAGTGAAGAATTCAAAAATGGAAAAACAAGAATGCAATTTGTTTGGGACATTTTTGGAGGAGCTATAGATAAATCTTATATGCCGGCAATAGTAAAAGGCTTTGAATCTATGATGAATCAAGGAGTTTTAGCCGGTTATAATATAGAAAACATGAAGATTAGAGTAGTGGACGGATCAATGCATGCCGTTGACTCTAAGCCTCAAGCTTTTGAACTTTGTGCTAAGGATGGTTTCAGAGAAGCTGCTCCTAAGACTAAGCCTCAGATTCTTGAGCCAATCATGAAGTTGGAGGTGATTACTCCGGAAGATTATGTTGGACCTGTTATTGGTGACCTTAACAGAAGAAGAGGTTTGCCAAAAGGGCAGGAAGCAAGAATGGGAGGTGCAGTGGCAATCCAAGCAGACGTGCCACTTTCTGAAATGTTTGGTTATGTAACTCAGTTAAGAACCATTACCTCAGGAAGAGCAAGCTCAACTATGGAGTTTTCTCATTATGCGCCTGTTCCAAAAAACATAGCAGATGATGTAATCGCAAAATCAAAGTAAAACACAGTATTTAAAAATTAAATAGGCATGAATCAAAAAATTCGGATAAAACTTCGCTCTTATGACCATAATTTAGTGGACAAAAGCACGGAGAAAATCGTAAAAACTGTACGCAATTCAGGTGCAGTTGTAGCTGGTCCGATTCCGCTGCCAACAGAGAAAGAAATATTCACAGTCTTGCGCTCTCCGCATGTGAATAAAAAAGCTCGTGAGCAGTTTCAACTTCGGACCCACAAAAGGTTAATCGAGATTTACACACCTACTCCTAAAACAGTAGATGCATTGTCAAAACTCGAATTACCAAGTGGTGTGGACATTCAAGTGAAGTTGTCCTAAATTTTTTGATTCAATATTTTATTCAACATTGAGCTGTTCGGGACTTTGTCCTGAATAGTTTGATTTAACAAAAAAATTCGCGTATCGTGAACGGAATTATTGGAACTAAAGTCGGAATGACAAGTATCTATTCTGCCGATGGCAAATATATAGCTTGTACAGTTGTGGAGGCTTCTCCCAATGTAGTCACTCAGGTAAAGTCTGATGACAGTGACGGATATAATGCTTTACAATTATCTTATGGCGATGCAAAAACAAAGTCAGCCAATAAAGCAATCACTGGACATTACCAAGCAGCAAATACTACACCTAAGAAAAAATCTTTGGAGTTTAGAGATACCGCTATAATGAAGCAATTGGGCGAAACGGTTTCTATCAGTGATATTTTCAATGAAGGAGATACTGTACACGCGTCAGGAGTTAGTAAAGGAAAAGGATTTCAGGGTGTTATCAAGCGACATGGATTTGGTGGAGTTCAAAACTCAACCCACGGTCAGCACAACAGATTAAGAGCACCGGGATCTATTGGAGCCTCTTCATACCCATCTAAAGTTGTAAAAGGTCTTAGAATGGCAGGTCAGTGTGGAGGAAATCAAGTAAAAGTAAAAAACCTTAAAGTAGCTAAAATTGTAGCGGATAAAAACCTTATATTAATCAAAGGAGCAATTCCGGGACATAACGGTTCTATTGTTGTCATTGAAAAAAAATAAAAGAACATGAACGTAGAAATTTTGAATATTAAAGGTCAAAGCACAGGCAGAAACATAGAATTGCCTGCAGAAATTTTTGGAGTCACTCCCAATGAGCATGTTCTTTATTTGTCCGTTAAGGAATATTTGGCAAATCAAAGACAGGGTACACATGATTCTACAGAACGTGGAGACGTGTCAAGATCTACAAGAAAGATCAAAAGACAAAAAGGAACAGGAGGAGCTCGTGCAGGATCATTGAAGAATCCAGTGTTCAAAGGTGGAGGTCGTGCATTTGGTCCGCATCCAAGAGATTATTCTCAGAAATTAAATAAAAAAGTAAAAGTATTGGCTAGAAAGTCTGCTTTATCGCAGATGGCCGCAGCGAATAACATTATTGTAATTGAAGATTTTAAGTTAGATTCTCCAAAAACAAAGGAGTTTCATAACATCGTGAAGAATCTTAATTTGGCAGACTCAAAATCTTTGTTTGTTACGCCATCATACAATGAAACTGTTTATTTGTCAGGAAGAAACTTACCAAAGACTTCATTGCAAGTAGCCAAAGACTTGAATGCTTATGATATATTGAATGCTAGAAAAATTGTATTGACAGAATCTAGTATAAATCAAATTGTTTCAACATTAAGTTAATCAAGATTGAATATGAGCAAGCAAATCATAATAAAACCGGTAATTACAGAAAAAGCAGAGAAGCTTTCTACAGCAAGAAATACCTATACTTTCTTTGTTGATAAAGCTGCAAATAAAATTGAGATCAAGAAATCTATAGAACGTATTTATAGCGTGACAGTAGAATCTGTAAATACCTCAATTAAGCCGGGAAAATTGAAATCAAGAAATACAAAAACGGGAGTGATAACAGGTCAAACATCGTCAAAAAAGAAGGCTTATGTTACCCTTGCTTCCGGAGATCAAATTAATATTTTTGGAGATAACGAATAATTCGATTCATCATGCCAGTAAAAAAATTAAATCCCATTACACCCGGTACTCGATTCAGAGTAGCCAATACGTTTGAGGAAATTACTCATTCTAAGCCTGAGCGTTCTTTGGTAGAAGGCAAAAGCTCTACCGGTGGTAGAAATAATCAAGGAAGAAGAACCACAAGATATCGTGGTGGCGGTCACAAAAAGTTATATCGTAAGATTGACTTCGATCGTAAAAAAGATGGAATTCCGGCAACTGTTGCATCCATAGAATACGATCCAAACAGAACCGCCTTCATCGCTTTGTTGAATTATGCAGATGGTGAAAAGAGATATATTATCGCTCCACAAGGATTGAAAGTAGGTACAAAAGTGGTCTCAGGTCCGGGTTCTGCACCGGAGATAGGCAATTGCCTTCCTCTTGCAGAGGTTCCGCTTGGAGCTAATATCCACTCCATAGAGTTGCATCCACAACAAGGTGCTGCTTTGGTAAGAAGTGCAGGAACAGCAGCTGTTATGATGGGCAAAGAAGATCGATATGCTGTAATTAAAATGCCTTCAGGAGAAATCAGAAGAATTTTGAGCGCTTGCAGAGCAACAATAGGCTCTACTTCAAATCCTGATCATTCACTTGAGTCGGTTGGAAAAGCGGGTAGATATCGTTGGATGGGATTCAAACCTCGCAACCGAGGGGTTGCGATGAACCCTGTAGATCACCCGATGGGAGGAGGAGAAGGACGTGCATCCGGTGGACACCCAATGTCTCGTACAGGGGTTTATGCCAAAGGGTACAAAACTCGCTCGCCTAAGAAGCAATCAGACAATCTGATCATTTCAAAACGTAAAACAAACACGAATTCTTAAACATAACTGATAAGTAAATCATGGCAAGATCGATTAAGAAAGGACCGTATGTTCACCATAAATTGTTGGAGAAAGTGCAGAAAGCAAAAGGCTCCGGCAAAAAATCAGTCATCAAAACTTGGAGCAGAGCTTCAATGATTATTCCTGATATGGTGGGTGAAACAATTGCAGTACATAACGGGAAATCATTTATTCCGGTTTATGTTTCAGAAAACATGGTGGGTCATAAATTGGGAGAATTTTCTCCTACTAGAACATTTAAAGGTCATTCCGGAAATCGATAATAGATTATAACAAGAAAAACATGGAAGCAGTAGCGAAACTTAGAAATTGTCCAATGTCACCACGTAAAATGCGATTGGTGGTGGATCTTATCCGTGGCAAAGATGTAACTAAAGCTTTGCATATTTTGAAATTTACAAAGAAGGAAGCATCAGTTTGGCTTGAAAAACTTCTTTTGTCTGCCATCAATAACTGGGAGCAAAAACATGGAGAAGGTCAGGCTGATAAACAACAATTAGTTGTTAAAACAGCCTTTGTGGATGGTGGAACAGTTATCAAAAGATTTCAACCGGCACCACATGGTAGAGCGCATAGAATTAGAAAACGCAGAAACCATGTAACTCTTGTAGTATCTGCTACAAATCAAAATTAAACAGCAATAAAAAACTTATAAATTCATAGTTGAATGGGTCAAAAAGCAAATCCAATAGGCAACAGACTGGGCATCATCAGAGGTTGGGAATCCAACTGGTTTGGTGGTAAAAATATGGCTCAAAAAGTAGTTGAAGATGAGAAAATCAGAAACTATCTTAATGAACGTATCCCAAAAGGTGGTGTAGCGCATATCGTGATCGAAAGAACACTTAAGCGTATCACTGTGTCTATACAAACTTCCAGACCGGGAATTATCATCGGTAAAGGAGGTACTGAGGTGGATCGCATAAAAGAAGAACTCAAGAAACTTTCTTCTCAAGATGTCCAAATCAATATTTTGGAAATCCGCAAACCGGAATTGGATGCTGCAATCGTAGGAGAGTCCATTGCGAAGCAAATTGAGTCGAGGATTAACTATAGAAGAGCAATCAAAGCAGCAATTCAATCTACTATAAGAGCCGGTGCAGAAGGGATAAAAGTGCGTATTTCAGGAAGATTGAATGGGGCTGAGATGGCTCGTTCAGAAGAATACAAAGAAGGAAGAATTCCTCTTCATACATTCAGAGCAGATATAGATTATTCAATCAAAGAAGCTTTGACCGTTTATGGTAAAATTGGAATCAAAGTGTGGTTGTGCAAAGGGGAAGTATTGGTTAAGAGAGACCTATCTCCTTTGGTAGGTGCGGTCAAGAAAGATTTGAAGTCTAAAGGAAGAGGTTATGAAGGAGGAAATGATCGTGGAGACCGAGGCGGAGATCGCAGAAGAGATTCACGTGACGGGGGCGATCGTAGAGATAGAAGAAGATAAGCCTTATATTAAAAAATATTTGTAATTTTGCAGCTCTTTTGCTAAAAACAAGAAAAAAAGATTATGTTACAGCCAAAGCGACTTAAATATAGAAAGCAACAAAAAGGCCGAAATAAAGGACTTGCACATCGAGGAAGTACTATTGCTTTTGGAACATATGGACTTAAAGCAGTGACTTCAGGACGTTTAACCAATCGTCAAATCGAAGCTGCCAGGGTTGCCATGACCAGACATATGAAACGTGAAGGAAACGTTTGGATCAGAATATTCCCTGATAAACCGATCACCGCCAAACCTGCGGAGGTGCGTATGGGTAAAGGAAAGGGAGCTTTAGATCATTATGTAGCGGTCATCAAGCCGGGAGTTATCATGTTCGAAATTGAAGGCATTCCGTATAAAACAGCAGAAGAAGCATTCAATTTGGCTGCTCAAAAACTGCCTATTATGACTAAGGTAGTAGTTAGAAGAGAATTTCAATCAGCTGTACAATAAGTATTAGAATTATGGCACAAAAAAAATATAGCGAATTCAGTAAATCCAATGTTGAGACTCTTAAGAACGATTTGAGAGAAGCTCAAGCACGGTTAGAGTCATCCAAATTGGAGCACAACATAAAAGGATTGCAGAATCCAACAGAGTTGAGAATGATGAGAAGAGAAATTGCTCGCATTCAAACTGCTTTGCGTTCAAATGAATTAAGTCAATTAACTGCAAAATAAAGATTTAGACAATGGAAAGAAACTTGCGTAAACAAAAAACAGGAGTAGTAACCAGCAACAAGATGGATAAAACGATTGCAGTTACTGTTGCAAAAAGTATGCTACATCCAAAGTACGACAAATTTGTGAAAAAGTCTAAAAAGTACTTTGCACATGATGAAAAAAACGAATGTAACATTGGAGACTTAGTAAGAATAATGGAGACCAGACCATTATCAAAAAATAAGTCATGGAGATTAGTAGAAATTGTAAAGAAGGGCGAATAATAAATTATTTTTAACTAGAAAAATTCATCAGCGATGATACAGCAAGAATCCAGATTGAAAGTTGCAGATAACAGTGGTGCCAAAGAAGTACTTTGTATTAGAGTATTAGGTGGTACTGCTCGAAGATATGCTTCTGTTGGAGATAAAATTGTAGTTTCTGTAAAGTCCGCAACACCGGGTGGTGTGAAGAAAGGATCTGTATCCAAGGCGGTTATTGTTAGGACTAAGAAGGAAATAAGAAGAAAAGATGGATCATACATCCGTTTTGATGACAATGCAGTAGTTTTATTATCTGCTTCAGACGAGCCAAGAGGCACTCGTATTTTTGGCCCTGTAGCTCGTGAATTGAGAGAGAAAGATTATATGCGTATTGTTTCATTAGCACCGGAAGTGCTTTAATTCTATAAAACAGTTAAATCATGAAACTGAAAATAAAAAAAGGAGATCAAGTTCAAGTGATATCCGGTTCTCAAAAGGGAAAAAAAGGAACCGTTTCTCAAGTGATCACAGAAAGTAACAGAGCAGTGGTGTCCGGTGTGAATATGGTTAAAAAGCATTTGAAACCTCAAAATAATAACCCGGGAAGCATCATTGACATGGAAGCCCCTTTGCATATTTCTAATCTTGCTTTGGTAGATCCAAAATCTGGTAAACCTACAAGAGTTGGAATCAAAGAAATGAATGGTAAAAAAGTAAGATATTCAAAAAAATCAGGAGAAATTATTAAGTAATGAGTTACGTACCGCGTCTTAAGACATATTACCGTGAGGCTGTTGTGCCAAATTTGCAAAAGACTTATAATTATAAGTCTGTGATGCAAGTACCAAGATTGGTCAAAATCACTATCAATCAAGGAATTGGTCAAGCTACTCAAGATAAAAAATTGGTCGATATAGCATTAGGAGAATTGGCCATTATCGCCGGCCAAAAGCCTATATCCACAAAATCTAAAAAAGCGATCTCAAACTTTAAGTTAAGAGAAAATATGCCTATCGGTGTAAAGGTGACTCTTCGGAATGAAAAAATGTATGAGTTCCTAGATCGATTAATCACTGTGGCTTTACCACGTGTGCGCGACTTCAGAGGTATCAATGATAACAGTTTTGATGGCAGAGGAAATTATACCCTTGGCATCACAGAACAAATTATCTTTCCTGAGATCGACCTAGACAAAATCAATAAAATTGCAGGGATGGACATCACTTTTGTGACTACAGCTCAAACCGATGGTGAAGCTTTTTCGCTGTTGAAAGAATTAGGTCTTCCTTTCAAAAATCAAAAGAATTAATCCAGTATGTCAAAGAAATCTATTATAGCTAGACAAATTAAGCGTGAAAAATTAGTTGCAAAATATGCAACTCTGCGTGAAAAGTTAAAGTCAGAAGGGAACTATGATGCTTTGGATAAACTTCCAAAAAACAGCTCTGCAGTAAGATTAAAAAACAGATGCCAATTAACTGGAAGGCCAAAGGGATTTATTAGAAGATTTGGAATATCAAGATATGCTTTCAGAATGATGGCATTGGATGGAAAAATTCCGGGTGTAACCAAAGCAAGTTGGTAATTTATTTAAATTAAGATTAAAGTACTTCGAAAATTATGAACGTAACTGATCCAATAGCAGATTTTCTTACTAGAATCAGAAATGCTCAACAAGCAGGCCATAGAATTGTGGATATTCCTGCATCAAATGAGAAAAAGAGAATCACAGAAATATTATATAACAATGGTTATATCTTAAAATACAAATTTGAAGATACAGAAAATAAACAAGGATTAATCCGTATCGCCTTAAAGTACGATCCGGTGACCAAGTTGCCTGTGATCAATTCTTTGCAAAGAGTGTCTACTCCGGGTAGAAGACAATACAGCGCAGTAGATGAGTTGCCTAAGGTCATCAATGGATTAGGAATTGCTATTATTTCTACTTCCAAAGGAATCATGACAGATAAGCAAGCCAGAAAAGAAAATGTTGGCGGTGAAGTACTTTGTTTCGTTTATTAATACTGAAAAACTATGTCAAGAATAGGAAAAAAATTAATTGACCTACCAAAAGGTGTAGATATACAAATCGGAAAAACTTCGGTAACTGTAAAAGGTCCAAAGGGTACTTTGACTCAATCCATAGATCCTGAGATGAAAATCACAGTGGACAATGGAGTGTTGGAAGTTCAAAGACCATCAGAACAAAAAAGACATAAGGCTTTGCATGGATTGACAAGAGCATTGATGTCTAATATGGTCACTGGAGTAACAGAAGGATTCAAAAGAGAAATGGAATTGGTAGGGGTAGGATATCGTGTTGCCAATACAGGAAACTTGTTGGAGATGTCTGTGGGGTATTCCCACCCAATTATGTTTGCTATTCCTGCTGAGTTAAAATTGGAAACTGTAACCGAGAAAGGACAAAATCCAAAAATTATCTTATCAGGTTCCGATAACCAATTACTCGGTCAAATTTGTGCTAAAATCAGAGGTATGAAAGCTCCGGAACCATTCAAAGGCAAGGGTATTAAATTTAGTGGTGAGGTAATTAGAAGAAAAGCTGGAAAGACAGCAGGTAAATAAAAAAAATAAAGCTTAAAATCGTTAGCAATGAGCGTAACTAGAGCAGAAAAAAGACAAAAAGTTAAATACAGAATTCGCAAGAGAATTTCAGGAAATTCTGAAACTCCAAGATTGTCTGTGTTTAGGAGCAATACAACTGTGTATTGTCAATTGATTGATGATACAAAGGGAAGCACTTTGGCTAGTGCTAGCAGCAAAGACAAAAGCATTGGCAAAATGAATAAAAGTGAACAAGCTAAAGCTGTCGGAAAATTGATTGCAGATAAAGCCAAATCACTCAACATTACCAAAGCGGTTTTTGATCGAAATGGATTTTTGTATCATGGAAGAGTCAAGGCTCTGGCTGATGGTGCAAGAGAAGCCGGTTTACAAATTTAATTATCAATGACGTTCAAGAAAAATTATGAATAAAGCACATATCGTTAGAGTAAATGCAACAGATTCTGAGCTAAAAGATAAACTTGTAGTCCTCAATCGTGTAGCCAAAGTGACCAAGGGTGGTAGAACTTTCAGTTTTTCTGCTTTGGTTGTTGTCGGAGATGGAAAAGGGGTTGTAGGGCATGGACTAGGAAAAGCAAGAGAAGTTGCAGATGCTATTAGCAAGGCAGTAGAAGATGCAAAGAAAAACTTGATTCGAGTAAGAATACACAAGGGTACTATTTCTCATGAACAAAAGGGAAAGTATGGTGCAGGAAAAGTATTTATTAAACCAGCAGCAGATGGTACAGGAGTAATCGCAGGTGGGGCAATGCGCGCTGTATTGGAAATGGCCGGAGTACATAATGTATTAGCAAAATCAAATGGTTCTTCCAATCCTCATAATGTGGTAAAAGCTACATTGGATGCTTTGTCAAGGATCAGAGGTCCTCATGAAATTGCAAAATCAAGAAGATTGGATGTTAAAAACGTTTTCGACGGTATCTAAAACAAACAACAATGGGTAAGATTAAAATAACTCAGAAAGTAAGCGTAATCAAAGCGAACCAAAGACAAAAAGATACGATTTCTGCTTTGGGATTAAGAAATGTACATGACTCTGTTGAGTTGGAAGCTACTCCTCAAATATTGGGAATGGTACAAAAGGTAAATCATTTAGTTGTTACTGAAAAAATATAAAAAATGGAACTGCATAATTTAAAACCGTCCAAAGGAGCTGTAAAGAAGAGAAAAAGAATTGCCAGAGGTGAAGGTTCCGGACATGGTGGTACAGCGACCAAAGGTCATAAGGGAATGAAAGCACGTTCCGGTGCAAGTACAACAAAGTCTTTTGAAGGTGGTCAAACTCCATTGCAAAGAAGACTTCCTAAGGTTGGATTTAAAAATATCAACAGAATAGAATATGTTTATCTCAATGTTGATCAACTTGGAGCAATAGCAGAGAAAAATAATATTTCTCAATTTGACCAAGATGTATATTCAAAATTAGGCATCTGTAGTAAAAACGAGCGTATTAAAATATTAGGTAGAGGAGAATTAAACAAAGCACTTCAAATCAAAGCCGATGCTTGTACCGAATCAGCATTGAACAAGGTAAAAGCTGCCGGCGGATCCATTGAGGTAAATAGTGCAAAATAAAAGCAGAATTTAAGTTTTAAGCCAAGAACAATTTTTTAGGATGAAAAAATTCATTGAAACAATTAAAAATATTTGGAGTATAAAAGAGTTAAGAGACAAAATCACTTATACTTTAATACTTCTTTTGGTTTTTCGTGCAGGTTCATCCTTGGTTTTACCTGGCGTTGATTCTCAATTATTGGAGAAGGGAGCTAATGACTCCAACAGTTTGTTCGGGTTGATCAATACCTACACGGGTGGAGCTTTCAATCAAGCATCCATTTTTGCATTGGGTATTATGCCTTACATAACAGCTTCGATTATTGTTCAGCTATTAGGCTTCGCCGTTCCTTATTTCCAAAGATTACAACAAAAAGAAGGGGAAAGCGGAAGAAAGAAATTGAACCAAATAACAAGAATTCTGACACTGTTGATTACAGTGGTACAAGGATCAGCTTACTTGACATACATTCAATCCATGGGTGTTGTTAACCCGGCAATGGGAACATTTATGTTTTGGCTTTGCAATAGTATTATCCTAGCTACAGGTACTATTTTTTGTATGTGGTTGGGAGAGAGAATTACAGATCGAGGAATTGGAAACGGAACGTCGCTTATCATTATGACCGGTATTATTGCTGCGTTGCCTTCAGCCTTCGCATTCGAATTGCAATCGCAACTGTCATCCGGTGGACTAATCCTTTTTGTTTTCGAGATTATCATTTTATTTATCATCATTATTGCTTCCATCCTCATCGTACAAGGAGTAAGAAAAATTCCTATTCAATTTGCTAAGCGAATGGTAGGTAGAGGTTCTGGATCAATGCCAATGAATACAGATAGAGACTACATACCTTTAAAGGTAAATGCCGCTGGAGTAATGCCTATCATATTTGCTCAAGCAATTACATTCTTGCCACTAACGGCAATCCAATTTTTGAGCGGAGATCAGGCAGCAGGCTCTAGTGGGATTTTGCAAACTTTGGCCGATTCCTATGGATTTTGGCATAATTTAATTACCTTTATTTTGGTTGTTGTCTTTACTTATATATACACAGCTTTGATTGTAAATCCGCAGAACTACGCCGAATATTTAAAGAGAAGCAATGCATTTATCCCGGGCATCAAACCGGGCGAAGATACAGAAGAGTATATCGACAATACAACGACCAGAATTACTTTACCGGGATCAATTTTCTTAGGAATCATTACAATCCTTCCAGCTATAGCAGTCATTTTTGGTGTCAATACCAACTTTGCAAGATTCTTCGGAGGATCGTCTATATTAATTCTTGTAGGCGTTGTATTGGATACTTTAGCTATGATTGAATCCTATCTGTTGATGAAAAAATACGATGGATTGGTTAAATCAGGTAAAATAGAAGGCAGATCATCAACCGGTGGCTTGGCCTCTCCAATTCAATAAATTCGGTAGCCTCAATGATTATTCTAAAGACCGAAGATGAAATTGAGCAAATCAAAATCAGCTGTTTATTAGTTAGTGATACTTTAGCTTATATTGCTACCTTGCTAAGACCGGGTATAAGCCCGAAAGAACTAGATAATAAAGCCTACGAGTATATTAAAGATCATAAAGCAAGTCCATCATTTTTAAATTACCGCGGGTTTCCTGCGAGCTTATGCATATCCAAGAATGAAGTGGTCGTGCATGGTATTCCGGACGACAAAGCTTTGCAAGATAACGATCTTGTATCTGTAGACTGTGGAGTATATTTTCAAGGCTTTCATGGAGATTCGGCCTATACTTTTTGCTTAGGTGAACCCGAAGAAGCGATCATCAAATTGTGCAAGATTACCAAGGAGAGCTTATACAAAGGCATCGATGAAGCTAAAGTTGGAAAC
>DEQQ01000074.1 GCA_002360455.1 Saprospiraceae bacterium UBA3362
AAATGAAAAGGAAACAAAATTATTTCTTTAATTCATCCTTAAGTTTTTTTGCACCTTCAATAATAACATCAACAAAAGCCTTAATTCTATCTGTATTTTTTCTTAAGATTTTATAAAGCAAATCACATTCATCATCCCAATTTCCATTTTATTTTGGAGCATAGAGACTATTTTCAATTTTAAGAATCAATGACGGAAGAAATACAATCAATAGGTTTGCCAACCTATGAATACAGAGATCGGGATGTAAGTTGGTTGATGTTCAATTATAGGGTATTGCAAGAAGCTAAAGATCCTAATGTCCCACTGGTAGAAAGAATTAAATTTCTTGCAATTTACTCATCTAATCTTGGTGAATTTTTTAGAATTAGAGTTGCTCATCACAGGAATCTAAAAAGATTAGGCAAGAAAACAAAAAGCAGATTGGATTATGATCCCAATGCTCTTTTGTTGGAGCTTTATAAAATTGTCAATCAACATCTCACAGAGTTTAGTCAAATTTTTGAAGAACAAATAATTCCTGAACTAAAAAATCATTCAATCTATTTATTGAATGAAAATGAGTTGACTAAAGAACAAGAACGATTTATTGAAACCTACTTCAAAGAAAACATGTTGCCCTATGTACAACCGGTGCTGCTTGTGCAGAACAGGATTCAACCGTTCTTGAACAATTCCGAACTCTATCTTACCATTGCATTGAAACCAAGATTGGAAGTAGATGAGCCGGAAGAACCTGTTCAGTATGCCATTGTCAAAATCCCTTCTGATCATCTTCCTCGATTTATTGAGTTGCCCTCTGTGGCCAATAGACATGATATTATATTATTGGATGATGTTGTAAGAAATTCACTTGGACTTTTATTTCCGGGTTATCATATTTTGTCCTCGTATTCTATAAAACTTACAAGAGATGCAGAATTGTATATCGAAGATGAATTCAGTGGTGATTTGTTGGATAAGATAAAGAAGAGTTTGGTCAAGCGAAATGTTGGTCCGGCTTCAAGACTGGTCTATGATCAAGCCATGCCTCAAGAGATGTTGGACTATTTTTTGAGACTGTTGTCCATTCGAAGAAATGATCTTACTCATGAGGGCCGATATCACAATAATTTTGATTTTTTCAATTTTCCTGATTTTAAAAAGAAAGAACTTAGAAATAGACAGCTTAAACCTTTAGCCTATAAGGCGCTCCAACAAAAGGCAGGAGACTATTTCAAGCAAATAGAGGAAAGAGATCATCTGCTCTATTTTCCCTATCAAGAATATGAACCTGTAATAAAATTTTTCGAAGAAGCATCTCAAGATCCTTATGTCACTCAAATTAAAATTACACAGTACAGGGTGGCTAAGAAATCGAGGATAATGAATGCTCTTATTGAAGCTGCTTCCAGAGGGATAAGCGTATTCGTTTTTATTGAAGTCAAAGCCAGATTTGATGAAGAAGCGAATTTAGCTTGGGGAGAAGAAATGGAGAAACATGGGATTAAGGTGAAGTATAGTTTCCCCGGGCTTAAAGTTCATGCAAAATGTGCATTGGTAAGTAGAAAAGAAGATGGTGACTTAAAGCATTACGCCTATTTGAGTACAGGAAATTTTCATGAACAAACCGCTAAGGTCTATGCTGATTTTGGTTTGTTCACATCCGATGAACGAATTACCTCTGAGTTAAATCGATTTTTTGGTTTTTTGGAGAATATGAAATTGCCGACAGCAAGTTTTAAACATCTTTTGGTGGCGCAATTTAACTTTAATGACAAGATCAAAGAATTGATTGAGTTTGAAAAACAACAAGCTCTAGAAGGAAAAAAAGCAGAAATCGTTTTGAAATTGAATAGCATTCAGGACAAAGAAATGATTGATCTGCTTTATGATGCATCTCAGTGTGGTGTTAAAATTAAAATGATTGTTAGAGGAATTTGCAGTCTTATTCCAAAGAGAGCCGGTATGTCAGAGAATATTGAGGGGATCAGTATTGTCGATCGCTATTTGGAGCACAGCAGATCATATTATTTTTACCATGGTGGAGAAGAGTTGATTTATCTTTCTTCCGCAGATTGGATGGTGAGGAATTTGCATTTTAGAATTGAGGTCGCTTTTCCAATTTACGATGAGCGACTTAAAAAAATCTTACTGGACATTACAGATTTACAATGGTCTGACAATGTCAAATCAAGATCCATTAATGATGGAGAAATGAATGAGTATCGAGAAACTGAAACTCGACGAAAACTTCAGTCGCAGTTGGAAACATATAAATACCTCAAGGAGAGTCAATGAGTAAGAAAATAATCATGTTTTATGTACCCGTAGGAACTCAAAAACAAGCTACAGAACTCACAGAATCCCTGATAAATAAGCGTTTGGCGGCTTGTGTACAGGTTCATGAAGCTGATTCTAGTTATGCTTGGAAAGGTGTTTTTAACAGAGAAAAAGAATGGATTCTTACGATCAAAACAAGCTTAAAAAAGCAAAAAGATTGTTACCAATTTCTAAAGCAAAATCATCCCTATGAATTGCCTTGTATTATTTGGAGAGCTGTAGAAGTGAATCAAGAATATCAGCAATGGGTGAAGGATCAGCTAAAAACTTTGTTTTGATAAAATTGATTAAGATATAAAATGCTTTCCGGTCCGCAATGAAATAGTAAGTCAAGAATGCTCAGGCCGGAAATAAACACTCCATTTTGTCGATAGCATTGGTAATAGGGAATTTTTCCACTCAACTCAGGAATAGGATCTTTGGTTGGAATGAATTCTGAAGAATCGAGCACGGAAATGTCTAATCTGATAGCATCTAGTAGGTACTTCAAAATATTTTTATTAAAATCAAATAAGTATTTTTCCTGTTGGTAAAAGAGCTCTTTCAATTCTTCTTTGTAATAAATAAAATAGGGACTTTTTCCATAAATACTTTGGATTGTTCTCCAATGTTTGATCTGCCACTGTTCGGCATAGGATAATTCGACAGCGGTGATCAATTGATTTTGATGTTTTCCTTTTTTAAGAGGTAAGGAGAGTTCGATACTTCCCTGTGATGAATCTAGAATGAACCGATTGCGCAACGATTTCTTTTGATAGTTTTCAAAGGCGTCAATGACAAGAATATTTTTTACTGCTATAGCTGTAAAAAATGCTATTGGAGGAAAAATCATTGTCTCTGATAAAAAGTTTTCTTTATTTTGCATTGTATGCTCGATTCTTTGCAAAGATATATTGATAAATCTATTGTCTATCCACCATTGATTGAAAAACAAGCTAAAGGCGAGCTTGAACTTATTTTGGTTATTCCTTCTTATAATGAAGCCGGATTGGCTTCCTGTCTTGATCAATGCCTCTCTGTTATTCCTTTGGATGGCTCTGTTGAAATCATCGTTGTTCTCAATCACTCTCAGAATGCAAATGCGGAGGTCAAAGAACTGCACCGCGAACAATCACTAAAATTGGGTCATCATTTGGATAAGGATGTATTGCATATTATAGGACCCTTAGAGCTTAGACCTAAAGATGCCGGGGTGGGTATGGCTAGAAAGATAGGAATGGATGAAGCAGTGAGAAGATTTCAAAGTATAAGCAAGAGACGAGGAATCATCTGTTGCTATGATGCGGATTGCAGAATGAGTCCTTATTTCATCTCTGCGGTTAAGAATTATTTTCAATCCGAGAAAAGCAAACAAGCGATTTCACTAGGATTTCATCATCGTTGGGAAGAACTTAGGGATCCTCTTCAGAGAAGAGGAATATTGGAGTACGAGTTTCATTTATTTTTGTACTTGGCTCATCAAAAAGTAAATGACTATCCCTTTGCATTTCACACCATCGGGTCTTCTATGGCAGTGAGAGCGGATGCTTATTGTGAGCAGGGTGGAATGAATAGGAGACAGGCCGGAGAAGATTTTTATTTTTTGCATAAGTTCTCTGCTGTTTTTGAATTGGATGAAATCAATGAAGATCTGGTATTTCCTTCGCCGCGAGTTTCAGATCGTGTACCCTTTGGAACCGGAAGAGCAGTAGGAGAGTTTTTGATGGAAGGAAATAGAACGACCCTGAGCTATAATCCTGCCTCCATTCGTTTATTTTCTGAGGCATTCCATTTCATTCACAAAATTGAAGACATGGGTGTCAAACATTATGCAAAGTCTTGTGGTGTTTTGATGAGCCTTTTTTTGGATCAATATGGATTTGATGAATATTATGATCAAGCAGTAAAAAATAGTTCCAACTCGAAAGTTTTGCATACTAAATTAAGGCGATTTTTCAATCCATTTTGTTTGATGAAGTTTTTGCATTTTGCAGAGGAACATGACTATCCAAAAATCAGACTGATGGAATCTTATGAGCAATTGGATAAGTCCAAACTAAGGTCAGTCTATTGGGTGAAGAGGTTGGAATTTTTGGCAAATTCATGCTTAAGTTAATCAGGAGAGAAAGGAAATGATTTTTGAAAAATTGCTTTTAATTGAATTTGACAATTTGTTTTTGGCAAAAACATTGCATATGCAAACCTAAGCCTGATAGTAGCGAGCTGTGCGAGCGGATAGCAGGACTCAGACCAAACAGATGGTAAGGAATATGCTCTTCCTTAATTTACTTAGCCTCCTCAGGAGTTAATTCTCGTTCAGGAATAGACTGATCCACTTTTTCCAATGCTTCATTTGTCTTTTGCCAAAATTCAGAGAAAATGGGTTTGCAATAATCAATGATCACCTTGCTTTTTTCGGGAACAGTCTGCAATAGCGGATAGCTTATGGAGCTTGATTTTACTTCCGGTTTTATGACTCTGATTTTGTCTAAAAAACCTAAGATAGAACTGTAAATGAGTAATGTAATTAATGCTGAAACAGCTCCGCCTGCGATTTGATTGACAAAATTGATGTTGGCAGTTTCAAGTAGTTTTTCTAATCCTCGACCGAGCAATCTGATTCCTATAAGCACGATGAGAAAAGTGAGGACAAAGCCTATTATGATATTGAGTCTTGGGTCCACATCCAATATTTTTTCTACAAGGCCTATGCTGAGATGTGAGAATTTAAGTGTAGCGAGGAGTCCGATCACGATGGATAAAACGCCAAAGACGGTTTTGATAATTCCGCGGGTATATCCAAAGTAAAAGCTGAGGGCTACCAATAAAGCGCAAGAAATGTCTATGAACATGAGCTGTTTTTGTATTTTATGAAGTATAAGCTAAAATTACGTTAAAACGTTCCCCAAAAGTCTTATGATTTTGTGAAAAGACCAAAGAAATGAACTGTGAATCTGATTCTTGCGTTAGGAAATAATAAAATAAAATAGCCTTAAAGTCTGAGGGAAGGCTTAGATTTGTACTGTCAATGAAGCACATTTTAATTTTCGTGTTGATTATCAGCGCCTTGAAGCAGGGAGACCTTCAGGCTCAGACTGCTTATTCTTCCAACCAGAGTCAGGAATTGAACAATCTGCCTAAGTCATTTTTGATTGGCGAATACGAGCAACCTTATGAGCAATTGATCAATAATTACAATCAGCTTTTGCTTACGGTTTGTAATAATGATATGCCCAGAGCTTATGATATATGGGCAAAAGTGCTGTCTGATATGGAGGATTATTCTAAGCAAATGAACTTCAACTTAAACGGACTTAAGTTGTGGATGAATATGTTTTTTAATGCCGACGGGACCATCCAGCATATAGTTTACTTCCCAAAGCCCAATTCACGGAATATGCAGTTTGAACAACTCACTGCATTTTTGACCTCTTTTTGCAAATATTACAATCAAAAAGTTCCGGTAGCCGTTAAGTGCTCGCATTATGGTTCGGCAAGCTTTCCCATTTTTGATAAGAGATAGTTTTTCCTGCAATTCCATACATCGGGGCCAATTTTGGCTCTTCATTGGCATTGTGCTGAGCGTTGTTTCCTGTGAGCGAAAACAAGCTATAGATTTCGAACGAATTGACACCCATAGCCGAGAAGACTTGGCTTCAATTTCTTTTTTTAACTCAAACGAGGGATTGGCTGTGGCAGGTGCGACATGGAGGAAGACAGATCTACTTATCACTCGGAATGGCGGAGAGAGCTGGAGTTCTGATTCCATTTATAATAAAAAAATTTTTGGTCTGAGCAGGCCGGTTCAGAATGCGATGTATGGTGCAGGCATTGATCGGTTTTGGAAATTTGGGCCGGATGGAACATTTGAACTTAGTCCTCCGGGAGAATATCGATTCTATCGCTCTGTGGATGCAAACGATAAGGGGTTTTGTCTTGCAGCAGGAGGTGAGGCATTTAGGATAGGTTATGTGGATCTATGGAATGGAAAAGATAGCACAAAGCGGGTCTATGAAGGGGTGAATGAGCTTGACGCCGTTGCATGGGTCAAAGAGGATGTGTTTGTTGCAGCCGGTTTTGGTCTTGCAGTGCGAACTAAAAATCTGGGACAAAGTTGGGATACAATGGATGTTTCCGGAGATCATTATTTGGATGTTTATAAAGTAAATAATGGTCCTGTTTATATGCTAGGAGCGCAGGGTTCTGTGTGGAAATCCAATGAGGAAGGAGAACAATGGCAGCAGATGAGAAAAGCGGATGTATTTGCTACGAGAAGACACAGGGCTCTATGTTTTGCCGATGCACAGAATGGAATCATTGTAGGAGATGACGCATTGTTAGAAGTAACCCGAGACGGCGGGGAACATTGGTCTTCATTGAATACTATAGATGAAAATGTCGATTTTAGCTGTTGCAGCTATTCTCAGGGATATTATTTTGTTGGAGGACAAAATGGTTTAATGATCAAATTCAAAGCTCCCTAAAATTAGATTTTATTTTTATGAGATGAAATTCATGAGATAGATCAAGAGTTAATAAAAATTCAAATCTCTTGTGAGCTCGTTGTTTTTTAATTCAGAGATTGTTTCCGGCGTAATACCAAATCTTGATACTGTTGAAGTAGTGGAGCTAAAAATACCGAAGCCTTCTGACATGTTGGTGTATCGAGGAATTTCTTGTGAAGCTGTAACACCTGTATTTGCATTGACTATTTCTAAAAATGAATATAACTCAGGCCCTGCGGCTTTCACTGTCAGATCTACGCTAAATATTTCTCTTCGGATTTGATTGTCAACAGTAAGATTGGATTTGAGGTTTTCAAAAAAACTGAGACCTCTAAAAGTGACTGTACTTGAAAACAATTGATCATTGATGGGAATATGAATTTTTTTCTCCGTTTTTGTATTAGTAGAATTATTAAACTCAGTCACCGTTATATCCATATCGATAGAATACACTCTTGCTTCAGGAATTGACCAACTGTAGGTTGTAGAAGCTTTAGGATTAAACGAAAGAGATTTGTCCATTTGACTGGGGTTGGTCATTTTGATATTGGATAATATTTTGATATTGGCTGTGACCGGTTTTTTGCCATCACCTCTGTTTAGTTCAAATTGTAAAGAATCGCCACCATTCATCACCAACTCATGAGGATAATATTTGTAAAGATAATTGGGAGCGGTTGCAAAATCTCCGGCACGACGTTGAAATCCTTCCAGGTTTCCGTCCACTCTTTTTAGAATTACTTCGCGCTTTGTAGTTCTATTGATGATTTTCACCACGGCATTGGGATAATAGAGGGAATCGACAATTTGGGCAATGGTTTTAGCCGATTTATTCTCATCGACAAATACTTTCTCTACTCTGACGTAATGCGCTGTGTCCAAACGGTTGATAAATCCATAGACTACAGGAATGTCTTTCCAGTTTTCGGTAAGCTGAAAATCTTCATTGCAAGAATTGAAAAGAAATAAAACACTACAAATTCCTGCTATAATAGTCCAAAGTTTCATTAATGTGTGGATAAATGAGTAATCAATTATGGATGGCGTATTTTAATGCTCCTATAGTAAGGTAGTCCGCAGGGACAGGCTTAAGGGAGCAAAAAAACGTCAAGCTGTTACAAAGGTAAACAAGAAATTCTAATCTTTATTGCAGGTTCATTTTTTGAATTTAAATTAAATATTAATTTAATATGTAAAAAATTAATTAATAATAAATAATACATTATAAATAAATATAATTCAAAATATTATAGGAAGTTTATCTCAAATCCATCTTTCCCTTTACTTTTACGTCATGTCAGTAAATAAAGAAATCAAGAAAATCACCACACATACCATCCAGGAGATGAAACAACGTGGTGAAAAAATTGCCATGCTTACGGCTTACGATTTTTCTATGGCGAAAATGTTGGATCAGGCCGGAATCGATATTTTGTTGGTCGGAGATTCTGCGTCCAATGTAATGGCAGGACATGAAACGACATTGCCCATCACCTTAGACCAAATGATCTACCATGCGCAGTCGGTTGTAAGAGGAGTAGAGCGAGCATTGGTGGTGGTGGATCTTCCTTTTGGTTCTTATCAAGGCAATACCAAACGAGCACTTGAGTCTTCTATAAGGATTATGAAAGAGAGCGGAGCGCATGCTGTCAAGCTTGAGGGCGGGGCAGAAGTTGCGGATTCTGTACGGAGAATTCTTACAGCGGGAATTCCTGTCATGGGGCATCTTGGGCTCACTCCTCAATCCATATACAAATTTGGTACCTATACTGTAAGAGCAAAAGAAGAAGCAGAAGCAAACAAGCTAAAGACGGATGCAGTGCTGTTGGAAAAATGCGGTTGCTTTGCTTTGGTGCTCGAAAAAATTCCGGCGCATCTGGCCAAAGATGTAAGCAGTTCATTGCATATTCCCACAATAGGGATTGGAGCCGGAGCAGATACCGATGGTCAGGTCTTGGTGACACATGATATGTTGGGAATCAATAAAGAATTTACACCTCGGTTTTTGCGAAGATATTTGGATCTTTATGATCAAGTCAATGTTGCAGTTAAGCAATATACTGCTGACGTAAAAAACAAGTCATTCCCTAACGAAAAAGAGCAGTATTAATGCAGAGTAGGAGGGTCAAGAAAATTGTCGCTGCGGCAATCACTTTAGTTGGATTGGGATTTAGTTTTATTTATTTTATTGGATTCAGAAAATCTATTATTCCTGCTCAAGAAGGAATAGAAATATTGATTCAGTCTCAAACTAATTTTGAAGATTTAATTTCGGATCTCAAATCCAAACAATGTCTAGGAGACGAATTTGGATTCAGGCAGATGTCCAAAATACTTTCTTTCGGGAATGGAAAGCTCAAAGAAGGAAGATACACGGTGACCAAAGCAATGTCTAATATAGAGTTTATTAAAAAATTGAGAGCAGGAAAGCAGGATGCCGTCAAGCTAAAAATTAATAATGTAAGAGATATTGAACAGCTCTGCGGCAAATTGGGAGATCAGCTTATGGTGGACTCTGTCGGATTTGCGCAGCGTTTTTTGGACACTGTGTTTTTGGATTCATTACAGTACAAAAAGGAAACCTTTCTCTGTTTATTTATTCCCAATACTTATGAAGTGTATTGGAACATTAAACCTGAAAAATTGATTGAAAGGATGAAAAAAGAGCATGAATCTTTTTGGTCCAAAGAGAACAGGTTGCAGCTTATAGCCGAAAAAAATTTGAATGCAGACCAAGCTTATACCCTTGCATCGATTGTTGAGAAGGAGACCAACAACGATGGAGAACGCGCAAGGATAGCCGGAGTGTATCTCAATCGATTAAAATCCGGAATGAAACTTCAGGCAGACCCTACCGTTGTATTTGCATTGGGGCTGTTTGGAGCGCAGAGAATATTATTTGAGCATTTATCCACTCCGTCTCCATACAATACTTATTATACAGAGGGGATCCCGCCGGGTCCGATTTATATGCCCTCATTGTCAAGTCTGGAAGCCGTAATCCATGCAGAGGAGCATGATTATTTATTTTTTTGTGCGAAGCCGGGATACGATGGAACTCATGTTTTTGCAACCAATCTTAGCGGTCATGCTCAGAATGCAAATCAGTATCGGAAGTGGTTGGATGAGGAGAACATCAAATAGGAAACTATTTTTTTCATTAGTTTATTTACTATTCCTGTCTAAGCTAATTGGTCAAAGGAGATTGATCCGGTAAAATACTCTGTATTCGCATTATATAGATTCAACACTATTAGTCACAAATTTTATTCGGATAGTTTTTTTTGTTCAATTAATGAAAGTTCAGTCCTCATTATGAAGACTATTCTTACTGCCTAAAGTTTAAGTCCGACAGCATAGGTCAAAGCAGATTTTAGCTTGATGCTATAGAGGCTAAAATTTTTTTTAATAATTTACTACGAAGTATTTCGTATTTGTAGTATACTTGCACTTTAAATTATTCATTTCATAAAAATCAAACTTATGCATTGGCATGGGCTGGCCATTCTTTGGCTATTTTGTAATCCGCTATTTTCGCAAGGAAATATAGTTCTTGAGGGTAGAATTGTAGATAGCACTTCGGCTTCATTAGCAGACATTGTTGTACAACTCTTACAAGCGCAAGATTCTGCTTTGGTCAAAACAGATATAAGCAATAACGAAGGCCGCTTTACATACAATCAAGTGAAGCAGGGGAACTATTACCTCTATTTTCATGGCATAGGATACAGAGCGGAGTTCCGCTTTGTGGATTTGTCACAAGGACAGGAACGTTATGATGCCGGAAGCATCCAGCTTAACGCTTTATCTCAAAACTTAAAGGAAGTTGAAATTGTATCTCGAAAATCATTTCTGGAGCGGCAGGCAGATAAATTGTTTATGAATGTAGAAAACAGCATACACAGTGCAGGAAATTCTGCGCTTGAGCTCTTACAGAAAGCACCGGGCGTTGTAGTAAACCAAGATCAGTCGATAGCCATTTCAGGCAAACAGTCTGTGATTATTTCTATAGATGGTCGCAAGGTACAACTCTCCGGAGTAGACTTGATGAACTATCTGCGCACAATTCAATCCTCTAATATTTCGAAAATTGAAATCATTGCAAACCCTTCTGCAAAATATGATGCCGAAGGCAATGCAGGAATTATAGATATCAAGTTGAAAAAGGATAATAGAGAAGGCTTTAATGGGAATACAAATCTAAGTCTTGGGCAAGGTAAATATTTCAAACCCGCCGCTGGTGTAAATGCTAATTTTAGAAAAAATAAAGTGAATCTTTATGGCAATTATTCTTATTCCAAACCGGATAATTTTACTAATTTCTACATCAACAGGCAATTTTTTAATTCACAACGCGAGGTAAATTCAATTTTCGATCAGTCCAGTAATATAAAACAGGGATTTCAATCTCATTCTGTAAAGCTTGGAGTAGATTATTATTTTAATCCTAAAATAATTTTAGGGTCTTTTTTATTTCTCAATAACGGCGATGTCATAAGGGATGGACAATCCAATTCCCTTATTTCAAACCAGGCTCAACAATTGCAGTATAGTACGAAAACCAAACAATACTTAACTGATGATAAAATTAATGCTCTTGCGAACATTAATTTCAAAAGAAGCTTTGAAAAATTGAGTAAGGAACTCAGTCTTGATTTGGACTATGGAAATTATAAATTGCATACTGAACAAGATTTTAAAAATCAGTACTTGGATCCCAATGCTATTTTATTTGATTCGTCTTATTTAAACTCCCTACAGAATGGAGGAATTGATGTGTATTCTGCCAAATTGGATTACAGTCAAATGATCAAAAAAGTAAAAATAGAGACCGGCGCAAAGTTGAGTTTAGTCCATACAGAAAATGATCTTCGTTTTTATAATTTGATCAATGACAAACCAAGTTTTGATTCTGTCAACTCAAGTACATTTTCCTATAAGGAGAATATCAATGCCGCTTATTTGATCTTGAATTCGGAGTACAGGAATATTGAATATCAGATCGGATTGCGGATGGAGCAAACTTATTCTAAAGGATTACAGCACAACTCCCAACAGGCATTTTCTCGACATTTGATCAATTTTTTTCCCAGCTTTTTAGTTCATTATAAAAAGTGGAAAAACAATGATGTCTCTTTTTCTTATACCAGGCGAATTGATCGACCAAGTTTTAGACAATTACAGCCGTTTAGAATTTTTGTAGATCCTTACACTTATGTTGTTGGGGATCCAAAATTGCAGCCCAGTCTGACCCATTCATTCCAACTTTCCAATACATTCTTTGGGAAAATATTGACCGAGTTCAACTACAGTGTTAGCGAAAACGTAATCACGGATGTTTTTACACAGGATGACAGTACGAAAATATCCTATCAAAGTCCGGCAAATATTAATGACTCCAAGTCATATACCCTTACTTTTAGCATTCCTATTCAAAAGGTGAAATGGTTGAACTCGAATGTTGACCTTTCAGGATTTCATACTTCTTATGATGGACCATTGGGCAATGCTACGGTTTCCAATTATAGTTACAGTTGGTATGTCAATATGCAAAACTCAATATTACTGCCCAATAACTGGACCGGAGAAATTTCATTTTTTTATCAGTCCAAGATGGCATGGGGTCAATTTACAATATTGGAACTTAGTCAATTGAACCTTGGCATTCAGAAGCAAAGTAAGAATAAACTGTCCACTTACAAACTTGCTGTCAGCGATCTTTTTCATAAAAATAAAATCAGAGTTGTTGTAGATCAAGACAATCAGAAGTTTCACACAGATAGAAACTGGGACTCTACTGTGGCTACCTTTAGCTACTCATATCGTTTTGGAAAGTCAAGTGTGCAGAGAGCTCGCCAAAGGCAGTCCGGAATGGAAGATGAAAAAAGAAGAGCAGGGTAGCGGTGTAATTAAATGTATAGACTAAATAGATTCTGCAGCGATTAGGTAAAATTTTAGCTTGAGTTCTGCATTTGGATGAAATGTTCAATATTGCATTTGGTGTTCATACTTTAACTTAAGTCGATCTTTATTTTGTTATTTATTGGTCTGGATCGCAAGATCGATCCCTTTTATCCATTCAGTTAATGTTACAGTTGATACGTAATAGTTGTGATTGGGTTTTGGAACTAGCGGGTCAATGGGTTCATACAGTTTATTTTGAAAATGTTGCCGAAGCTCCTTGTTCATAAATAGAAAATTGTGGAGAATTCAAAAAATTACTTCTTATTTTTTGTAGAAAAAGAATGAGCTCAAAACTTCCATCATTTTTTTGCAAAACCAGCTAAATAGGACACTCTGCTCTTGGCTTCAAATGTGTCGCTGGACACCGTATAACAGTAAGCTAATATGTTTTTTTCTTTATTCGCTGAATTGTTTATCCAGCCTTCGCTCTGTGTCAAGGTTATTTCTATATGGGTGGATGTTATAGCGGGTCGGCATTCTTTTCGTTATTCAATTTCAGTTAATTTTTACTGTCAAGCTTAGTCGATTGCTTCCCAAAGTTGAATTTTATTTCCTTCTCCATCAAGAATGTGGATAAATTTCCCATAGTCATATGTTTCCATTTTATCTACTATAGTTACACCTTCTTTTTTCAATTCTTCAACAAGTGCTTCCAAATTTTCTACTCTGTAGTTTATCATAAAATCCTTGTCAAAATATTTTGAATCTGGCGCAAATGGTGTCCATTGTGTTTGAGCTTTTGTTGAGCTATCTGCCTTTTCATACCACTCAAATGTGGCGCCATATGGATTTGTATCAAGGCCAAGGTGTTTTTGATACCATTCTGTTGTCGCTTTTGGGTCTTTGCATTTGAAAAATACACCACCAATTCCTGTTACTCTTTTCATTTTATTTTCGCTATTTTTTATTGTTACTGATTTAAAAGCGAAACCAAGTAGAAAGGTTGTCGCGAAGGCCAAAGTTACTAAAATTGTTTTCTTCATTATTATCAAATTTAATTGTTTATCGTCAGTTATAGTTTTCCACGCATACCGCTAACGAATTAGATTATTGATTCCATAAAGTCAAAACTGAGCAACAATTCTTAATAATGGCATCAATATTTTGTTGAATGAAGCCTGCCTTAGAATTGGGTACTTTAACCTATTGGGAATCGCGTTAATTGCCATAGCCTGTATTTTATACAAAAATAGCAGTTTCTATGAAATTATTATTGTTCTTATTAGTTTTTGGTTCCTCTTGGCTATTTTTTTGTCAATAATGCTGGTTTGAGCTTATTTTTGACTTTGTAATTTTCTATTTTAATTCCGTGCAGCTATAAGATTATTATTTATTAATGCAAGCATAGGCAAATTCTTTTTGAATAATAATTCATTCATCTGTTTTAGCTTATTCATGTTTCATTCGCTAGTGACGGAAAGCTCATTTTATTTGATTTTATTGTGTTGAATTTATTCACCTGGTTGCGCTTTTAATTGGGCTTTCCTCTATACGGCTATATGTTACCTGCTGGGCTTCTCTGTGTCGTCACTTTATTTCGATTATATATACAAACTTATTTAACAGTTTAACTTGGTCAGATAAAGAGAGATTTGTTAAAGTATTTGTATTGCTTAATGTTGGTGTTGTTGGGAGTAAATCAATAACGTTTTTCAAATAACTCACCTTAATAGCATAGGATACATTTTCAGCACCTGTGTGTTTTGCGTTAATCACACCAATTAAATTACCTAATTTGTCAAATAAAGGTCCACCACTATTACCGGGTTGAACAGGTGCAGAAATTTGGTATGAAGTAATGTCGCCTTGAAAGCCTGTCTTTGAACTAATAATTCCATTAGTTAATTTTATTTCGTCACCCATTGAAGCCCTTAAAGGATAACCAAGAACAAATACATTTTCCCCTACGTCTGATGAAGTTGATTTAATGGTGTACGGTATTTTGGAAATACTATTAAAAGTATTGTCATCAATTTGAATTATTGCCAAATCATTATTTTTATCGGATACAACAACTTTGGCTTTGTATGTCGTTGAAAAATTACCATTTACACCTTTTACAACGATACTTGTAGCACCGTCAACAACGTGATAGTTGGTGACGATATAACCATTGGAAGTTAATGCAAAACCTGTCCCAGATGATGCTATGCCATTTGAGTTTTTAGGTGTTGATGATGTTGGATAAAGCTTTATATAAAGTTGTTCTGGACTGCCATCAGTCCAAATTATTTTCATTAAAGCGTCTTCAAAAGTTATATAAAGGTTTTCATTGATAGACTTGTCACCCATTATCCATTTAGCTTTCAGTAAATTATCCTTAGCTGTTTTCGTTAGATACGCTTTTATGTCACCTTCCTTGAATTTAGTTGTCTGCCCATTATCACCGCTTAGATAAATAAGGTCATAACCTGTAGCAGATTTTTTTAACGCTAATTTATATTTCGGAGAATTTGCTGACTGAATTGCATTTTCGTATATCCCTTCTAAAAAGTCGTTTCCATTAGTCTGCCAAAATGTTTTTAACGATGCTTCAGTCCATTCAGATTTTGGGCTATTATCAGGATTTTTTATAGAAATTCCTCTCCATTCGAAACCCGTATTATCGTATGTAACTTCTTTTATGTTTATTTTTTCAATTCCAGGTGGAAGCTTTGGGAAAATTAGAGTGAAATAATACTTCTGTCCCTTTTTACCAGTTGTTGAATATTTTGTGTCCAATTGGTCTCGCCCCAAACTAACAATTTTATAAGAATAATTATTGTTATAGTAATCGCTTATGTATGTTGATGAGCTAAAGGAAACCCACGCTTGATATGCATTAGATTTTGTTTTTTCATATTCCATTGTAACTGTTGTTCTGTCATTTTCAATTTTAACTTCAACAACTTTACAATTTTCAATATTTGATTGAGCAACATAAGGATTTGGAGTTGTCTGACCAAAGGATTTTTCAAAACTTAATAGACACAATACTAGGGTAATAATGCAAAGTGGTTTATTCATTGATTTCATTGTTTGATTTTATTTTTACGTGAGCACCTTTTCCTGTTAATATCAAACTGAATTTATTATTCAGTTTGTCGTGATACAAGACTTCAATTTCGTATTCACACTCACTTATTGATTTATTGCCGTTTGCTCGTCCAAAAATGTATCTTCGTTCTCCTTTTTCCAGGTCGTAAGGAACAGATTTACTATGAAGTTCGATTTCACCTGATTTTAATATAAAGTCATCTAAAATTGCTCTCTCTCCTTTATTATTCAAATCAATTTGCAATTCTCCTGTATATCTTGTTCCTGCACCATTTAACCACAATACTGGAGCAACACTTAATTTTAATTTCTTTTCTTCAATCTCTTGAAGTTTAACCATTGAAGCATTGTCTTGCTGTTTAAGAACAGACGTGTTTCTAAAAATATCAACTTGCTGGGCAATCAAGTCATTTTGTTTTTTCAAGCTGTCGTTCTGTGCATCTAAAACCGTAGCTATAGAAGTTAATTTGTCAATTTGTTTTTGCTTGTCCTTGTCCTTACGGAATAGTAATAGAAATGCACCAAAAGTTGCTAATGCTCCGATTGAGTTAATGATATTGAATGTCAATTGAATTTGTTCTGCTTGTGTCATTGTTGGTTGTCTGTTTTAGCCTTCTGACTAACGTCACCAGCCAAGCCTGAAAATCAAGCAGTTGCATAGCCAAGGTCGTCAGGTTTCAGATCGAATTTAGCAACAGTTTTTTGAA
>DEQQ01000025.1 GCA_002360455.1 Saprospiraceae bacterium UBA3362
GGCAGATCTATATCAGAGGGGGAAGTCCGGTGCAAAACAAAATTTTATTGGATGGGATGACAATATTCAATCCTTTCCATTCTATAGGAATTTTTTCTGTTTTTGAGACTGAAGCCATACGAACTGTAGATGTTTTGACGGGAGGCTTTGGAGCAGAATATGGAGGAAGAATTTCTGCTATTGTAGATATGAAAACCCGTGAAGGCAACAAGACTAAGTTAGGAGGATTGGTTTCTGCAAGTCCATTTATGGCGAAGGCACTGATAGAAGGGCCATTGTCAAAATTCAAAGAAGGAAAAAGTGGAAGTACTTCCTTTTTGCTTACAGGAAAACATTCTTATATCGACCAAACAAGTCCTAAATTATATTCTTACGCATTGGAAGAAGGAACAAACAGTTTGCCTTTCAAATTTACCGATGTGTACGGAAAAATTTCTACATTATCAAATAATGGTAGTGTTCTCAATGCATTCGGTTTCCGATTTAATGATCAGGTGAATTATAATGATTTGGCCAAGTTGAATTGGGATGCTATAGGTGGTGGAGCCAATTTTAAAATTATTCCTGTGAATTCTGCATTGATCATCGGGGGTAATTTGGCCTATACCAATTATTTTATCCAACTGGATGAAGTAGGTTCAAAACCAAGAGACAGTAGAATCAAAGGATTGCAAGCCAATTTTGATTTTACTTATTTTGGAAGGAGAACAGAGACAAAATATGGCATAGAGTTCAATGCATTCTCCACAGATTTCAATTTTATCAATTTTTTGAAAGTACCTATAAACATCAATGCAAACAATACAGAATTAGCAGGATATTTGAAGCATAGAATTTCTTTGCGCAAATTTGTACTGGATCCAAGTATAAGAATTCAATATTATGCCTCTCTAGCTAAAGTGACTTTGGAGCCGCGATTTGGAGCTAAATGGAATGTCTCAGATAAATTTAGAATTAAAACAGCAGGTGGATATTTTACACAGAATTTGATGAGCTCAGTGAGTGAAAGAGATATTGTGAATTTGTTTGTTGGATTTATCACAAGTCCCGGATTGATCTCTTCGTTGCATGGAGTAGGAGGATTCGAAATTGATTTGTTGGACAACATGGATCTCAATGTCGAAGCTTATTATAAGAAGTTCAATTCGCTTTACAATCTAAATCGAAATAAAAGAAAATTATCTGAGTCAGATTATACAACAGAAACAGGAAAAGCCTACGGTATAGACGTCTTATGTAAGACAACTTGGCCGCAATGGAATTTGTGGCTTGGATATTCTTTGGGATATGTGAGAAGAAATGATGGAGTACAAACGTTTCCTGCATTGTTTGATCGCAGACATAATATGAACGTTGTGATTGACTATCAATTCGGATCCAGGAGACAATGGCAGACCGGTTTGCGTTGGAACATGGGATCGGGATTTGCGTTTACTAAAATTCAAGGTTTTTTTGCTGACAACAAAATACCTAACGGTCTAAATACAAATTTTGGCTTGGACAATCCTGATATTGGAGTACTGTATTCTGAAACAATAAACTCCGGCAGATTGCCTTATTATCACAGATTGGATTTGTCATTGAAAAGACAGTTTAAAATCAGCAAAGAGGTTCATTTTGATGTCATAGCGAGTATAACGAATGCATATAATAGGAAGAACATTTTTTATTTTAATGTCGTAGAAAACAGGAGAGTGAACCAGTTGCCCATACTTCCATCATTGGCTGTAAGTTTCCATTTTTAGTAAGGATTCTTTTTATAAAGAGATGGAAATTGATTAATTGAAATAGGTTCGCTGCAAGTAGGGTTTATATTCAATGCCATTGGTGTACTCTAAAGAACCCAATCTGAAACAAACTCTAGTTTTACTTTGTGAGGAGAGTTGGTTTTCCCATTTGCAAAAAATAGATTTCGGTAGTTGGATGGATTCAATATTATAGGATGACGGATAGTATTGTGAGAATATTGGAGTAGGGTATAATAGGGGAAAACGGCAGAAATAATTTACTTCGTTTTTAACATAAAAACTTGCTTGCGCTTGTAAGGAAAAACAAGCTACAACGAAAGCCAATATTGAGGTTGTTTTTATTTGTTGCATAACCATTGGACTAGACTGCCTCCAAGAAAAAGCCACATCAACCCTTTGATAAGAAAAAATAAAAATCCGGCGACTCCTATTTTTTTTAGCCAAGACTTTTTTTTATCGTCCATATTATTTTTAATTGATATTGAGATTAAGTTTGGAGTACTCCTACGTTGAATGCCGACACTTCGGCATGGTTTGCAGCTTGCAATGCCATGCTTATCCATGATCTGGTTTCGCGTGGATCAATGATGGCATCCACCCACAATCTTGACGCTGCGTAATAGGCTGTGGTTTGTTTTTGGTATCGCTCATTGATTGTATCAAACAGTTTTTGTTCTTCTTCAAGATTGGGCTCAGCTCCCTTATTTTTTAAAGCGCTGATCTGAATTTGAGTTAAAACTTTGGCAGCTTGCGCTCCACCCATTACCGCAATTTTGGCTGTTGGCCAAGCGGCGATAAAACGAGGATCGTAAGCTTTGCCACACATAGCATAATTTCCTGCGCCGTAAGAATTGCCTATGACAATCGAAATTTTGGGAACTGTACTGTTGGACACTGCATTTACCATTTTGGCCCCGTCTTTTATGATCCCACCATGTTCACTTCTAGTCCCCACCATAAATCCGGTTACATCATGTAAAAAGAGAAGAGGAATCTTTTTTTGATTGCAGTTCATAATAAATCGCGCAGCTTTGTCGGCTGCGTCAGAATAGATTACGCCTCCCATTTGCATTTCGCCTTTGGCGGACTTATGCACCTTTCGATCATTGGCTACAATACCTACCGAGAATCCATCGATGTTGGCGTAGGCGCAGATGATGGTTTTTCCATAATTTTCTTTGTAGAGCGTGAAAGCAGAATCATCTACAATGCACTCGATAATTTCGCGCATATCGTATGGCTTGATCGCCTGATCGGGATAAATTCCAAGAACATCTTTGGGGTTCCTTTTTGGGTTAACAGAGGGAACTCTTTGTAAGGATTCAGCCTTTGGCGGATTGGCTTGAGCGATTAATTTTTTGATAGTTTCAAGACATTCTTGATCATTTTTCATTTTATAATCTGTGACCCCCGAAATTTCACTTTGAGTGTAAGCTCCTCCAAGAGTTTCTTGATCTGTATCTTCTCCAATGGCAGCTTTGACTAAGTAGGGCCCGGCAAGAAAAATAGAGCCTGTTCCTTCTACGATCAATGCCTCATCAGACATAATGGGCAGATAGGCTCCTCCGGCAACACAGCTTCCCATAATGGCTGCAATCTGAAGAACTCCCATAGCCGACATCTTTGCATTGTTTCTGAAAATGCGACCAAAATGTTCTTTGTCAGGAAAAATTTCATCTTGCAACGGAAGATAAACACCTGCCGAGTCCACCAGATAGATTATAGGAATTTTATTTTCCATGGCAATCTCTTGGGCTCTTAAGTTTTTCTTTCCTGTCATAGGGAACCAAGCTCCAGCCTTGACCGTTGCATCATTTGCAACAACGATGCAGCATTTGCCGGAGACGTATCCCATGACCACCACCACACCGGCAGAAGGGCAACCTCCATGTTCTTCGTACATCTCATAGGCAGCAAATGCTCCAATCTCTATACGAGGAGAAGCAGTATCCAAAAGATAATCTACTCGTTCTCTTGCGGTCATTTTTCCTTGAGCCTTTTGAGCATCGAGCCTTTTTTGACCTCCACCAAGATGGATTTTATCCAATTCCTTTTTTAGCTTGGCGATTAAGGAAAGAGCATGATCCTCATTAATATTAAATTGTGTATCCATGAAGAGGCAACGATTGAAAAGTTATAGCATTAAATAATTAGAAATTCAATTGGTTGAGTTAGCGAAGATAAAATAAAAAACCTTGTGGCGGCAGTGATTCATTCATTGAGATTAGATTTCAGGGTTTATTTTGGCTTTTAATTAAAATCTTATCCTTTCCATTTTGGGTTGAATGGGACTCAATGGATTTGATTTACAGGACTATGCTTAAGGATATTTCATATTACAAAATGTGATATATATTCTTTTTGTATATACGTATTATAATGGAATTCATTTGTTCGAATGAAATCTTTTCTCTACCTTTGATCTCCAATAGTCTATTAAAAACTGTAGAATGAAACGTTTTGTACTCTATTTAGGCTTTTTTGTGCTGGTTGTTTCTCAACTTCAAGCGCAATATTTCGATTTCAAATCGGGTATCCTTGCCAGAAAACCTTTTTATGATTATACCAGCTTCAATGGGTCTGATTTTGGTGCCGTGCGGCAGTTCCAAAATGGATTTGAGTTGGGATATGTTAGAAACTTTAGTAACAATATAAGTTTGATCATCCCTGTGGGGGCAGGAATAAGACGAGACAGTCTTGCAGAAGAGCTTAAACTTCCCTTTATCAATCTTGGGGCTCAGGGCCAATTTCATTTGTTAAAAAACAAATGGGTATCACCTTATTTGACCGGTGGAGTGAATGTTATTCTTCCCAAAGGGGCTGACTTGGCGGTTCAAATTCCGCTTGGCATTGGATTCAATTTTATGTTTCATCCTCAAGCTTATCTGCAGTGGCAGTCGGATTATAGATTTTCAATTGCCAACTGGCCATCTCATTTGCAACATCAACTGGGGTTTGTGTACATGTTAGGAAATAAGAAAATGAGCAGTCCAAAAATAGAGATGTCAAAGACAGATTCTGATGGTGACGGAATTCCGGACGAATTGGATTTGTGCCCAAGTATTGCCGGATTGGCCAAATTCTCCGGCTGTCCAGACACGGACGAAGATGGCGTACCGGATTATAAAGATAAATGTCCTGAACAAAGTGGAATATTGGAGTTCATGGGCTGTCCAGATTCTGACAAAGACGGTATCCCGGATCCTGAAGATGAGTGCCCAACCGTAGCCGGACCAAAAAACAACAATGGATGTCCACCTAGTGATAAAGATGGAGATGGAGTGCCTGACAAAGATGATCATTGCCCTGATAAGGCAGGATTAGCAAGCTTATTTGGATGCCCTGATAGCGACGGAGATGGAGTGTCGGACAAAGATGACCGATGTCCAAACGTTCCGGGTAAAAAAGAGAAAGGTGGCTGTCCGGATGCAGCTCAAAGCAAAGATGCAGATAATGATGGAATTGAAGACGAACAAGACGAGTGTCCATTTACAGCAGGATTAATTCAGTTCAAAGGTTGTCCTGATACAGATGGCGACGGAATCCAAGATAAACATGACCAATGTCCTACAAGCCCCGGTCCAAAGTCAAATAATGGTTGTCCTGTTATTGAAAAGGCAGACCGTGAGGTATTGGATTTTGCAATGCGAGCCGTACAATTCGACTTAGGAAAATCTACATTAAAACAGGAGTCGTTTAAGATACTGGATAAAATAGCCATTATTTTGAAGAAATATGATGCTTACAATCTTGCCATCGGTGGACATACGGACAATACAGGATCTGCTAAGTTTAATCTTGATCTCTCTGAACGCAGAGCCAAGGTTTGCTATGAATATTTGATTAGCAAAGGAGTTTCTCAGTCAAGACTCTCCTACGCAGGTTATGGTGCAACTCAGCCTGTTGCAGACAACAAAACAGAAAATGGCAGATTCCTTAATAGAAGAACTGAATTCAATCTTATCCCAAGATAAGAAATAGAATATATACCTATAAAATCGAGCTAAACTTTGATCGGATTAGCTCGATTTTATTTTATTTGGATTAGCGATTTTGACTTGTGCAAAATGTTGCCCTCATCGGCCAATGGAATTACAAATTTTATTTATCGATGTTTCTTTTTATTTCTCACTTTCAATGAGCTCGATTAGCTTACTGGTTTCTCTATAATTTTTGGAGTTTTTTTTGGCTATTTCAATTGCTTTTTGAGCTTGTATTAAGGCTTTTTCTTTTTTGCCTGACTTGTATAGCAACCAAGCATAAGTATCATTACTTTTGTAAATATTGTCAAGTTCAATAGAGCGCACTACAGACTTAAGCCCGGCTTGAATTTTTTCTGTTTCATTTTCTTTGGCCTTTTCGTATGTATCCCATGCGAAATTATTTAACGCATCGGCATCATCCCATAATTTTGATAAATATTGATTTAGTGCAATTGAATAATTGGATCTATCGCCCATTTTGTCATAGTAACAGAGCATTGCATAGAGCACCTGGTTTTTGCCTATTGTTCCGGTGATTCGCCCATCCAATTCTTTAAAATTATATGACTCTCCACGGTCAAAATCTTTTATAGCTTGAATCCCCTGTCGGAAAGTTTGTTCATCATTTTCATCAATGGCTTTGTGTATTGCAAAGTCAAGTATCCATATGATTCTAGCTTTAACCTGAACACTGTCAAACCTTGTATAGAACAGTTCTTTGTTATTGAGCATGAATTCGAATCTAGGATTATTATAAGGTAAAAATATTGAGAAATTATAAATGCAAAATTCATAAATAAATTTGATGTTCTTTTCCTGTTTATAGTCTTCTTTATCTATGCTGTTTAAGTATTCGTTGACAAGGGTGGAGTCCAGTTCAAATGCATCGCGCAACATATACGCATAATCAAATAAGAAGTCTGGTTCTCTTTTGCCTAAACTGTAAAGTTTTTTATAATTTGATAAATTCATTGTATTTTTTACGGCATTGGTAGCTTGTTCTTGAAATTCTTGTGGACTAAAAAAGCCAACCATTTTATGCAATTCATTTCCATTTGGGTCAAAAAACAGAAAGGTGGGTTGCATTCTTACATTGTGTATTTTTAAGATCTCGGCTGCATTGTCTTCCAAGGTGTTGACTTCAAAATTAATAAAGTTTGTGTTAAAAAAGGGGATCACATTTTTGTCTTTGAAAGTGGTTTTTTCCATTTGAATGCAAGCTCCGCAACCTTTAAAATGAAAATACATCATGACCGCTTTATTCTCTTTTTTTTGCTTGTTGGAATAGATCAGCGTATTTCATTTTTTGGAATACAATGGTTGTGTCTGATGCCCAAGCAACGAAGCTCCAAATTGAGAGAGCCATCATTGTTAATATTGGTTTCATTGTTTATTATTTTGATGTTATATAATAATTTCAAAACTTTATTCTTGTCTATGAAGAAAAGGGAAGGTGAGAAACGACTTCAACAACTGTTTTGCTTGATTAAAATCTGCAAAAATAGTCTTTGTTTTTTTAATGTTTGTTTTCGAAAGCTCCGGATAGTTCATTGGTTACTAATATTAGTGTAACGTCTAGGACAAAAATATTATTTTAGCTTGACAAAATAAATCAAATGATGGAAATTATTTTATAGACCTGTCTAACAAGAAAGAAAGTTAGGTTCGAATAGTAGATCTTAAACCGGAAAATAGGATTTCAAGACAATGAATAGAAGTTTTACGCAAGCTTGTTTAATTAGAACGATTTATATTTGAGTTTGAGTAAATACAATTAAAGGATGGTCATCAAATGATTGAGATAAGCTCTTCCTCTGTTTTCTGCAAAGAAATCTAACCATAGCAAAAAACCGGATTGAATACAGAGCCCAAGTCCAAGACCATTCCAAAAGGACTCTTTTGCAAAAATGAAAAGCAGAGTGCAGCCGATGATTAGTAATGAAATTTCAATCCATTTGTAAACTGTAAAATTTTTCATTACTGTTTGCATTCTGGGGATTTCATCTGTTAGAATTTTTGATTGGTCCGAATGCATAAATTGAATAACTCTTTCTTCATCCTTAGTGCTTTTTAAGTAAACTGTACATCCAACTGTTAATTGAATAAGAGCTACGGCAATAAAAGGGTAAGCCATTCCATTATAGAAGGGTTGCCTTAGTTTTATTAAGAAATATGATGCCACTATCATTGCAATAAGACCCACGAATATAAAAAGTAAACTCTCACTTTTTTCTGCATTAAAATATTTGCTTATTTGTTCCATAATTATTGAGCTTTATCTTGTAGTTTTCGAGTAATTTTAACAACCAAAGCTCTAGGCGTAAACCTAACGGAATTGGCCAATATCCAATTCATAAAACCATGAATGGCAACAGTTTTTCCTTTTAACATAGAAGTATAACCGTACTCTGCTACTTCTTTTGATGTGGGAAGTTTTTTCCCTTTTACCAAATTACTTTCTTCCATTGCGGCAGCAGCTTGAAATCCACTTTCGGTGGCGCCTGGACAAAGTGTTGTTATTGTAATGCCTTGATCACAAACTTCATTATTCACTGCTTCAGAAAAACTAAGTACATAAGCTTTAGTTGCAAAATAAACCGCCATGGTGGGGCCGGATTGGAATGCTGCCGTTGAGGCAACATTCATGATTTTGCCGTTGCCCCTTTTTCCCATCTCTCTCAAAAAGAGTTTGGTAAATTGGGTCAAAGTAGTAATATTCAAATTGATCATTTGTTCTTCTTTGTTCCAATCTGTGTCAGTAAACATTCCGTAATCTCCAAAGCCTGCATTGTTGATCAAATAATCAATTTGAATTCTTTGATTTATTGTTTCTTCGTAAACTTCTTGAGCAGAATTTTTTGCTGATAGGTCTTTGCCAATAGCATATACAGAGACTTTATATTGTTTTTCGATCTCCGTTTTTAGCTCGTCCAATTTTGATTTGTTTCTTGCCACCAAAACTAAATCTCCGCCTTTTGAAGCATGAACTTTTGCCAATTCCAGTCCGATTCCACTGGACGCTCCTGTAATTAATGCTGTAGCCATTTTTGATTTGATTTAACTTTTAGCAAAGCTAAACCCCTTTTTTAGAACCTGCAACATTAGAGTATAGTCTATACTTGCAATTTATTTTTGAAAAGCCTACATTTGCCCAATGTTGATTAATGAATTGTCAAAGCGGACCGGAATTTCGGCCCACACTATACGGTTTTATGAAAAATCAGGCTTATTAAAGGGGAAGCTTGATGAGAATGTAAAAACAAATAAGTATTCCCATTACGATGAGGAATCTGTCGAGAGATTAGAGCTGGTAAGAGATGCAAAATCAATAGGTTTCACCATAAGAGAGATTAGTCAATTGATGGATGCTTGGTACAATAACAAAATGACTGTTGATGAGAAATTAAAAGTATTGGATGACAAACTGGTGTCGATTACTGATAAGATTAAACAACTAAAAGAAATGAAAAAAATGATAGATCAGTTTAAGAAAACTGTAAAGGATGATGCCTGTTAGTTTTGCTTTTCAATAGTAGTCTTTGTACTCCTCATTTGTCAAACCAATTTTCTAGAAATAGTAGTTATAAATTTTTATTGTGGAAGCTACTATTAAGCTCTATTATAGGAAGAAGAGGAGTATTTCCTTTGAGAGGCAGATGATGTAAAAGTTTTAAATTAATCTGACAATTTGGTAATGCAGTTTTAGGATTTAATTTAGTTTGGGCGTGAGTCATTTTAGCATTGAATTTATTTATCTCTGTTTTTCAATATTTTTTGGCTTAATCCAAAAGAAACGAAATTTAGTCCTTTGGCTGATTGTATTGTTTGCAAATTTATTGGTCCAAATTATTTCCGTTTCTTCATTAAGAGTTTTTACTTTTGCAATATGTGGAGATTTCTGTCCATATTATTTTTATTATTAGGGGTACTGGACTTCCTCAATCTAGTGGTCAAATTGAATACATAGGATTTTTTATCATCGAGGAGATTAAAAATCTCCTGCAGTATGTTTAGTGTATTTTTATCAATAACAAAGTATCCGTCCAATGCAAAAGTATCGAATCAAAAGTTGACTAAAGCTGGCCAATTTTGAGATAAAAGTTCTCCAATTTTATTAATAGGGAAGAGGTACTCCCCATTTACTAGACCAAATTTTAAGGGATGCTTGTCATAAAATTTCATTCTGGTAGATCCTTTTAATTTCAACAGAAGGAAGCCTGACAGCGATTTGAAATTGCATTAAAGGATTCTGAATCCCAGCTTCTCTATGATGTAAGGCCGACACGCGTAAGCTGCCTGGAGGGAGCCGGCTATAGCCGGCTGTACGGAAGTCTGGAAAGACTGGAGTACGGAGCCTTTTGGCGAACCCCGTAAGGGAGCGACCCCGATAGGGGTTACGCCCTCAGAAACATTTGGTTTTATCAGGTGAAATGTTTTGGAAAAGGCTTGTTTTTCTCAATTTCTTGTATAATTCTCCGGAAATGGCTTAAAATTTGCCTAAAATCGACTTAAAAGCTTATTTTTGCAACCATTTTTATAAAAACTAAACTTTATGGCAAATACGTCGGATATAAGAAACGGAATGTGTATAGATTACAATAATGATATTTTTGTGATTGTAGAATTTCAACATGTCAAGCCCGGAAAGGGGAATGCTTTTGTGAGAACCAGACTAAAAAGTATGACTTCCGGCAAAGTTGTGGAAAATACTTGGGTGGCAGGACATACTTTGAATGAAGTTCGTGTGGAAAGAAGAAAATTTCAGTATCTTTACAAGGACGAATCCGGATACAATTTTATGAATACGGAAACTTTTGATCAGATAAGTCTTCCTGAAAATATGTTGGAGAACGGTCAGTTTTTGAAGGAAGGTATGGAAATTGAGGTTATTTTTCATGCAGAAAAAGACACTCCTTTGACAGCTGAAATGCCACCGCATGTAATTCTTGAAGTTACCTACACAGAACCTGGTGCAAGAGGGAATACGGCAACCAATGCAACTAAGTTTGCAACTCTTGAAACCGGGGCTCAGGTAAAAGTTCCGTTGTTTATCGAACAAGGTGAGTTTCTTAAAATTGATACCAGAACCGGAGACTATTTAGAAAGAGCAAAACAATAAACCAATGAACTTTAAAGAAATCCAAGAGCTTATCAGGCTCGTTACCAAGTCAGAGTTATCTGTATTCAAGTACAAAAATCAGGATGTGGAGTTGGTCATTAAAACGTCCAAAGGCTCTCAAGAAATTCCAACTCAAACGGTATATGCTGCTGCGCCGGTGATGCAAGCGGCTCCTATTGTTGCGGCTCCCCCGGCGGTGGCTAAAGCTGAAGCTAGCTCAGCAGGATCTCAAGATAATGCAGCAACTTCGTCCGGTTCCGATAAAAAATTATTGGAGATTAGGTCTCCCATGGTGGGAACCTTTTATCGTGCACCGGGCCCTGAAAAACCTCAGTTTGTAAAAGTTGGAGATTCTGTCGATATTGGTTCCAAAGTATGCATTATAGAGGCCATGAAGCTTTTTAATGAAATAGAAAGTGAAGTCAAGGGAACCATAGTAAAAGTCATGGTAGAAGATGCTACACCTGTAGAATTTGATCAGGTGTTGTTTTTGGTAGAACCATAAAATCTAAATCATGTTTCAAAAAATATTGATCGCTAATCGCGGCGAGATTGCTTTGCGTATTATAAGAACATGCAAAGAAATGGGCATCAAAACAGTGGCCATCTATTCTACTGCCGACAGAGAGAGTTTGCATGTGAGATTTGCGGATGAGGCTGTATGCATCGGACCTCCGGCAAGCAGTCAGTCATATCTGAGTATTCCAAAAATTATGGCTGCTGTAGAAATCACAAATGCAGATGCTATCCATCCCGGTTATGGTTTCTTGGCAGAAAATGCTGAGTTTGCAGAAATTTGTAAGGAATACGGCATAAAGTTCATTGGGCCGACACCTGAGCAAATTCGCAAAATGGGAGACAAGATCACGGCAAAAGAAACTATGATCAAAGCCGGAGTTCCCGTTGTACCGGGATCTGAAGGCCTGCTTCAAGATATAGAACAGGGGCTTGCATTGGCAGAAAAAATAGGGTACCCCGTTATTCTCAAAGCTACAGCAGGTGGAGGAGGTAGAGGTATGCGCATTGTATGGAAGAAGGAAGATTTTGAGGATATGTGGAATATTGCTCGTCAGGAGGCTAAGGCGGCTTTTGCCAATGATGGCATCTACATCGAAAAATATATAGAAGAACCAAGACATATTGAGTTTCAGGTTGTAGGAGATCAGTTTGGTAGAGTAGTTCATCTTTCGGAGCGGGATTGTTCTATCCAGAGAAGGCATCAAAAGTTGGTTGAGGAGAGTCCATCTCCGTTTATGACTGATGAGTTGCGAGAAAAAATGGGAGAGGCTGCAATTTTAGCCGGAAAGGCGATCAATTATGAGGGTGTTGGTACTGTAGAATTTCTGGTCGATAAGTATAGAAATTTCTATTTTATGGAGATGAATACCAGAATCCAGGTTGAGCATCCGGTAACCGAAGAAGTTATAGATCATGATCTGATCAAAGAACAGATAAAAGTGGCCGCTGGAATTCCGATAAGCGGAAAAAATTATTATCACACGATGCATGCCATCGAAGTCA
>DEQQ01000060.1 GCA_002360455.1 Saprospiraceae bacterium UBA3362
ATTTCTTAGGGGGCCGTTACAGCTATACACTCTACCCCGCCAACAACTTTAATGATTCTCTTTCGATTTTTGCGGTAAGTAAAAATTATTTTTTACTTTTGGCTGTTAAACGATTGGCGGGGCAGCGTGTATAGCCAAACCGTTACTTGCAACATTTACTAAAAATCAAATTGTGGCAATAATTTTTGAAAATCATATAAATTTTAATATTTTTGTATAAAATATATTTTTTTACAATAAAATTTAATTGTTATGAAAAAATCAAATTTACTTAATTTATGTAAGAAAATCCATATTATATTTATTGTAATTCAATTCACTTTGATTAATTTTATATTTTGCCAAGTTCCAGATTTTATTTGGGCTAAAAACTCAACTGGGACTGGTGCAGATGAATTAGTAAAAGCAGTTACTGATGAAAATGGAGATATTTACATTATGGGAAATTTTCATGGCCAGATCACGTTTGGATCATATCAACTGTTGTCGAATGGAAATAGTACTGACTTTTTTATTGTAAAATACAATTCAATTGGCGATGTTGATTGGGCAAAAAGTTTTGGTGGAATAGGAAGTGACGAAGTATCTGATGGAATTGTTGATTATCAAGGCAATTTATATATTATTGGCTCTTTTGACAGCCCACAACTTATTGCTGGCAATACCTCTCTTACTCCTTACAAAAGTGATTTACTATTTATAAAATTTGATAAAAGTGGCTCTGTGCTTTGGTCAAGAAATTTTGGAGGCGATAGTGATGAATATGGATTAAGTATATCTCGCTTATCTAATGGCAACATTATAATCACAGGCAATTATTATGGAACCATAATGAATATAGGCAATTTACTTACCAGCCCAAATTGTTCTCTTACTACAAATTTTTGTGCGGAGCTTGAGGCAGATGCTGATATAGTTGATGCGTTTAATGTTCAAGAATGTTCTGATTTTAAATTAATTTCTACTGGCAGACCATTAAGTTGTAGTTACTACTTAATGGGTTCTGACTATTGGACTGGCACCTTTTTTTTACATGAATATGGTTGTGGTGCTTTACCAAATAAAAATTTAGTCAAAATTGTAACCAGTAGTGATGGTTTTTCAACAGCTGACCACTGTGTAATTGATTACCAAGGAAATATTTATATTACTGGATATTTTAATTGCAAAACCTTAACAATATCTGGAAAAGGCTCAAGCAAGTTTGTGGAATTATCAGGCCCTTCAACAACAGGTGTTGACTTTTATATAGCTAAGATATCATACGACTTCAAATTGTTGTGGGCTAAAAGTTACGGGAGTAATTCCTCAGATTTTATTACTGATTGCCGAGTAAATGGTGATGGTAAATTATATATTACAGGAATGTTTCAGGGTAATTCCCTGTTTGATGGACCCAATAAGTTAATTAATAGTAATTCAGGCCAACCTCTATTTATTACTGAATTAGATAATAATGGAAATGTTAATTGGGCAAAATCTAATAACTCGGGTATTATCGCACTACCTAAATTTTCCATAGACAATGGTAAAAATTTATGTGTAGCTGGAATGTATCATGGAGAGTGTTCTTTTGGAAATATCAATATAGAAGCAGCAAAAAATGGTATTTACAAATATTTTGTATGCAAGTTAGGAATTTTATCCTCTGTCGATAATTTTTCCTCAAAGGATCTTTTTAAACTTGCGCCAAATCCTAACAAGGGTACTTTTCAACTTAATTTTACTCAGTCAATTCAATATAATAAGATTGAATTGATAAATTTTAATGGGCAAGTTATTTGGCATGATGGTCTGAAAGAAATTGTTAATCAAAAAATCATAGAACTTCCTTCGGAGATTCAGAGTGGAATGTACTTACTAAAATTAAGTATAAACAACAGAGATCACGAATTTCGAAAAGTTGTTATTAATAGGTGATTTTAAATTGCAATAATTTTTATTACATTACTCATTATTTAAAATTTTATGCATATGATGACTTCAATAGTTGGGTTTGTTGGATTAATTTTATATTTAGTTGGATGGTTGAATAGAAATAAGAAGTGGAGCCATGTTTTTATGAATTTAGGTGCAATTATTATGGCCATTTCTATACTTATAGATTGTTTTCTTGGATTTTATGATGGATTTGTAGGAAATCCTGCACGATAAATATTGAAACAGGACTTGTTGAATTAAACAGATTAATTTGAATTTTTAATAATATTATACTTTAATCAGCTAATGGTTACAAAGAAATAATAATGCTAAACAGTATTATATTAAAAATTGCTTTCATTATTTTATTTAAAAGATTCTAAATCATTTATTATTGATTTATGATTTATACGATCTTTATTAGATTATGTTTGGTTCATGCTGCAAGTAACAATGCACTGGACGTACAGACTCCCTGACGGTCGTCCGTCGCCAGTGCTGAACGTTGGTGGCAATCCCTCCGTATTGAAAAAATACTGAATTAAATTGCTAACGAATTCGTAAATTGCATCTTCAAGTTCAATGTTAAGTCCGTTTTATGCAATGGTGTTTTTAAAACCCGATGGCAATCAAGCTTAGATTGCACAAAGAATTATCACCAAAAGCAAGGTAAAACATTGAAGGGGGCAATGAATCAACCATTATGGTATTGATGAGTGAGGTGGGACTTGATGGGATCAAAAAATTTGAATCAGCTAAACAGTTTGCTTCTTGGTTACGATTGGCTCCAAACAATAAAATAAGTGGCGGAAGAATACTATCCCATCATTTGCCAAAAGGAA
>DEQQ01000067.1:0-7340 GCA_002360455.1 Saprospiraceae bacterium UBA3362
AGTCAGAAAACTCCAAGCTAAATCCTTTTTCTACTTACACACTTTGCGGGATATTACTTAGTTTTTTTATTCGACTTTGTCCAGATTCGTTTCTTGAAATTTTCATGCGGTCAAAACTTCATCCTTTACAAAGTGCATCCTGACTATACGTTGGATATCATCATCAAAATGACAAGATACGGCTTCGATAATATTTTTTTTTAACGCTTCCCAACTGTCACCTTCTGTGAAAATTGATAATCCAAGTGCTTCTCCTTCAAAGCCACCATCTATTGACTCATTTATAACAAATATAATTTCTTGCATTTTTTCCTATAATCTTTGTTTTACAAAGATACACTTTTAGATGCTTATCGTAGATATTTTGGACAAAATTTATTGCTCATTTGTAGGCAAAAAAAACCTCTCAAACCGATCTTGGGGTGATCATCGGCACTTCAGGTGATGTTATAGGTAGATACGAAAGAGGAGACATCACTCCTTCTGTAGATGTAGTAGCCAAAATTGCAGATGTCCTTGAAGTCTCTGTGGACTATCTCATAGGCAAAACCAAACTTGTTATTGATAAGAACACACTAAACAGACTCGAGGAGATTTCTAATCTCTCCGAGGACAAAAAATCCTATGTCTTCAATCTTATCGATATGTGCCTTCGTGATTTTAAAACCAAAAAGGCCTATGCTGGGTGAGATTTTTCAATTAACTCATCATCTTCATACATTGAAAAGATAAACGGTATTTTCATTTCTGAAAGTAAAGCCATTTCTTCTATTCCCAATTCACAATTACATTGACCTTTATAAGTATAAATAGCATATAATGTGATATTTGTTGCACCATGATTCCTTATTTCTATAATTATTTTGTTAACAAAATGAACATCACCATTCTTTCTTACTTTCTTGGATCAATCTCAAATACTCATAACTTAAACCTTTCAAATGTAAATATTCATCTTTGCTTAAGAAAGCCCATCCTTCTGCACCTGATTTATAATACTCTTCTTGAAGTTGGATCATAAATTTTTCTATTTGAAATAATATTTCCAATTCTTTTTCACTAAATACTCCAGTAGGAACAATTTTTTCCATATCTTTGGAAGACCATTCATACCCAAATGTTGATAAAAACATATAAAATGTTTCATTAGGACCTTCGTCTCTAAACAAATATCTATCCAAATCTAACAAAAATTGAAATACTCCTTTTTTAGAATTTTCTGCTAATTCTTTATTATCCATGTCATTCTACATCTACTGCATTTATTAAAAAATGTGTTTTCTCATAATATTTAGGATCTCCCGACTCCACAATATTTCCATTAATATCTGCGTGCCTCATCTTGCCATTTGCATCCTTTCCTAATTCATATCTACCGTATGGTTTATTATAATTATGTGGAAAATGTGCTAAATCTCCTTTGTCATGTAATCTTATTTGAATTTTATTGTTTTTTGGATCAACATATCTTGAACCAACTACTTTTCCATCTCTTAACACATCAATTTTTTCCCAATCAGTCGGAATTTCTAGGCTTCCATTGATTTTTTTGATTCTTAGAGTTGCATCTTTGATTAAATCTCGAATAGCTTCCCAAGGGCAAGTATTATGCACCAGCAAAAACTCTCCAGAATAAGCAGATACTGCTTCGCGGTTCACTCGCTTGGAAGTCGCTTTTGGACTTCCATTTTGACTATCATCAAAAATCGCTCGATCACCTACATAATAATTATGCTCTCGCCACACTTCAAAGTTATAGACAGGTTCGCCTTTGTCACGTTGTTTTCCAGCTAAGAATTTCACCACTTTTTCACCTGCTGTCATCACTTGCTCACCCAATTGCAACTCACCTACAGCTATATAATTATTGCGATCTACACTAAAAAATGGATGCTCTGGTGTAGCACCGATTACAGCACCATCACTAAAATAATAATCATATACTACTGGTGCATTTCGCTTAAAGGTTGTGATCACTGGTCTATCCACCATATGCCCGATACTAACGCTACGGGATAAACCACTTTCATTTAATGCAAGGTTTGTAGTATTGATGACCGTAGGTCTTATAGTTAACAAAGTCGCTTCGCCATTGATGCCAATCTCTGGCATGTAGAACCATGTTCTATCATTGATGGCATTTACATTATTTTCTGCAAACCACGTCTTAGGCCTGATGGCTTCTACTTCTACTTTATCGCCATTAGCTTCTATGATTTCGAAGGTACCGATTTGCCATGTGTCGGGTGTGATGTGGATTAGGTCGTAATCCAAGTATTTTCCATTCTTATTAGTCTTTGTCGATGCCGAAATCCAGCTGGTTTCGGTTCCCGCATTTTGGAGTGATTTCGTATCACTCCAATCTCGATCGTAAATCGAGACCTTTTGGTCATTTTGATCTCTTGATCTTTGTTGATCACTTGTGTAAGGGTCTTTACCAATGATATATGTTTCATCATTATTTGCTTGTAGGCCGTAACTTGCATTTACCGACTTGTGAGCTACAGCATAGTCGAAGAGTTGTACATCTTGGATGGGAACAGAAATGATAGGAAGTGCTGCCAATGCATAGGCCGCGGCGGTATTTCTGAAGGCATTCCCAGCCATTAAGAAAAGAGTGTTCAATACAAAGTGTAGGAATAATCTAATCACTTTCTTTCTTTTTTCGCTTCCCATAGTTCTCAGCAAACTCCTTATCAATGATTAATTGCTTAGGTTTATATTGCCATAGGTTACAATCAATTGATTCTGCAAAGTCAATAAGTTTCATTAATTTTACTCTGTCAACTTTAAAATCAAAGTAAACTGTAATAAATCCTGAAAAAGGAGCTATTATTTGTACAAAAGACTTTTCATCTTCTTTATCAAAATCTAAATATGCTTTAACTTTTCTTTTTTTATTTAATTCATCGGGAAAAGCATCTTCATTCCAAATAAAATCTTTATTGAATTCAATTAAGTTTTCAAACTCTTGAATTGAAATTATGTCCGAAGGTTTTAGAATATTACTTTTAACTTTTTTCTTGACAATGTAGTATTTAATCATAGACCAACATGTTTTTCAACATCAGAAATAATAACTTTAATTTCAGGAAACTCAGCCTTAATTGCAACTGTCCATTCAGCTTCCATAGCTTGAGAAAAATTCGATTTAGGTGTATATATGTGTATCTCAACTTGATCAACTAAAACTTTATTCGTACCTTGAGAAAATTCACCTGTTAGTTTTCCATTTTTTAAGTCATTGAGATGGTTTCGATTTGATCCTAACCATTGAGTTATTGTTTCATTTTTTGTTGTTTTTACACTTGCTGCAACATTCTTACCACTTACTTTTTTGAAAAAATCTACCCCAGGAAAATTGCTAGAGTATTTACCTGTCCATTCCCATCCTTTGTATCTCGTAGCTCCAAGCAACTCTTCCATAAATCTTCCTCTTTTGAACCATTCAGGAAATCCAAGTCCCCATGCATCATCAATCACACCTTGTTTGTCCGCCTTAGACATTTTATAGATGAAATTCTTGATTTCTTCTGCATAGGTATTATGCACCAACAAAAACTCTCCAGAATAAGCAGATGCCGCTTCGCGGTTCACTCGCTTGGAAGTCGCTTTTGGACTTCCATTTTGACTATCATCAAAAATCGCTCGATCACCCACATAATAATTATGCTCTCGCCACACTTCAAAATTATAGACTGGCTCACCTTTATCACGCTGTTTTCCTGCGATGAATTTAACAACCTTCTCACCTGCAGTCATCACTTGCTCACCAAGTTGCAACTCACCTACAGCTATATAATTATTGCGATCCACACTAAAAAATGGATGCTCAGGTGTAGCACCGATCACAGCTCCGTCGCTAAAATGATAGTCATAAACTATTGGTGCATTTCGCTTGAAAGTAGTGATCACAGGTCGATCAACTTGACCCGATTTATTCAAAGCAAACTCTGTAGTATTGATGACCGTAGGTCTTATGGATAATAAAGTTGCTTCTCCATTTATGCCGATTTCAGGCATGGAGAAATATGCTTTATCACCGATGGCATTTACGTTATTTTCGCTATACCAAGTCTTAGGTCTATTGGCTTCTACTTCTACTATATCGCCATTGGCTTCTATGATTTTGAAGGTACCTATTTGCCACGTTTCGGGTGTGATGTGGATTAGGTCGTAATCCAAGTATTTTCCATTCTTCTTAGCCTTTGTCGATGCCGAAATCCAGTTGGTTTCGGTTCCCGCATTTTGGAGTGATTTTGTATCACTCCAATCGCTTCCTACGTCAGCGACCATTTGGTCATACCATCTAGGAAGGTAAATATCTTCATTATTATCTGCTGTGGCATAGTAGCTTTGTTCATGATGATAAGCTTTTACCATGTCATCAGGCTTTACGTCTTGTATTGGGGCAACAAGAGGCAAAGCGGCTAATGCCATAGCAGTTTTTTTGAAAGAATTTTGTGCCATTAGAACTTGGGTATGCTCTTTAATACGAGCAAGGTTTTATTTACACTTTCCATCAAACTTTTTAAACCATTTTTTTGCTGTTGTAATGATTTCAGATTCTTGGAATTTTGCTTTTAAAAAAAATCTGTACAACCCCATTGAATTTTATTTAATAAATATTTTTTTTCAGTGAATCCAAAAATAAAAATTGTATTATTAATTATAATACTAAAATGGTCATTATGTTCAATTTCTTTAGTTGAATACCCAATTTTTGAACTAATAAGTATTTCCTCAAAATCAAATAATGTTGTATTTTTATTTAATATAATATCAAATAAATTAACCATTGACCCACCCCAAATAGGAATAATACAAAATTCAAGTTTACCTGTTGTAAAAAACAGTTGCAAATCCTCCATTACTATATAAGAATTATTTTTACGTTGTTTATGAAATTTGTAAATTCTATTTAATAATTTTATGCTATTTATTACTTCAATAGTTGTCTGACCCAATTTTATATTATGAATTGAATTATACAATACCAAACCAGTTATGTTTAAAATCATAATCCAAATTTTTTCTTTAATGCATCATGTAAAAATTTAAATTCTGCAGCCTTTCCATTACCTTTTGCATATTCAATAGCTTTCTTGACAGTTTCAGTTAATTTAAATTGAAAATCCTTATTTTTAAGTGCTTCTTCAATAATTTCCTTACCTTCAGTAAAATCGGCTTCCTTAGCACTAGCAGGCCATTTTTTAAGTAAAAACCCTCCAGCGTTATCAGGTACAATTAAAATTTCAATTGTTCCATTCTTGATTGGAACATTAAAATGTGCGCCTTTGTTTAGCCAATCTGGTGCTAATTTCGAAATCCAGTCTAAACACCCATTATGCACCACAACCCCAACATCCCCCACCAAGAAATTATGCAAATCCTTAATCTCCAGATTATAAACAGCCTGTATTGTAAGATCTCTCTCCTTACTTACAACTTTTGCATTCCCACCCTTCGCCAATACTTCTTCACCGATTTCAAGATGGCCAGCATGTTGCCAGTCGCCTTTACTTACAGAATATATAGGGTGATTATTGGTAACTCCTAACTCTGTACCATCATCAAATTTTATCTTCCATACATCATTCGATTGATGTACAAATAAGCCTGTGACAGGCCTATATTCCCACTCATCATTTGGATTTTCATCTACAGGTTTTTTCTGTGGTATGATGTGCTTGATAGATGTAATTTTGAATGGCCCTGAGATACCCTGCTCTGGTAAGTTCATATTTACGATACCATCAGTAACATATCCTTTTGATTGTATCCAATCATTATGCATTGCCAAGTGACAAACTGATGATGAATATACACCTTCAAAACTTACATTGTACCAATCTGTGTCATTGATTTCAAAAAGGTCTCTTTGTTTCTGTTCTGCACTTGTATAAGGATCACCATTCATCAATGCCATATTTACATCCCCAAGGCCTTCGGCGGGGTAAACATCGCTATTTGATGCAGTCATAGTATAGGTTGAGTTCACACTCTTGTGAGCAAGTGCATAACTAAGCAAAGGTGTATCATCAACAGGCACCATAGCTGCCATAGCGTAGGCTTTACCGCTTTGGCTTATGGTCTTACTTGATATTAATACTGGGTTACCCTTGCCTAGAAAAATGAAAACCAATATATTTACTGCATATCTCATTTAAACGCAAAATTACGGATTATCATCAATCTACATAACTGCTCAATTTTATTAACGTACAAATTTTGGAGCATTTAATTCAACTTCTTTCAAAAATTTAAGCCAGTCATTAAAAAGATTAAACACCTCCTCTGTTGGTATATATTGCAATTCTGGTGGAGTAATAATATTCCAACTTAAAGGGCCATCTATACCATCTTCGGTACCTAAATTATCTATTGGTCTACAAAAGGATTTTTCTATCTTTAGACCAACATGTTCATTGCCATAATAAGTATTTCCTTTTTGTGATAATTCTTGCTTCAACCTTGTTATTAATATCTTGGCTTTTGAATAGTCTTGCATATCTAGAGTTAGAATGATAAAGTCACCCAAAATACTATAATCAACATATGTATTTTTCAGTACATCATGAGTTGCACTTACACAAGATCTTAAGTTTCCTTCATTTGATAACCACGTTCCATTCATATATTGGAATTCAAGTTTAAAATAATATTGAATTGTTTTCATTCTAATTATAATCTGGAAATGCTGTATAAATATTATTATTGAATTTTGAATATGTAGTTATTCTAATCTTTATACCTTCTGCAGTTTGGCCTAATATCACTTTAGTGCCAGAATTTTCACTTATAACTTTAACAATATTATTTTGGGCTTCCCTAATTTTATCCATAGTTTTTAGTTCGTCCCATGAATCTGGGAAAAAAGTAGAATATCCGTCATTGTCGGTTTTAGAAATGAAATTCCCATTTTCGTCTTTAACTTTAACTTTTGCATTATATACTCCACTATTTTTTGGACCTAGACTAACCTTTGATCCACTTACTATTGAAGCCGTTCCATCCTTAACTGCACTAATATGATGTACACCAAAGGCTTGACCAGCCTTGATTTCGCCATGAAAAATATGTTTCAACCCAGTGTCTCCTATTATATCTTTATTTATTTCTTTTACTGCATTCAAACACCCATTATGCACCACAACTCCCAAATCTCCAACAAGGAAATTATGCAAATCCTTCACTTCAAGATTATACACCGCTTCACTTCCAACCTTCTTCTCTGTATTTGTTACAGTAGCTTCACCATGATAAGCAAGAACCTTCTCACCCACTCCAAGCTCTCCAGCCAGTCGCCAGTCATTGAAAGTGGTAGAGAAGAGCAGAAA
>DEQQ01000067.1:7490-9051 GCA_002360455.1 Saprospiraceae bacterium UBA3362
TCCTCTTTATCTTCGGCCTTTTTCACTAATACCAAAATGAATTACACAATGGTCTAAAATATTAGGATGAGAAATTTGTCCAGACGAGGCGCAAATCCTCGATATAGTGGGTCACTATATCGAGGATTTGGAACGAAGTATGGGCGAATTTATTGCATAATATTGGACTAGAGTGTTTTTCATTTTGGTATCCAGATTTTGTGTTTATTCAAAAGCGTTAAAAATAGAAAACTGTTTGAGCACAAACCAAGAATAAACAAAAAAACGAGAGGAGAAGAAAATCAAAAAAGAAAGATAAAAGCCACAGCGAGTTTTTTCGGTTTAGCTTTTGAATGAATGCAAAGGCGTTAAGAAATGAAAACAGCCTTGATCTTTTGGTTCTTTTGGATCAAGCCAAAGGAACAATGAAAGCCATAAGCCAGAAGTTAGAAAACTCAAAGCTAAAATCCTTGATAATCATACACTTTACGGGATACTACCTTTTATAGATCAAACTTTGAAAAATTTTTTCAAATTTGCTTCGGATAGGATTCTTTCAATATTTTAAAATTTTCACTTTCTGATAAAAAAAGTATACCAGATGTTGGATTAAATAAACAAATAATGTTTCCATTTCTAAAAATTATGTGAAATAGATTTATTTCAAGTTCATCCACTTTTGATTCAGGAACGAATATTAAAGAAGACTTTAACATCATCTCCTTAGAAGGAATCTTACCATTCCCATTTGAAAAAATAAATGAACCATTTGTTTCAATATTTCCAATCGCATATGCAAATCCTATCTCGACATAGATTAATTCTGCTGCTTTTGTTAACAAAACTATTTGATCTATAATATTATCCCTTCTAAAAAGGGTCTTAGCATCAGTAGAAATTTGATATGTCCATAAATTATTAAAATAAATTTCAACAAAATGTATTTCTTTATTATCGAAAAATTTAAGGACACCATTATAAATGCCCATAGAATAATTTAAATTGAATAAGTTATTCCATTCTATTGGCAGAATACGATTACACAACACCAATGTAAATTCAAAGCTTTCTCCCATCACCACCAAAATTTCTTATTCAAAAGATCATCAATTTGTTTCGCACTAGCTTTATATGCTGTTATGAACTCACCTGATCCATTTGTAATAACAACCAAGTTAGTTTCAGCTTCAACAACAACTAAAGCATCTTTATGCTGATTTCTGTAGTTAATATCTTTAAAATAAGATTTGCCATTTGAATTTGAAACAAACTCTTCAAGATGCTTTTTAAAAGCTGTAACATTCTCAACACTTGAATTTGTAGGAAATCCAAAATAATGAGCGTGCTTGTAATGTGATAATACATTTTTATATGGAAAATGTATTAAATTAATAAACCATTGATAATTATTATGCACCACAACACCCAAGTCTCCCACCAAGAAATTATGCAAATCCTTAATCTCCAGATTATAGACAACTTCGCCTAAGCCCGCTTTCGCGGTTCCCTCACTTGAAGCACTGTCGTACTTCACTCTTTCAGAGATCGTTCGGTCATCTGCCTTCTTCTCTGTATTTGTTAC
>DEQQ01000012.1 GCA_002360455.1 Saprospiraceae bacterium UBA3362
TCAAATTGTTGAGTTCTACTTTAAAAATTCCAGGATGGCTGTACCTTTGTATGAAGTTGCCATATCTTGTGGATTAATTGTAAAAGATTGAATGTCAACCACAAATATGGCAATTTTTTATATATTTATAAAATTGTCATATACTAAGTCATTTTTTAATTGAAAAATTGGTTTATTTATGATATATTTGTTATGTAAGGAAATAAGAATTAAAAGCGGGTTCGAGAATTGAACTGTATGAATAAAATGTTATTCAGTTTCGAAAATCTTTACTGTTTTTTCTTAATCGGCGTAAAATTTTTTTAAATGAAATTAAATATATCACCAACTACTACTATTGCTGCTATTCAAGAGGAATTTCAAGACAAGTATCCTCATTTGTCTCTTCGTTTTTTTCAAAAAGGACATGGAGAGCACAAAGCAACTCATTCCAAATTCTTGTATAACGATACAGGCTTAAGACTGTCTGCGATATCTCCTGACCTTAAGCAGGGAGAAATTGATATTACTCCGACTGTTAGTACCTGGAGTGTAGAAAAAACCTTTGAAGAAAAATTTGGATTGCATGTTCAAGTTTTTAGACAAGAGGGCGCACTATGGTTGGAGACATCAACTTCTGATGATTGGACATTGGAAAAACAAAATAGAGTTGCTTACAATTCGTTACATCAGGATGTTGATGACGAACCTGAAATAGATTACAGAGAACAAGCATAAATTTAATCTTTAAAAAAAAATTATAATGAAAACAATTTTAGTGCCTACAGATTTTTCTAAATGTGCAACCAAAGCAATGCATTATGCTCTCAAATATGCTGCGAAAAATGAGTATAATGTAATTCTTGCACATTCTGTCACTCCGGCAGAAACAGTCAACAATAATGTTTACAATGCATTTTACGAATCAAGTTATGTTGAACTTAAGCGGGAAATGCTTGATGAACTTACAGAAGCAGTGCGAAAAAAATATAAAATGAAGGGCGACCGTTTAAGGTCAATTGTTCAGATTAGTTACCCTATTTCATCCATCTGTGATATTGCAGAAAGAGAGAATGTCGATATGATTATTATGGGTTCACAAGGTGCCAGTGGATTAAAAGGAATTCTAATTGGCAGTACAGCTTCGGGTGTAATCGAAAGAACCTCAATTCCTGTTTTAATCTTACCTCCTAATGTAAAATACACAGCGGTGGATAAGGTAACTCTTGCTACGGATTTTACAAAAAAACTTAACTCCAAGTCTTCAAAATTATTCGATGAACTTTGTATGCAATTGGTAGGACCGATTGACATAGTTCATGTGTATGACAAAAAGGCTGAAAAACCTACAGTTGCTCAAAAAAAGGCATTCGTTGATTTGGTTAGTAATCACCCTTATGAGTTTCACATTATTCATGATAAAAATATACCGAATGCAATTAATCTGTTTGCCGAATCATCTAAAGCTGATGTTTTGGTCATGATTAGCCATAAACATAATTTGTTTAGCAAAATGATGTTTTCTACCAATACCAAACAGGTAGCTAAGGAAATAAAATGTCCATTACTTGTTTTGCACAGTAAATAAGAATTTATTGTCAATAAACGATATGGATTCACGGAGGGATATTATACCGACTCCGACTAATGCCTTATAAGAATTGTGATTTTGCTTCCAAGTATCACTGAGTATTTGGAATAGAATTCTTGTAAGAGAGTTGAACTATTGAATTTTTATGTGATCCTCGGAGTATGTTAATTCGTATGATAAACAAGTTGCAATGTTAGGGTCACCATGGTTCCAAATGAACTTAAGCTAAGATTATTTGTTGGCTGATTAATATTGTTGTTTGCTCATGTCTTCATCCAAGATCCGTATAATTGTTATTTTGGGAGCCCTAACTATTGTTGGGATATTTGTGATGCAGGCTTATTATCTCAAAGCAAACTACAACAAGGAGGAAATCGAGTTCGACTCTGGTAATGGCCTTGCATATAAAATGCATCTTTTTAAATGCAAGAGCCATACATAGAGTTCTGAAGCTTTTTCTTTGGCTTGCTTTGTCACTTTTTGTCTTATTTTAAACTACAATGCTCTAGTTAGCTTAAGCATTTTGTAACATTGGTTCTATATTTCCAGATGACCAATTCGGATTATTAGCTCTGCTGTCGATGTTTCTTCTGCTTTTTCTTTTGGGCACTATAAAAATTTGAAGGCGCTAATAAAACTTGGATCTTTCGTCTTGATCCATGTCCAAAACGAATATTTTTCTTTTCCTCCAATTTGGAATTGGCTTGATTCATTCTTATTTTTCCAAGACATGACATGGTTTTAAATTCACTTCTAAATTCGCTTCTGGTTCTTTTGATTTCACACATAAGATTAAAATTAAATTTTTTATTATTAGAACCAAATAGTCCATTTTTAATAAGTAAAATATCTATCGAACATAAATTGTAGCATCATAGTCAATTAGATAACAAATTTCTTTAGACCCTACATATCTATCCTGCTCAATTTTGTATATGTTAGATTTCATTTATATAAAAGACCCTTGATTTGGCATCATTATAGTTTACAAAATTCGAAATATGTTAAACTTTGATTTTATTTTTTATTCAAATTCCCATTCTAAGATTTTTATTATATATTTGTATATAACAATTTATTAACATTAAATGATTTACAGATGAAAAATTTACCTTATTCTGAAACTCTTCTCATTGTCTTTTCTTATTTTTGAATGGATTTAAACTGATTTCACAAAGTTGTAATTGCCAACTGACAATCGGATCACAATCATCTTCTGGAATTTCAAAGTGGTCTCAGAGCCCCTGGCAAAATGGTACTTATGTTGATAAACTCATTTGTGTACAAGGTTCCCTTGAAATGGACGTATCAAGAAATTTTTTGAACTGTTTTTTTTACATGGATGCAGATTCAAAAATTTTTGTAAGTAATTTTGCTACATTCAAGTCCTTATCCTCTAAATTCATTAAGTGTAGCAATACAATGTGGGATGGTATAGAAGTAGTAAATGGATCAATTGATTTTTTTGGAAATAATATATCTGATGCGAAGATAGGGATCAATGTTTTATCAGGGCAGGTGATTAAACTATTGTCGGGTAATACATTTGATCGATGTAATATTGGCTTAAAAACTAATAATGTTGTCCCATTACGAGAATTGGTAAATAATAATTTTCTTGCAAATGGTCCATTATTAAGTCCTTATACAGGTGCTAAACCTGAGTATGGTATGTATCTTGATAATTCAAAAATAAGAGTAAGAGGTGGGAATTATTTAGGTCTTAAAAATGGAATTTATTCGCATTATAATAATATATTTACAGGATCTCATACTTTGAAGATTGATGGCATTGCCATGAATGATATTGAAAGATTTGGAGCGGAATGTTATGCTGGAGCTAGTTTCAAAGTTATTAATTCTCTGTTCAGAAAAATAGGTAATACGGCAATTAGAAGTCCTTACACGGATGGAGAATTTAATGAGAATTTTATTTTTAATTCAACAATAGGTATTGAAGCGTTTGCATATAATTTATTTTTTAAAGCTAATCATAATATTATGGATTCAATTAACAATACTGGCATTATGTCCCACAACTCTGATCCAATAGAGGAATTGATTATAAAAAATAATGAGATAAAAATGGGGCAAAATTTTGGTCCTTATACAGCATTGAATGGAATAAACTGTAATCGAAATAACCCATTGATTCCTGGAGTTATTGAAAATAACAAGATTTGGATTCCTTATAGTGCAACTAACTTATCCAATGGAATATTTTTAAGCCATAGTAAAAATATGAAAATAATAAATAATCCAGAAATTAATATTATTCCGCTTGCAAATACACTTGACAATCGTGTGGGTATCACTATTCGTAACATAAATTCTCAAATTGAAGTTTCTAACAACAATATAAAGGGCGACAGATTAAAAAATCCTTCAATAGGTATACGCCAACACCAGAACAATAGTGATATCATGTATTGTTGTAACACATTGGAAGATTTGAATATAGGGATGGAACTCGTGGGTGTAAATAACAATACCTCAGTACGTGGAGAAATGTTCGTTGGACCTTACTCTACCAATGCCTTGTTTTTTAATCAATGTATTACTGGCCTGATTCAAGAGCTTCCTGCTAATACTTGGAATGGTTTTGCTCCAGTCGATGCAAGATTTGTTGGTCCAACAATTGAAGCGTTAACGAATCCTTTCGTGACGTCATCTAATACATTGCCTTTTTATCCTGATAATCCTATAGATGCGCCAACTCCCCTTTGGTTTCAAAATGCAGGTCAAGGGCAAGAATCGCATTGTGTGGCAAATCCTAGCTGTATTGTAAACGGTCAAAACCAATATGATTGTAATGAGTATATCAGTGATTCATTGATTTTATTTCAAGGATATGATGGTGGCTATGGAGATGGACAGACATGGCAATCCCGAAAACTATTGATCCAATCTTTTATAAGAAATCCATTGCTTGGAGCCAATTGTACTTCTGTACAGAATTTTAAAACCCAGTATCAAAATTCATCCCTTTGGCATCTGGCACAAGTTAGAGTCATGATTGATGATTTATTTCAGCCTACACCTGCTTTGGTATCTCAGCTTTCAACATTGTATCAAACCGTCCAAACAAGCGTAAATCAAATACAACTAGCAGATGACCATTTGATTGATCATCCAGAAGATAGTAGCATTTGGGAACCGGTTATTGTAGCCAATATGGATATTTTAAATTCAACCTATTCATTGCTTCACAGTTTAATCTTCGATTTTAGAAACCAAAGACTTTCTACTATTCCTTCAATTCTTTCCTTTATTAATTCTATCAATCCTACTCATTTGAGAGAAATACATGATAAATTTGTCAGTGAGCTTGAACTTCAATATATTCAGAATCAATACCAAAGTAATTTTAGCAGTTCCCAGATTGCAACACTCCAAACGATAGCAGATCTCTGTGTACATGAGTATGGAGATCCGGTGGTAAGAGCACAATCTCTGCTCTCCTTTGGAAGTCCAAATACTTTTTTTCTTAGTGAAAATTGTAATATTTCAATCCCTATTGCAAGCAAATCAAATGATGATTTTAGTGATATTTCTGTCAATGTGTATAGCAATGACGTGTCATCCTTTATTTTGCTGGAAGGTTCTCGAATTATAGCAGAGTACAAGATTAATTTGACGGATATTTATGGGAGAGAAATACCCACTTCAATAAATCAAATGGATGAGAGGAGATATCAAATGGATACTAAGTTACTTAAAGGAATATATTTGATCAATGTCTTTCATGACAACAAGTTGATAAAAAGCACTAAACTTATCTTATCAAGATGAGAATAATTGCATTTATTCTTGGTTTAGTAGCTCTTGGATCTTCTTTAATTGCACAGAGAGAAGATTTTACTTGGCTTTTGGGATTCAGTGATATCCCGACAAAAGACAGTAGTTTCGGTAGAATTATTGCAACATTCTCAGATACCGGTATTTTACTCCTTAAGCAGTATAATGTAAAGAGTAAGTTGAATTATACCAATGCATCTATCTG
>DEQQ01000040.1 GCA_002360455.1 Saprospiraceae bacterium UBA3362
GGATAGGATGGTTATTGGATGGAATTTGAGCAACAATATGACAGCCTTGGATACTACGGTGGCAGCATTCAAAAAAGCGCTTCTTAATCGAAATATAAAAAAGGAAAATTCACTTATGTTCCATTCTGATCGTGGCGTACAATATGCTTGTTCAGAATTTACATCAGTATTAAAAGAAAATAATTGCAAACAAAGCATGTCAAGGAAAGGAAATTGTTGGGATAATGCGGTAGCAGAATCATTTTTTAAAACTATAAAAACAGAACATATTGATAGTTATGAATTCAAAAATCAAGATGAGGCTAAATCAATGATTTTTAGATATATAGAAGGTTGGTATAACACAAAAAGAATTCATAGCGCCCTAAACGGAAAATCTCCATTAGAGGCTTTTTATGAAAAAGTTCATATATTAGCAGCCTAATACGTATTCAATTTGTCCACTATAGTGAGGAAGTCCACATAGTAGTTAATACATTAGGCTGTAAAATTAAGCCTTTGCAAAAAATAAATGCATTCTTATCCAAGCTAAAGGGTCAGTCTAATTTTTATAAAATAGCGAATCCAACACGAATCAAAGAAAGAGTGTAATATCCTTTAGTGAAACCTATTAATGATTAAGATTATAGTGAAAGGATAAATGTCTTTTTTGATCAAACCAAAAAAATTTTACGGAAAAATAAATGTAAAATCATAGCTTATCAGAGCCAATTAAAAATATGGATGAAATAAATGGCATGAGAGTTTGTGCGTTTTTTTTAAATTCAGTTTATGAAAGGTAAATTGCTATGTTGAACTGAAATTAGTCTATAAGGAAGCTAATTTCTTTGCTTTGTTCTATTTTATTATCAATTGGGTTTTTGAGTGATAGTAGTAGTTTTGTTTTTCCTTGAGCATTGGCTCTACATTCTACTTTGAGTTTGCCTGTAGATCCTTTTTTTATATCATCGGACATAAGAGGTGTGATCACCACAGTCATATTTCCTGTGGGCTCACAAGAGGAGATCCACTGATATCCTTTGGTAGAAAAATCTTCCAAAAGAAGAACATGACTTTGGTTTACTTTGAGCCGGATGCTGTCGTTTGATTTGCAAGCGGAAATAAGGGTAATGAACAGAAAACCGAATAGTAATTTTTGCATAAAAATGGAGTTCATATTGATCTGAGGAATCAGGATTTAGTTTTAATGAGATAACAAAGGTAAATAAATTTTTTGTTCCGGAGTTTTGGAAATTGGTGTCGGTATTGTTTTGGAACTAAGGAAGCACTGTTCATTGAGAGCGTAGAAGTATTGAACAAACTATAACTCATCCATGTCCGATTATAAGCAAATTAAATGGAGCAGCTTTTGTGAAAGTCCAAGGCACTCAAAGTATGAAGAATAAATCTATCCTAATGAATTCTAGAGGCTATAAATAAAAAAGGTCACCTGAATTGATCCAGATGACCCTCCCTAATCCCTGTAGGCAAAAACATATCCCGATTTTAAAACGAAGCCTAGTAAATATTCATTTTATAATAGTAGAAACGGATAGATTACTTTTTTCGTTTGATATTATGTGTTAAGAAAATCATAAAATCCGCTAGAGGCAATTTTTTTGCTATTGAACGATCTTGGGATCAGAATTTTTTATTTCTATCCATCTTTCGGTTTGAAATTTGGGCAAGAGGCCTGCTTTGAGCATAATTTTCTGACCTACTTCTCCGGCCATAAAGGAGGCAAAACCCAAGCCCAGATCATTTTTTCCACTTCTTGAAATAAGATAAATAGATCTGGTAAAAGGGTAGTGTTTGTCTTGGAGATCGTATTGGTATGGATAGGTGATTTCATTTGGTATCGAATCTTTGGGTCTGTAAATTCCGATTAGCTTCACTTTGGATAGTAATTTTTTAGCCTCTGCATCATCGGAGTCTGATATTGCGCTCCAGTCCACCACACCCAGGGCTTCCGGATGTTGAGCAACATAGTCAAAGATCTGAAGTTTGTTTTCTTTGGAGTAAATGTGAGCAGGAAACTTTTCTGAAGAACACAGTGAGATGAGTTGGCGGGCAATACCGCTTTTTGTATTTTCTACAATGAGGCTTTGAAAGTGCGTTTGAGGTTTGTTGCAAATAAGATCTGTCAACTGCTCATAAGCTAAAGCTGTGTCTTTGGATTCCGGATGAGCTATAAAGGCCAGGGCTGTCTCGGCCAAAATATATCTTCGCGGAATGATTTCTTGGGATTGAAAATATTTGATTTCGGATGAGTCCAAATCTCTTGGAATAATCATGATGGGTAAGCTATCGCTAAGAAAAGCCTTGACCACTTCGTTCTCCTCTGCAATCAATAGATTGATATGAGCATAGGGGTAATTGCGCTCAAAAATTTCTTCTTGCTGTCTGATGATTCCTTCCAGTGCTCTGTCGCAGGAGATAATGATGCTGCCATGAGTGGGGCTGCTGTCTTTGGGTTCTTGTTTTGGTTGACATGAAAGTTGAAATAACATGAACAGAAGTAGGACAGGAGTTGACTTTTTGGTTAAATTTTTTTTAGAAGCAAACAGAGAATATGCAATTTTCATCTTTAAGAAGTTTGGATTGTAAATAGCAGATTTCTGTGAGCTGCCTGGAGGGTTTAGTCTATTTCTTGTAACACAAGAAATAGACCGAGCGAAAGCGAGCCCGTAAGGGAGCGACCCGAACAAAGTGAGGGGCACAGCCCAAAAAAGGCCAAAAAGAACTACAGAATCTACATTAGTAAACGAAAAACAATATGATTAGTATTCTGTTTACATAGGAATTTTATAAATAAGAACAATTATGTATTCTCAAGACGAATTCAAAAAATATGCAGTAAAACATCTGGGGATGTCTTCTATGCATTTGGAACATTATATGAATCATTCTATCCCTGAGATTGAGGGATTTACGCCTCAAATCATAGAAGAGAGACAGCTCAATGTGGTAGGCATGGATGTGTTCTCAAGGTTGATGATGGACAGGATTATTTTTATGGGTGTGCCTGTGAATGATTATGTTGCCAATGTTGTACAAGCTCAACTTTTGTTTTTGGACTCGGCAGATGCGCGTCGAGATATTATGATGTACATCAATAGTCCGGGAGGATCTGTGATAGATGGATTGGGCATTTACGATACAATGCAGTTTGTGAATCCGGATGTCAACACCATTTGTACAGGACTTGCCGCTAGTATGGGAGCGGTTTTATTGTGTGCCGGAACCAAAGGGAAGAGAAGCTGTCTTAAACATGCTCGTGTTATGATCCACCAACCCAGTGGAGGAATGAAAGGGCAGTTTACGGATATGGAAATTTCTTATAAGTTGATCAAAGATCTTAAGAAGGAATTGTACACCATAATGTCGGAACACACAGGGCAGACTGTGGATAAAATAGAATCAGACTGCGATCGCGACAACTGGATGACATCTGATGAGGCCAAGGAATACGGTCTTATAGACGAGGTATTGTTGAGAATAAAAAAACCTATAGCCCGTGGCTAAAAAAAGAACTAAAAATGAAGTTCACTGTGCTTTTTGTGGTGCAGACAGTGGCATGTCACAGCTCATTGTGGAAGGGATAGAAGCCGCAATTTGTGACTCCTGTGCAGTGGAAGCCATGAAAATTGTTGAAGAATCTTTGGGCTCTAAAAAGGATTTTTCTTCAAAAGATTCCAAGCTCAAAGAAGGATTTCATTTTAATCCCGAGCTTACTCCAAAAAAAATCAAAGAGTATCTTGATCTCTTCGTAGTAGGTCAGGATGAAGCAAAAATCACCCTAGCCCTTGCAGTCTATAATCATTACAAAAGATTGTCTGTGCGAGGATTGAATAAAGAGGTGGAGTTAGAAAAATCAAATGTACTCTTTATTGGTCCAACCGGTACGGGAAAAACATTGATGGCAAAGACGCTTGCCAAGTTGCTTGACGTTCCGTTTGCCATTGTGGATGCTACTTCGTTTACTGAAGCTGGATATGTAGGTGAGGACGTAGAAGGAATGTTAAGCAGATTGTTACAATCCTGCGAGTACGATATACCCTCTGCACAGGTGGGAATCATCTACATAGATGAGATCGATAAAATTTCTAGGCGTGGAGAAAATCCGAGTATCACGCGTGATGTATCCGGCGAGGGAGTGCAGCAAGCGATGTTAAAAATATTGGAAGGAGCAGAGGTCAATGTACCTCCAGCGGGAGGTAGAAAACATCCTGAGCAACAGTTTCTCAAAGTGAATACACAGAACATACTTTTTATTTGTGGTGGAGCTTTTGATGGATTGGAAAAAATAATATCGAGAAGAATCAATACACAGACCTTAGGTTATCAATCCAAAGATTTGCAGGAGAAAAATTCGTGTCAGGTATTGCATCACGTGAATCATTTTGATTTAAAAAAATTTGGGCTTATTCCTGAGTTATTGGGACGATTGCCTGTGCTGGCGTTTTTGGATCCATTGGATAAGGCTGCACTGAAACAGATTCTTACTGTGCCCAAAAATGCGTTGATGAAACAATATGAGCATCTTTTTAAGATGGAAGGAATCCATCTTAAGGTAGAAGATGAGGCACTGGAGATCATTGCGGATTTGGCCTTAGAAAACAAATTGGGAGCCAGAGGTCTGCGAGCCATTTGCGAAGCTGTTTTTAGAAAAGCAATGTTTCGAGCTCCGGAAAAAGAAATGGGAACTGAATTGATTGTGAACAAGGCTTATTTGGAGCAGGAGGTGGATTTGAGTTCGTTTTTACTCAAGGCATCGTAGTCAAGAAATTCAAATCATGAGTTTGATGTTGTCTTAAGTTTTTTCCTCAAAGAGGAAATGCAAATAAACTAAATTCTATATACAATAAATTTATTGTATTAGTATCTAAATATAAGATTGATTTTTGTGAAGCTGCTTTTTTCTTGATAAAATTTGTTTTTTTAAAATAATTGGTTATATTTGTCGCTCAATTTATCACTTAAATATTTTCAATTATGAAACTCTTTTTCCACATTCCACATTTTCTCAAGGTAGTATTAGCTATTTTTGAGTTAGTTATTTGTTTAACTTGTATCCAATCGAAGTTCAAGGTCAAGAGCAATCCTGTCCAATTGTAGCAGTACAAAATGAAGATGGAGGAATATCTGTAAATTGTTGCTGCACCTATATGACTTATGAGCCACAAAGCCAACCGTTTACTCCAATTCAAGTTCATTATAAGTTTTTAAAGCAAGTTTATTATTATCAGATATATCTCACATATCTGGTTGTCTGTTTAAATAATATATATTATAGGGAAGAACTTGCAGTGGAATATTATTCAAGCCCTTTAAATAATGGTTGTGATCAATTTATTAGGACTGGTGGTGGTACTTACTTAATCTTAGATTTAATACCAAAAGGTAATTGTTTTGCCACAGCAAGAATAAGGTATAAGAATACTCAAAACAGCCCACTCGATAGTTGCGGGTTCAGCACATTAAATTTTGAATGGCATGGCAATGGGTATGAATGTTATTAAATAAAAAGTCGAAACACAAAATCATGAGAGTAATTTTTTTATTAGTTTTAATTGTTCTTTTTAATAGTGGGATATCACAAAATATTTCTTTAATATTACGAACAGGCGATATTGAAAATAGACATTATGATACTTGTAAGATTGGTTTTCACCCATTAGCTACAAGTGGAATTGACACTAATCTTGGTGAAGAAGATATAACCAATACCGCTTTAGGAATAGGTGAAATAAGGGTATTGCAAAGAGGAAGAGCCGATTTTGAGTGTTTTCAATTTAACAGAAGGGTAGATAGTGTAAGAAACCGTTTTGTTTTTGATACTATGCTGTTTAATCAATCATTCGATTCTAAGATTAATATACGACCATTTACAAGAGAATTCACTGGCTTTGAAGTAAAAATGATAACAGGGAGTCGGAGCAGTGTTGTGATTTCATCTACTTCTTCATTATTCTTGAGTGATATAATCGACAGTATATCCATTAAAGCAAATTCTTGTAATGGAATTACTGTTGGTGGATCATTAAATGGATATAAGCAGCAATCATTTTCAATTAATCTTCATGATTCTGTATTGGTTTATATATTAGTGTTTCCTAAAAAAAGTTTATACACAAATGTAGATTTTGATCGACATAATGAGATGGAACAAGAAGAGATCATTCTGTTCCCGAATCCATGCCAAGATTATATAACTGTTAGTTGCAACAAAGACGGCATAAGCAGATATAAATTGTACGATACTCAGGGAAATCTGAGGAGAGCTCAAAGCATAGCGGAAGGACTGAGGGAATTCAGTATTTCTGATCTTGCAGCCTTGAGTTCAGGGCTGTATGTTCTTGTACTGGAAGACCAAAAAGGGAATATCTTGAGCAGAAAAAAAATGCTGAAGGAGTGAGTAGAATATTCAAAATAAAATGAGCTAAAACAAGCTAAAATCATACTCAGAGAACCTTCTTAATAGCTGTTGATTTTATTTAAAGCAAGTTCCTTTAAATAGATTTGGACTTGTATTTCTCTCTTTAATTCAGTATTTGATTATCACCTTCAGGGTATTATTGATAATACGGTTGATATTGCTGCGGTGATAAGGAAATGCAAATAAACTAAAATCTATTTACAATCAATTTATTGTATAAGAATCTAAATATTAATAAGGTATAAGATTGATTTTTGTGAAGCTGCTTTTTTCTTGATAAAATTTGTTTTTTTAAAATAATTGGTTATATTTGTCGCTCAATTTATCACTTAAATATTTTCAATTATGAAACTCTTTTTCCACATTCCACATTTTCTCAAGGTAGTATTAGCTATTTTTGAGTTAGTTATTTGTTTAACTTGTATCCAAATCGAAGTTCAAGGTCAAGAGCAATCCTGCCAATTGTAGCAGTACAAAATGAAGATGGAGGAATATCTGTAAATTGTTGCTGCACCTATATGACTTATGAGCCAGAAATCCATCAATTTACCCCAATTCAAGTTCATTATAAATTTCGGAAATCAGTTTACTATTTTCAGGTTTTACTAATATATAAAGTTTTTTGTTTAAAAAATATATACTATGAACAAGAGATTCTTGATGAATTTTATAACTATCCTTTTTCTGATAACGAATGTAATGCATATAAAGCAACTGGAGGAGGATATAATTTATTATTACATCAACTCCCCAAAGGTGATTGTTATGCTGAGGCCAAAATAAGATACCGTATTACTCCAAATAGCCCTCTAGACAGCTGTGGCTTCAGCGTATTGTCTTTTCATTGGCATGGAAATGGTGTAGAATGTTTTTAAAAATAATTTGGGTATTATAGTAAGTTCATTTTTTGTTAAGCTTATTCCGAAAATTTTAAATTTTCAACATAAATAATTCAGCTATTATAAATTATTCAGAGATGAAAAACTTAATTATAATCAGTATTTGGCTTTTTGCCAATGCTATACATAGTCAAACTCTAACCATAATTTTAAAATCGAGCAGAGTTCAAACAGCTTTTCTTGATACTTGTAAGATTGGTTTTCACCCATTAGCCACAAATGGAATTGACACTCATCTGGGTGAAGAAGATATAACCAATACCGCTTTAGGAACAGGTGAAATAAAGGTCTTGCAAAGAGGAAGAGCTGATTTTGAGTGTTTTCAATTTAACAGAAGGATAGACAGTGTAAGAAACCGTTTTATTTTCGACTCCTTATTTTTTGATCAATCATTTGACTCCAAAATAAATTTGAGGCAATACGATAAAAAATTAACCGGCTTTGAATTAATATTTCAAACCGGTAGAGTTAGTACTTTGAAATTTCTATCTCCGGGAAGCTATTTGCTAAGTGAGATTCTAGACAGTATGTCAATTAAGGTTTACACATGTGATGGAATCATGTCAAGCTGGTCGTGCAAAGGATGGAAATATAAAGAGTATTCCATGGGGCTACCTGATTCAGCTTTCGTTCACTTGCTATTATTCCCCAATAAAGATATTTATACAAACTTGGAAGGCATAAAGAGTCCAAACCTAGCGGAACAGGACAAGATCATTTTGTTCCCGAATCCATGCCAAGATTATATAACTGTTAGTTGCAACAAAGACGGCATAAGCAGATATAAATTGTACGATACTCAAGGAAATCTGAGGAGAACTCAAAGCATAGCTAAAGACCTGAGGGAATTCAGTATTTCTGATCTTGCAGCCTTGAGTTCAGGGCTGTATGTCCTTGTATTGGAAGACCAAAAAGGGAATATCTTGAGCAGAAAAAAAATGCTGAAGGAGTGAGTAGAATATTCAAAATAAAATGAGCTAAAACAAGCTAAAATCATACTCAGAGAACCTTCTTAATAGCTGTTGATTTTATTTAAAGCAAGTTCCTTTAAATAGATTTGGACTTGTATTTCTCTCTTTAATTCAGTATTTGATTATCACCTTCAGGGTATTATTGATAATACGGTTGATCTTCCTGCGGTAAAGTTCTATTATTTAGTAGAATTACAAGTTGATTATACTATATATGCCTGAAAGATCGGGTTAACACATTACTAAGTATCTAAAATAGTTTATATTTCAATATATTTATTGGTCGCTGTTGTTTGATTCACCAGAGTTTGATTATTTTTGACATTTCAATTTTGGTTGTAGAACTTATGGAAACAGACTTATGAATAGGAGAGACTTTTTTACTATCAACAGCCCTAAGAGTCGGATGGCTGAGGCCCCTGCTCCGGAGATCGGCACTTTGGATCGTTACACTACCGGAAAGCTTACCAAAGCAGAGGTGGTTCATTTGCTCAAGAGAACTATGTTTGGCATCAGGTATGCGGATTTAATCAGTTTGAGCTCAAAAAACTTGACAGAAATTATTGATCAATATTTGTTGACTAATGATGCTACCAATCCTGATTTGGTGCTCAATGCGTTGCCTTCGGATTACTATACAGACTCCAAATTTGATTGGTTGAGATCAGAATTAATGGCTGGGAGAAAGCCCTATAATTTGGATAAGATGGTTCCTGCACCACCGGAGAATTTTTATAATGAGGATTATACCACAACTTATGATGGAAAAACCCAGGTGTGGAAAATCTCTGATTATGATGTTCCTTCTGGGATGCCTTATGTTTTGTCGCGTTCTTCTGAATTAAGTAATGTTTCTGATGCTAGCAGAGGGTACATTTATTCCAAATCTCATACTTTAGATTGGCGTAGATTTCAATTGAGAATAGCCTGGAAAACTTCTCAGATGGTTCATCAGAACATTTCTATCCGAGAGAAGATGAATTTATTTTGGAGTAATTTTTTTCCAACTAAAAGTACGAAGAGTTATTTGGGTGGATATGAAAATAATTTCAGACATCATATGGGCTATTGGTATGATCAAATGTTGAGATATCATAGTTTGGGTAATTTTAGGACTTTACTTCGCAATGTAACTACACATCCATTGATGCTTACATTTCTCGATGGCATTGTAAATAATGTGAATAATCCAAATCAAAATTACGGCAGAGAGTTGCAGGAAGTTTATGCCATTGGATTGGTGCCCAGTGCTGTGGACAATGGTTCAAGCTATACAGAGCAAGATGTAATAGAACTGTCAAGAATATTGTCAGGATGGGAAAGTGAAATGGTTCCCTATGGGCTGCTTAGGGAAAAATTTACACCTTCAAAACATGATTATGGTAAGTCCACTCAGGATGTGAAAAAACTTTCTAGTTTTTATAATAATGCGGTTATCGGAAATCATGGTATAACCAATGCTTCCTATTATCAAGATTCCAATGGCGCAAAGGGAAAAGCAGAACTCGATGATTACTTTAATCTCATTTTTGGAGATGCAAGACTTAAGCAAATCATTGCAGAGAATGTGATAAGAAAACTTTATCGATTTTTTGTGAACTCAAACATTTCAGCAGAAGTAGAAGCAGTAATAATTCAAGGATTGGTGAAAGAATTGATAAAAGCAAATTTTGAGATGAAGCCTGTGTTGCGGATTTTATTTTCAAGCAATCATTTTTATAAAATGATCAATCGAGGTGCGCTAATAAAGCCTCCTGTAGATCATGGTGTTGGGATTTTCAGAGAATTTGAATACAGTTTAGATAAGCCTGAGCGGAGTTATGGTCACTATGATTTGTTCAGTACATTGGCATTCCGTGTGAACTTGGATAATGGACAAGACTTGGAATTTCAAAATGCATTTGGATGGCGAGCGTATTATGATTATCCGGTCTATGATAGGAACTGGCTCAACTCAAGCAGTATGGTTTCTAGGGTAAATCACTTTAATACAATTATTGGAGGATATATTCATATTTACACAAGCAGAGAATTTTGGAAAGCTGATTTTAATTTAGTTGATGTTTTAATCAAAAACTTTGGGATACCAAAATTCAGAAATCTAAATACATTAATTGAAGAATTGACTACATGGTTGCTGACTGTTCCATTATGTACTGCAAATCTCAACAGTCTTAAAGCTGTGATGAGCGATCATCCACAAAGTCAAGGATTAAGCTACAATCAGGTTGTGGATAATTATCTCAATGAGCCGTCCAATCAATACCTTAAAGACAGAGTAACTGAGAGACTTATACAAGGGCTGGTTTATCTTAATAAGACAGAAGAATTTCATTTAATCTAATTCATCATTATTTCAAAACGGTAAAGATTTATGTTACGACGAGAATTTGTTAAAGGAGTTGGAGCTGGAGTAATACTTCCAAACTTTGTACATGGGTTCGATTTAAAATTGGACACAGCACCGGAAACTGCCTTGGCGGCAGTAGGAAATACTGACCATATTTTGGTTGTAATTCAGCTTGAAGGAGGGAATGATGGATTAAATACTTTACTTCCTGTAGATGAGAATTACAACAAATTGGTTCAACTTAGACCCAATATCATTGGTCAGACAAGTGGTCAACAAAAGAATGGATACCTTCAGCTTAAAAATAGAAATGATGTGAGATTGCATCCTGCATTGACCGGAGTTAAAAATCTTTATGACAATGGATTGGTTCAATTTATTAACGGTGTTTCGGTAGGCGGTCACAGCAGTTCACATCCAACAGCCACTCGTTTAATATTGAATGCATCAACCAAGGACCTAACCGGAAACTATGGATGGCTTGGAGAATTGTTGGAAGCAAAATTTCCCGACTATACTGATTTTTCTAAATTCCCAAGTAATCTTCCTGACTTTCCTGCTTCTATAGAGTTTGGAAACTACAGTTCGTTATTGTTGCAATCGAGCTCCGGCCCTATGAATGTGTTGCTCAACGATGCTACTCATTTTTGTAAACTGTATTGGCAAACTCAGGTTGATGCACAAGGGAACTGTACTTATACAGGAACAAATTCTTGTGATATCAATGAGGCCATCCCAAATCATCCCGATGCTACAATTGCGCAAAATAAAATTCAGTATCTGAGATCCTTTGGCAAGGTGACAGAAAAATATGCTTGTGTGCTTCGGAAAGCTTATGATAACGCAAAGAAAAATTCTGTAGGAAGTGAGAAGTTTTTGGAGGCCATTTGTGGCTATGCATATAATGAAAATGATGCCAAAAATCAGTTGGATATTCAGCTAAAGACAATAGCTTATTGGATTAATGGCGGACTTCCTACCCAGGTTTATCAGGTGAGACAGGATGGATATGATACACACGGAGGACAGGCAAGCAATCAACATTATTTATTACAAAATTTGAATTTTGGTATCGGCAAATTTATGGAGGCACTTGCCCCTGAAAAAAGAGATAAAGTGATCTGTATCGTAGTGACAGAATTCGCTCGAACAATCAAAGAAAACGGAAGTTACGGAACAGACCATGGAACTGCCAATATGATGTTTGCCTTTGGGTATAATGTAAATGGTGGAGTGTTGGGATCTAATCCAACAATTCCGGATCCTTCAGAATTTTTGAATCCAAGAAATTTTGATAATGCAAACAATATTGTTCCTCAATATGATTTTAGATCAGTCTATCAGACCCTTTTAAAAAATTGGTTCTGTGTTGACCAAAGTACCATACGAAACATATTGGGCGGTAAGAAAGAGGACGATAGAGGAAATGTTTTAGAAGATTGGGATACACTGCCTATCATAAAACAAAGTCCATGCTGTACGCAACTTCCGGATCCAGTAATTTCTGGAAATCAACAGGTATGTCCTGACGGATCCTATGCATACTCAACACAGGCGGTATCAGGAGCTCAATACGTTTGGGATGTTGATGGAGGCGTGATTCTTTCCGGCCAAGGAACGGCCAACGTGCAAGTCAAATGGAATAAAGGCGTGCAAGGAAAACTCAATGTAAAAGTTACAAAATAAATCATGATGAAACAAAAATTGATCCTCTTACTGTTTGGTAGTTTTAGTTTCTTCTGGGCTGTCAGATTAAGCTCACAGGTTTGCGAAAAAACCGCACAACTTAGTGTAATAATAATCGAAAATAAAATTAATATCAGCGCATCTGCAACGGAGTTGTGTGAGGGAGAAGATTTGAGACTTTCTGTACCAAATCAATTTCAGGGTACATGGCAAACCCCAACAGGTGTAAGAAATCTGAGTAATTTGCAGATAACTTCTGTAACAAAACAAGATGCAGGAATGTATATTTTTAATTCTATAGATTCTATCGGTTGTACAACATCAGATACTGTTGATATCATTGTTTATGAACGACCTACTGTTGTCAGTACAAGCAATAGTCCTGTGTGCATTAATCAAAAAATCATTTTGTCTGCAGCAGGTTCGAATGGAACTTATCAATGGACAGGCCCAAATCAATTTAGCTCTACAGAAAAGAATCCGGAATTTACGACCACCAACTTAAGGGATTCGGGTTGGTACAAAGTAACCATAACAGATCAGCATTTTTGTACACAGACAGACAGTACTTTTGTAAGTGTAAGAACTTGTACATCCACTGAGCAAAATTCAACGGATAGTAAAATAAGCTATTTTCCAAATCCTGCAAATCATGAATTGAATATTTATTTTTTTAATGGTCCGAATCCTACAATGGTTAATGTATACAATTCGAATTCAGTGAAAGTAATTGCTCAAGAGATAGTCTATAGAAATGGAGTTTCGGTTCCTGTTGCCTTGCTGCCAACAGGCGTTTACTACTTTCAATTGATTTATGCGAACAATGTTACTCGGGAGTATCCTTTTGTAGTTGTGCATAGATAGGAATTGTATGTTGAGTGTGTAGGGACAACATTATTGTTATTTGGAAGGAACGTAATGTTGTGTGTAGCAATATCCTTGTTTTTAGCTTGGGGTTTTTTGACTTTTGGTCTATGTTTTTCATTGTTCTTTTGGCTTGATCCGAAAGGACGAAAAGATCAAGGC
>DEQQ01000039.1 GCA_002360455.1 Saprospiraceae bacterium UBA3362
TCCACTATAGTGAGGAAGTCCATCCTTCCATTTTCATGTAATTGTTTCCAATTTGGAATTTCTTTATCTTTTTTGCAACTAAATAAAAAAATATTTAGTAATATCAATATAGTAAAATTATTTCTTTTCATATGCTTTTTACTTAGGCCTATAAGGCACAACTACTCCTCCACTGCCATATCTAACTATTAAACCTGGTGATTTTGGGTTATGCAACTGATGTCCAAATGAAGCATCGAAAGTATCATTTATAGGGGGCCCCCAAGGATTAGAATTAGCTGGTTTACTTTTTTCATAACTTGGCAAAACATTGTACAAAATATTCCCTCCATCTGTACCCCAGTCCATAATATTAATTAATTGCTTAAAAGCTTCTTCATTGTGTGTTGCCTCTCCAAGTGGATTAGACACTCCTTGCACACTTTTCATCGCGTCTGCCGTACCAATTATTCCATCAATATCTGGACCGTAAGTCGCATTTCCATGCTCATTTGCTCCAAATCCTCCACCTTCACTTTCAAATGCCGTCCCATCTTTTCTTCTAAAAATTGAAGAAAATATTTCCTTGCCTCGCAGATTCCTAAGGTCAACTTCTGTAACACCTGTTATCTTCTCTACTGTTTTATATAATTTGTTATGCCAAGATTTCGAGCCTTTTACAGTCACAGGATCTAAAGCATTATCAAAACTCAATGGACTCTTTCCATCAGATGTTGTAGTGTATAAATTCCTTCCATTTTGATATTCTGCTCCTCGATGAATAAATCCATCTTGCTTCCCACTTCCATCGAACCATTGCATTTTACCACTGCATTTATCTTCATACCAATCTTTTCCATCAGGATCAATAAACTTTATTGGATTATTTCCAGTATAAACATATGGAGTATATGCAAAATTCTTCTCTGCCAGTGGATCGACACCATACCACATACTCAACTGCGGGTCATAATACCGAGCTCCAAAGTACGATAGTCCAGTCATAGGATCCAGCTCCTTTCCTGTATACCTGTACTTGGTAGAGTATCCACCGATCTTCTGCTCGGCCATGCAACAGCTTTGATTATCTAACGCAATGCTTTGTGCCATTAGTGTAAAGATAAGAATTTATTAAAAATCCAAAAAAATTCATAGCGTCTGTATGTCTTAGTAACACACTAACCTAATTCGCTTTCCTCAAATCCTCATTCTACAAATTCAATTAATTCCTCTAATGTACAATGACCTATAAATTTTTCTACTTTCTTGTCTTTAATATAATATAAGGGCTGATAATTTCGGCCAGTTAACTCTCTTTCAATATTTAAGTTTTTTGCACCATGATCAATTGTATCCACACCAAATTTTAACCCTTTATCACATTGTAATCTGACTACAATATAATCATCTGCTAATGCTTGCCTTAACTTTCTATTTTTTAAAAATTTTTCTAAATATGGTTTAGGCAAAGAGATAACATCAAAGTAAATAAATAATTTTTTTCCTTCACTCTCTGCCTGCCTCAATGCTTCCTCATATTTATTTCTGTATACTTTTATTTCGATCTCCTTTTTGCAAGATCCAACTAAAAGGAAATAAGCAAAACTTATACATAATATTTTAATCCCCTGACCATTCAACCATCGATTGTGTAAAAACGTACAGTCCATTGCAGAGCTTTTGAATTTTATCTTGTTCTGAATAAGGGGTAGAATATCATTTCTATTTCATATTTTTTTTGTCCGCAATTTGTTTTTGGATATCGATATAAAACAAAATACATAAACTTAGTTATTGACCTCCTAATAGAGATCTACTACACGGCTTCATTCTCCTTTTCTTGGTAAACGATTCTTACATTGGCTTTATTACTCAATTTTTACCAACTCTCTTTTTAAAACATTTCACACCCAAAATCTCCGCACATTCCGTCTCTTTATTTATGGATAGCCATCATCCCTGCAGCCTCCATAGCGGCTTCTTTGATAGCTTCTGTGTAGGTAGGGTGAGGATGAGAAATTCTTGCTAGATCTTCTGCTCCTGCTCTGAACTCCATAGCCGTAACAGCTTCCATGATCATGTCGGCAGCACGAGCTCCTACAATATGAACTCCAAGAAGTTCGTCAGTAGCTGCATCGGAGATCAATTTCACCATACCGTCCGTATCCATACTGGCACGAGATCTTCCCAACGCCTTGAACGGAAATTTTCCTATTCTCACTTTGAGCTGCTGTTCTTTACACTGCTCTTCGGTCAGCCCTACGGCCGCAAATTCCGGCCAAGTGTATACCACTCCGGGGATCAATGCATAGTGTATGTGGGGTTTCTGACCCGCCAAAATCTCCGCTACAAACACTCCCTCTTCCTCAGCCTTATGCGCCAACATTGCCCCTTGCACAACATCTCCTATCGCATAAATTCCGGCCACTGAGGTTTCAAGATTTGAGTTGGTTTTGATCCTTCCCTTTTCATCTATTTCAATTCCTATTCGCTCACATCCCAACTCTTCTGTATAGGGTCTTCGACCTATGGCAATCAGTGTTATTTCTGCTTCCACGGTTTCTATTTCTTCTTTCCCTTTGCTTATATATTGGATCTGAGTTTTAGCCTGATCAGAATTGATTTTTTGCACAGCCTTTCCCAACAAAAATTCTATGCCCAATTGTTGCAATGATTTTTGCAACTCTTTGGCACACTCTAGATCCATCCCAGGCAGTATCCTCTCCATATATTCAAGTACAGTAACTTTTGTTCCCAGTCGTGCAAATACAGATCCTAACTCCAGCCCTATCACTCCGGCTCCTACAATGGCCATCCTTTGTGGAATCTCTTTCAGGTTTAAGGCTTCCGTAGAACTGATGATTCGCACACCGTCATACCCAAATTGAGCCGGCAAAACAGGCTTAGATCCTGTAGCAATAATGCATCGATCAAAACTCAGAGTTTCTACAGTTCCATCTTCTTTTGTGATCTCCACACTGTTCTTGCTTACAAAACTTGCATGCCCATGAATCACTTTGATTTTATTTTTTTTCATCAAAAATTCTATGCCCTTTGTATTTTGTGCAACCACATCATTCTTTCTTGCGATCATGCTTGCTATATTTGCTATAGGCTCAGAAATTTCTATCCCATGCGCCTTAAACTGATGTTTAGCCTGATGAAAATGCTCCGAACTGTCCAACAATGCCTTGGATGGAATACAACCCACATTAAGACAGGTGCCTCCCAATGTCTTATACTTCTCTATCATACTTACCTGCATTCCCAACTGTGCACATTTGATAGCTGCAACATAACCTCCGGGACCGGAACCTATAACCACTACGTTCATCTTTGTAGAAAATTTTTTCTTAGTAATTTTAATTTTTTCAAGGGCATGACCCTAAAGGGTCGGGCTATTACAGGGTTCACTTCGTTCCGTCTCATTCCTTACACTCATGAGACCGACTTCGTCGCCTTCCATATCCCTCATGCAATGTTACTTCTTTTCTTTATTTCAACTTTATAGTTATTGATTATCCATCTTGTTGCGGACCATCTCCTTTTTGCTCATTAGAACCATTGGACGAATCAATGTTTTGCCTGTTTCTATTTTTGAACTGATGTTTGTTGTGTTTGTGATGCTTATGTTTATTTGGATTTGGATTTCTTTGTTGCTGATTTGGTTCTCCTGATGTTGATTCATCTTTCGGAATTTCGTTTCCACCATCTTTTGCCGGTGGATTGTTGCGCTGTTGATTTGGATTCCTCTGCTGCTGATTCGGATTTTGGTTAGAATTTTGCCTGTTCTGTGGGTTGCGCTGCTGCTGCTGACCCTGATTGGCAGTCTGGTTTGAGCCGGACTCAGAGCCGGAATTTTCTTTTTCCGATTCGGCCGAAGTTGGTCTTGCTTTATTTTTATTTTTCTTCTTCTTTTTCTTCTTCTTATCAGCAGGCAATTCTATGGCTCCGGTCACATCTCCAAAATCCTGTTCTATCTCCTTATTGTCATCGGCCTTCTCACTCACAGACGCCACAATTTCGTGAGGCTTCTCTCCGCGCTCATTCATTTCCTTGATTCTTCGTACTTCTTCAGGGCTCAAGGGCATGACCACAGATCGTCCTTTGTGAGGTTCATACTGATAGTATATCATTCCTTTGAAGATGTCGATCTTGACCAGTGATGCTCTTCCGTTTTGAGCATACAAGGTTTCTACATTAGAAGGATATTTGTCAAGCTCATCAACGTAAAGATCCAGTTCATAATTGAGACAACATTTTAGCCTGCCGCACTGTCCTGACAATTTTGATTGATTGATGGCAATATTTTGATATCTCGCTGCAGATGTGTTTACAGATTTAAAGTCTGTGAGCCAGGTAGAACAACATAGTTCTCTTCCACATGCCCCTATGCCTCCTATTCTTGCCGATTCTTGACGCGCTCCTATTTGACGCATTTCAATCTTTACTTTAAATTCTTTGGCGTACTGCTTGACCAACTCTCTGAAGTCCACCCATCCGTCTGCAGTATAGTAGAAAGTAGCTTTTTTGAGATCGGCTTGATATTCTACATCTCCCACCTTCATATCCAATCCCAAAGTCCGGGCTATCACTCTTGATTTGACCAAGGCTGCTTTTTCCATCCCTCTGGCCTCATCCAGTTTTTCCAGATCTCGGGGATTTGCTTTTCGCAGAATATCATACATCACTCTGTCTTGATGTACATTTTTTCTTTTCATTTGACTTACCACCAAATCGCCCATGAGGCTGATTCTTCCTATATCATATCCTCCCATTCCGGTATCCACCAACACTTGATCTCCGGAGTTGTATCGATAAGGTTCGGGAGTGCGATAAAATCCCTTTCGAGAGCCGCCCTTGAAGCTAACTTCTGCCAGTTTTGCTCCATTGGGATCAGGAACATCCATAGCTCTTAGCCAATCATAAGTGTTCAGTTTATTACAGCCACCTGTGGCACAATGACCTTTATTTCCGCAGCCCGAGGGCATACCATCTTTTCCGGTGGAGCATGATCTACAAGCCATAATTAATTTTCGTTTTTCTGTCTAAGACATTTTGAATATTGGATCATCCAATCCAACATGAATATTTTGATGTTTGCATTGCGTTTAATAGCCATTGTGGCATCATCCAACAGATCATTGATTTGTTCGATTTGTAACCAATTGAGTCCGGCCGACAATTTTAACACATAGCCTATCATTTCGTTCTCAGAAACGCCCGATTCTACAATATTATTTTTTGCTCTGATGCAAAGAGACAACATCTGGCTCACAAACTGAAATAAGGAGAACTGCTTTTCTTTATCCAATTGAGAAAATTGATCAATCCACTCCAACATTCCTATTGGCTCAGCCACATAAGCCTTTTGAAACAGAGACTTGGTGAGTTCTAAGAACTGAAATTTTCCTTCTTTAGCCCATTGCACTGACAAACTCATATTGCCATCGGCAGCCAAAAAGATTGAATGGGCTTCCAATGCACTAAGTTGATGTTGTTGCTGCAAAAACAGAACAGCCTTAGATGGTTCTATTGGCTTTAATAAAAAAAGCTGGGAGCGAGAGATAATCGTAGGTAAAATGGCATTTTGATCATTGGTAGCCAAAATAATATAGGATCCTATAGCCGGTTCTTCCAACAGTTTGAGAAGAATGTTGCCTTCTTTTCCTAAAAATTCGGGCAACCACAGAATAAGGACTGTCTTCTCTCCCATAAAGGGTTTCATTGAGAGTTTTTCTATGATCGCCCTGCATTCTGCTGCAGTAATGTTGGCCTGTTTTGCCTCTTTATCCTGTCTGCCGACCCATATACTGATGTCCATCCAAGGATTTTGATGAACACTCTCTCTCCACTGATCAGACACGTCCCTAGCCAGACTGCTTGACCCTAGAGTGGGATAACTAAAATGAAGATCCGGATGGGTAAGTTGGGAAACCCTATGACAGGCATCACAGACTCCACAGGGAGCCTTATCTTCTGTACAAAGAATGGTCTGCGCAAGATGCAATGCTGCTATCAGTTGCCCACTTCCCCTGCTGCCACTAAAAAGGCTGCAATGGGGTATCCTATCTAAACGATGGGCGGATTGGAGCTTGGATAATAGCTCATCCTGTGCTATAAGCCTGTCTCGCCATAGATCTCGAGTATAGCTCACCGCTTGGGCAGTCGGCTGCTCTTGTTCGAAGAATTCTTCACCAAACAGATTCATAGCACAAAGATACATCTATAAGTCGGAACAATTACATAGTATTACATATTATAAGAAAACTATATATAATCATCCCTCCGTCAAAGACTATGAATACGAAGAATGATTTATCGAGGAATTTTAATTTGATATTGGGCCTTGAAAATAGTTAGGGCTACACTCCTACAAATTTATAGCCTATTCCCTTAAGTGTACAGATATACTGCGAACCCACTTTAGATCGAATCTTTTTTACATGAACATCAATAGTTCTTGGGCCAACGTCTGTGTTTTCGTCCCATATTTTGGATAGCAACTCTTCTCGATTAAATACTTTTCCGGGCTGACTTGCCATCAGAAACAAGAGCTTAAATTCTTTTTTGGGGAGGTTTAATTTCTCTCCATTTTTGTATGCAGTAAAAGAATTGGAATCCAAATTAAGGTCTCCGATTAATATGACTTTTGAATGATAATCGTTATTAAGTTTTGTTCTCAGTGAGTTTAATTTACTCAAAAGTACCTTTATTTTAAGCGGCTTAAAGAAAAAGTCATCTGCTCCAAATTTAAAAGCATTGATCTGATTTTCTTCCTCTTCTTTTGCTGTTAAAAATATAATATGTGATTTATTGAGTTTTGGATTTTGTCTTAAATGTGCACAGACTTCCAAGCCGTTTTTATCCGGCATCATATAATCCAATAAAATAATTTCGGGCATATGTTGATGAGCTGCTTTTATGGCATCTAGCCCGTTTTGAGCAGAAATGACTTCAAATTGTGCTAACTCCAAATTATATTGCAAAAACTCCAATATATCAGGATGATCATCTACGATGAGAATTTTCATCTTTTTAGCTCTGGAATTAGTCATAAAGTGAAGTCATTTTCTGCTAGACAAACAAGGAAAAATATAAACAGTAGGAATAGAGTTTACTCTATTTCGTCAAACAAACTTTATAGTAATTCAATCCATCAAACACAACATAAACAGCAGCACTCATTTCGCCCATTTGGATCGAATTTACGTTGGTGTAGCGACCCACCAAAGATCCGTTGATATCAAAAATCTCAACCCATTTTTTCATTTCATTAAACACCAATTCTTGATTTGAATTCAAAACCAATTTTTCTTTTTGAATAGAAATATTATCAGAATTAGTCAATTTACTTAACAGAGGGTTTTGATCAAAATTTGCACCTGTCAAAGCAGCAGAATTCAACACCGGCTTGAAATCCGGCTTGTCGCTGTAGGCAGTTGGATTAACCAGTAAGGCCATTTCTATAAAAGGAACAGGATCCACTCTATTCCCCAATGTTCCGGAAGCTCTTACCCAATTGTTCAATGCAGACATTCGTGCTGCAGAATTTGTGCCTCTGGCAACTTCTACCAACCCATTGGCTGTAGTGTCTGTATTGGACTGATAGGCATTGGCTGTGTTACAAATAATGTTGTTTGCAAAAAAGATTTGCTCATTTAGATTTAAGAGTGCCGGACTGTTCAGGACTTGCAGGGCAGCAGGATCGTTAGTTCTTCTTACACAGCTGTCTCCGTCCAACATCAGAAAATTTCTGTATCCCATAAATATTGAATTCACAATAGACTGCGCAGAGTTTCTTCTTATTCTGGCCCCTCTTCTAAATGCAGACCTTACCGTACCGGATAAGCTGCTGTAGGTTTTTCCAACAGGTACAGGACCAACCATTGTGTAATTAGAAAAAATTGCATTGGTCAATGGTCTCACACTTGCCGTTCCGGTAGCCTCGTTATCACTCTCAAATCCCTCGGAAGTTGATGCTCCAGATGTTGCATTATAAGTTAGATCATAATAGTTAGTATCTTTTACTGCAATTCCAAACTGATTCAATCCGGAATATCCATTATCTGTATCAAAGTCATCATCAGTTCCTTTGTAAGCAATTAAATATTTAGAGTTTACACTTCCTCCAAACCACTCAAAAGAATCATCACCGGAATAAGATGCTTGGATATGGTCAAGAACTGTTCTAGAACCAACAGCTCCCAAAGTAAGTGCATTGATCTCTTTATTAATCTCAAAAGCCAATCCTCCAAATTCCAATCTCAAATGATGAATTTCACCTGAAAAATCGTTATTACTATTTCCTCCAAAACGAGCTAAAGTTGGATCAAAAGCTACATTAGAGAATCCTTCCATCTGAACATTATCATTGGTGGTTCCATCCAACAAATTGTGAGAAGCGCGCCCTGCAATTAGGAGTCCTCCCCAATCGCCTCTATTTCTTGCTCCGGCAGACTTGTTACTGGTAATTACAACAGGTGCGGACTGTGTTCCTTGAATGAATATCTTTCCTCCTCTTTCTACAATTATGCTTGCATAATTTTTCGGGGAGATAGAAGTATTTGCTTCCGCTCTGATTAATGTTCCGGCAGGAATGGTAAGACTTCCTCCATTTCTAACGACTACCAACCCTTGTAACAGGTACACTTTTTGTGCATCTAATACTAGATCATTAGTAATGTTAAGCTCGCCGGGAACAGGAAGTGAGGCCCACATCCCATTTAATGTTATTAAATCTGTAGCATCTGCATAGCTTGTAGATTGAGGAGCCCAATTGGTCCATTGTTTTGTCCAATCTTCAGACTCTTGATCCGATAATGCTCCAACAAATTTTGTTTTTACAAACTTAAAATCTTGCTGCGCCACGATGACTTGAAGTGCAAAAATTAAAACTGCGAAAGAAAGGTAAAATTTGTTCATATTTAAAAAATTTTTGAATCTGTGTTGTTCATTAAGGGGGAGTCAAAAGCTAAAATTGATAGCTTAGTGAGGCATTGCCCTGCCATCCTAATCTGTATAAGAATAAAACTCTATCTTGAGTATCATTG
>DEQQ01000078.1 GCA_002360455.1 Saprospiraceae bacterium UBA3362
GCAAAACAACGACGTACACGGTTACAGTAATTGATGGTAATCAATGTTCGAATACAGATCAAGTTGTGGTGAATATTATTCAGTGTGGAACGATAGGAAACTATGTATGGGAAGATACAGACGGAGATGGAGTACAGGATCCTACAGAAACAGGAATAAACGGAGTGACAGTGATATTGCGAGATGGGCTTGGAAATCCAATACCTGGAAAAGTTGCAATTACAACGACAAGTCCTACAGGTCAGCCGGGTTGGTATGAATTTACCAATCTACCTGCTGGCAATTACACATTGTCATTCTCGCAACCTTCCGGATTTACATTTACAGTACAGAATTCACCTACTGGAACAGCAGCAACGAATTCGGATGTAAACAGTACTGGAGTAACAGCAGTAATTCCATTGGCTCAAGGCGAGACAAACTTGAACATTGATGCAGGTATGTATCGTACGGCAAGTTTAGGAAACTATGTATGGTTTGATACTGATAGAGATGGTGTTCAAGATGGAACCGAAACCGGATTAAACGGATTTACGGTTAACCTATATAACTCATCCGGAACATTGTTACAGACTAAGCTTACAAGTCCTGATCCAAACACAGGAGCTAACGGATACTATTTGTTTACCAACTTGGCTCCGGGATCCTATTACATATCGGTAATTTCTCCTGTAAGTCTTGGTTATGCAACAACCGTAGCAAATAATGTAGTTACAGCAACCGAAACAACAGACTCTGATATTAATGGTGCATTTGGACCGAATACTTCTTCTGCGGTAAGCTTGGCTTCTGGTCAAACTTATTTAGACTTGGATGCAGGATTTTATCTAAATAATTCTATCGGAGATTACGTTTGGATAGATGCAGATAGAGACGGTGTTCAAGATCCAACAGAAGTAGGCATCAATGAAATTACTGTGATATTGTATAATGCAAATGGTACAGTTTACGGAACAAAAATAACTACTAATAATCCTTCTACAGGTCAAGCAGGATGGTACGAGTTTACCAATCTACCGGTAGGAAATTATTATGTGAAGTTTGATATTCCTTCCACTTACATTGTAACTACTCCAAATGCAACAACAGATAATTTGGATTCGGATGTTACCGGAGCAAACGGTACAAATACTACAAGTTTGATAAGCATACTTGCCAATACAAATAATAGAGACGTTGATGCAGGAATTTTTGCTTGTGTGAAAATTGGTAACTTTGTATGGAATGATATAGGTACAGGTACAAAAGGATCAGTAGGATTTATGAATGGTATTCAAGATGGAACTGAGTTAGGTCAAGCTAACGTTACAGTAAATCTAAGGAATTCAAACGGAAGCATTGCACAAACGACTACAACCAAATCTAATGGTGAATACGAGTTCTGTGTTGCTCCTGGAGGTTCATACTACCTTGAATTTATTCCACCATCAGGATATGTATTTACATTGGCCAATGTATCAGGAAATACTTTAGATGCCACTGACAGTGATGTCAATGGAACCAACGGAAGCGGTACAACTGCATTGTTTACTGTAGGAGTAACAGACAACTTTACTTATGATGCAGGTATAGTGAATTCTGCACTTCCTTTAGATCTTATTTCATTTACTGGAAGACATTCCAACGGAGTAAATGAATTGGATTGGCTTGTTGCCAATGAGGTAAATGTAAATCGTTATGCAGTAGAGAGAAGACACTCTTCAGAAAAAGCATTTACTGAAGTGGGTTCTGTCGCTGCAGTGAATTCTCCTGTGTATGATTTTGCAGATAATAATCTTCCATTTGGTGGAACATATTATTACAGATTAAGAATGATTGATTTAGATGGTACTTACAATTACAGCAATATCATTGCAATCAATTTACAGAGCAAAGTTCAATTGAACATGTTTGCTTATCCTAATCCGGCAAATACCGACTTGAATGTAAATATCAATTCTGAAACTAATGATCTGATTAAAGTTGAATTAATGGATCTAAGCGGTAAGGTCGTTTACAATCAAACTGTAAGACTTTCTAATAACAGCAATAACGAGCAGATTAAGATAGACATCAAGCAATTCAACTCAGGTGTTTATATCTTAAGATCAACAAACAAGAATAAATCCTTGACTGAGAAGATAACGATCACTCACTAAAAGGAAAATAGACTTTCTGACTTAAAGACCCTTCCAAACTTTGGAAGGGTCTTTTTTATTATTATCAAAATGAGCTAAAACCGAATTGAATTACATCCTATTTAAATTTTATTTTGTGAGAAATTTTTCTTCTATTAGGGCGAGCCTATGGCATGATATCGGGCTTGATCTTATTTTATTAAGTGTAAAGCCTCATGCGTTTATTCACAAAGAGCCAGGCTTTTCTATTAGACTCATTACTTTAATTTAATCAACTGATTGATTTTCAATTAGATAAAAAAAATTGAAATTAGATTTTGAAAAAATGCAAGAAAATAGTAGTATCTTTGCACACCATTTTGAAAATTAGCCTTACTTGAGGTATGACGAAAAAAAGAATCCTGTTTATAACACAGGAAATGGACCCTTATCTTGATTTGGATGGCATTGGCACTTTGATCCAAAAATTGCCCGCAGCTGCGCAAGATGAAGGCATGGAGATCAGAATATTAATGCCTCGTTTTGGTGTGATCAACGAACGAAGACACAGACTGCATGAGGTGGTCCGATTGTCAGGAATGAACATCATTATAGACGATGATGATTATGCGCTTATTATAAAAGTTGCTTCATTACCGGGATCCAGAATCCAAGTTTATTTTTTGGACAATGATGAATTTTTTAAAAAGAAATTCGTTTTTACGGCAGAGGATGGTACACCATTCCAAGACAATCAAGAAAAGATGGTCTTCTTTTGTAAAGGAGCCTTAGAAACGGTAAGAAAATTTGGATGGTCTCCTGATATTGTTCATTGTCACGGCTGGATGACTCATTTAGTTCCTTTTTATTTAAAGTCGGCTTACAAAAATGATCCTATTTTCAAAGGCTGCAAGGTGATTACATCATTGTATGAAAATACTATAGAATCTACCTTTTCTGATGAGTTTATTAGAAAAGCAGCCATCAATAATCTGAAACCGGATCAATTGGCGGCATACAAAAATGGCGTAGGAATCAGCTTACAAAAAGGCGCTATTCAATATTCTGATGGAATCATAAACGGAAGCGCTACCTTGAGCGAGAACCTGGAGACGGCAATAAAAGACCTAAAAAAGCCTTTTTTACAAACTGAAGCTGAAAACTTTTTACCATCTTATATTCAGTTTTATAAGAATTTTATTTGATTCTACGTTAGTTAAACTCACAACTCGTTCTACATGAAGTTCAATTTGAAATTAGGTTTGTTGGTATCAATATGCTCATTGATTGGTTTTATAAGATGTAACGAACCTGATACAGTAGGCAATGAGTTGCTCCAAGACGAGTGGATTTATGCAAAAGGGATTGATACGTTCTCTCACAGTTTAACCTATATCCAGACAGACAGTATTCCATCCTTCACTCCGCCTTCCAACTCTCTTAAAACCTTCATGGTGGGACATCTTGATGACCCTCTTTTTGGATCCAAAGATTATGCATTTGCCATTCAACCTCGATTTGTTCCGGTCAACCCTTTGGATTTTTTAAAACGACCTATAGATTCTATCGTTTTTTCTTTGCGTTATGATTCATTATCCTTTTATGGTGATAGATCAAAACCAATGGATATTGAAGTATATCAGTTGGAAGAGTTTTTGGACGCCAACAAAACTTATTTAATGAAGGATCAGGTAAAAATTTCCAACAACAAACTCGGAGAAATAAAAAATGTTGTTGCCAATGCTAAAGACTCTGTAAGTGTAACATTAAATAAAATTACAAGCAAGCTTTTACCTCAACTGCGTATCCCAATGGATACCGGGAAGTTTATGTCAATTTTAAGATCCTTCCACGATACAACCTATAATTCTGCAGATTATTTTGTAAAAGCTTTTCAAGGATTGGCCATTGTTGCAAAAAATGCTCAGAGCGTCATTGCATTTAAACCGGAAAATGTAGAAAGTAAAATCACTCTCTATTATAAAGGGGATACCTCTCAATTGGCTTTTGATTTTGTATTCTCTAACCTTTCTGTTAAGGTGCCAATTTATACCAACTCCTATCAAGGTGCGCGAGTAGAATCGTTTATCAATGGTACTGATCAAGATTTTGTTTTTATGGATGGAGCTGCCGGTTTTGACACCAGACTCAAGATTCCATACAATCCGGCACTAGAGGGCAAGTTTATTAATTTTGCTGTATTGGAACTTACAGTTCCCAAACTTCCCGGAGATGATTCCAAATTATTTCCTCTTTGTGAGTATGTTATCCTCGAAGATTTGACCACCGGCTCCAAAGTGCCAATCCCAATTACAGACGTGCTTTCGGGAATAACCAATTTGGCAGTATTGCGATCTCAATTTGGAGGAAATCCATTTTTGCCTCAAGGCTCCCAATTCTATAAATATAAAATGAATCTTAGTGCTCATTTTATTTCTGCATTTAGAAGTAAAAAAGATATAGATTTGATTATTACACCGCTCTATAAACCGGAGTCTGCAGCTCGAGCGATGTTTTATGGATCCCAATATGCCGATCCGTCTTTAAAATCAAAGTTAAGCATTACCATATCTGAATAGATAGATCCTTTGATCTTTTTATTGCTGTAGTTGTTTTGTTCTATGAGTGACTTGGATAATGAAATGCTAAATCAACACAGGTTGATTGTTATTTTGAATGCTATTATTCATAAATGAACTTTTTGTATATCCGGGGGAAGAGAAGAAATACTTGAGTGATCGTTGAACATAGTTTAAATTGCAAACTAAAAAATGAAGCGACAACAACTCAATACAGAGACTTACTTCATCGAAGATTGGCAACAAAAGGAAGACGAATAGGTCTTTTCAATTTGAATACAGATGCAAATTACTTCAGTTTAAATGAATAATATTGTATTCATTTAATCCTGATTTTTTTTGAATAAAATAAACTAAACTATAATAAATACACATTACATTTGTAACTAATATGTGTGGAATTGTTGCTTATATCGGACAAAAGAACGCTTACCCAATTATCATTGATGGCCTCAAGCGTTTGGAATATCGTGGCTACGACAGTGCTGGAATAGCACTTATGGAGGATAATGAAATCAAAATCTTCAAGAAAAAGGGCAAAGTCCAAGAGCTGGTGGATCATACCGAGTCAAAGCAGTTGTTTTCGACTTTGGCCATGGGACATACTCGTTGGGCTACCCACGGGAAGCCGGATGATATTAATGCCCATCCCCATTTTTCTTCTACAGATAGATTGGCATTAATTCACAACGGAATTATTGAAAATTACGCAACGCTCAAAGAAGCGCTCAAACAACTGGGCCATGAGTTCCGCTCAGAAACTGATACTGAGGTACTGGTTCATTTTATAGAAGAAATCCAAAAAGTGGATGACCTTCCACTCGAAGACGCTGTGCGCAAAGCTCTGTCGCGCGTTGTAGGAGCTTACGCCATTGTAGTAATGGATAAAAACGATCCGGATA